>CACYBK010000111.1 GCA_902772635.1 uncultured Lachnospiraceae bacterium | reverse complement strand
GTTCAGCCTCACTCCGGCGCCCAGGCCAATATGGCTGTGGAATTTGCAGTCTGCAAGCCCGGAGATACCATCATGGGCATGTCTCTTGATCACGGCGGGCATCTTACACACGGAAGCCCTGTGAATTTCTCCGGAACCTATTTCAAGATAGTTCCTTATGGAGTGAATGCTGACGGCTTCATAGATTATGATGAGGTGGAGCGGATAGCAAAGGAATGCTCACCGAAGATGATAATCGCAGGCGCAAGCGCTTATGCGAGAAAGATCGATTTCAAGCGCTTCCGTGAGATAGCTGACTCTGTCGGCGCGGTATTGATGGTCGATATGGCGCACATCGCAGGGCTTGTAGCAGGAGGGGTTCATGAGTCGCCCGTCCCTTATGCTCAGATCGTGACATCAACGACTCACAAGACTCTGAGAGGACCCAGAGGCGGACTTATCCTCGCCACGCAGGAGGCGGCCGATCAGTTCAAGCTCAACAAGGCTATCTTCCCGGGAATCCAGGGCGGACCCCTCATGCATGTCATAGCTGCAAAGGCCGTATGCTTCAAGGAGGCTCTTTCTCCTGAATTCAAGACCTATGCCGAGAACATCGTAAAGAATGCGGCTGCACTTGCAAAGGGACTGCTGGCGCGAGGAGTTTCACTGGTCTCCGGCGGAACGGACAATCATCTGCTGCTTATGAATCTCGTTCCGGACGCCCTTACCGGAAAAGAGGTTGAAGGCTGGCTTGATCAGGCTCATATCACAGCAAACAAGAACACGGTTCCAAACGATCCGCAGAAGCCATTTGTCACATCCGGCATCCGTCTCGGAACTCCGGCAGCAACCACGAGAGGACTCGATGAAGAGGACTTTGACAAGGTCGCAGAGGCTATAGCCGCAGTTGTAAAAGAGCATGAAAACGGCATTGAAAAGGCAAGAGCTATAGTTGATGAACTTACAAAGAAGCATCCCCTTTTGGGAGCCTTCTGAAAACAATAATAATTTCCAACCCCTTTCATCTTTTTTCAAAGGATGAAAGGGGTTTTTTTATCACAGAAAATGCTTCTGAGAGAGCGCAAGTGTTGAAACCATATCCCTCTTGTGCTATTCTATTGCGGTATGTGTGTGGAAAAGGCAGGAGATTTTGGCTGATGGAAAGAGATACAAAGGACAGACTCTTTTCGTTCATAGCGCTCATCCTTTCAGTCGCGGCCTTTCCCCTTTCCTGTACGCTTTGGGGAGGCATAATAAGTTCAGTGGCTGCAGTAGTGCTTGTCCTTGTCCACAACAGGCTCTTTGACGGGAACAGGGTGGCTGCTGCGGCATTCTGGATCGCGGTGGCTTATCTTTCTGTCTTTGTCCTCTACCTGATATTTGCGGGAGTGTATCGGGCAACGATAGAAAGAAACATGAGATTGATAGAAGGAATGCGTTGATGGATGGGAACGGAAATCAAAACAGAGTTCCGGTGAAGAAAAGGGGAAACGGCTTTGCTATAACGTCCCTGGTGCTTGGCATTCTTTCGATATCGCTCTTTTGTACTCTATTTAGCCCCGTGCTTTCGGCACTGTCTCTCATATTCGGGATCATCTACCTTGTGTCCTATGTTCCCGAAAGAAAAAGCTTTGCCATAACAGGAATCATACTTGCTGCTGCCTCAATACTTATGTTCATTATTTCGATCAATATATTGATGAATTCAGCAGCATTGCACAGCATCAGGAACGCAGACCCGGCCACCCTTCTTCAGGAATACCTGAAGTTTGTCCGTGATTCGGGCTACGGAGATCTGATAAATACTCTTAACTGAAAGGTTTGAAATGTACGAAAAAGTCGATACCAGCCTTGATTTTGCGGGCCGTGAAAAAGAAGTCGAAAAATTCTGGGATGAAAATCAGATCTTTGAAAAGTCAATGAAGATCCGTGAGGGCTGCCCTACTTATACCTTCTATGACGGTCCCCCCACAGCGAACGGAAAGCCTCATATAGGGCATGTCTTAACGCGGGTGATAAAGGACATGATCCCCCGCTACCGCACGATGAAGGGCTATTTCGTTCCGAGAAAGGCAGGCTGGGATACCCATGGCCTTCCGGTGGAGATCGAGGTTGAAAAAAAGCTCGGTCTTGACGGAAAGAAGCAGATAGAAGAATACGGCATGGAGCCCTTCATAGAGCAGTGCCGTGAGTCAGTCTGGAAATACAAAGGTCTCTGGGAGGATTTCTCAGGACAGGTTGGTTTCTGGGCGGATATGAAGGACCCTTATATTACCTACGACAATGATTTCATAGAGTCGGAATGGTGGGCATTGAAGGAGATCTGGAACAAGGGACTCCTTTACAAGGGCTTCAAGGTTGTGCCCTATTGTCCCCGCTGCGGGACCCCGCTTTCCTCACAGGAGGTGGCGCAGGGCTATAAGACCGTAAAGGAGCGCTCCGCCATCGTCCGCTTCAGATGCGCTGATGAGGACGCATTCTTCCTTGCGTGGACGACCACACCCTGGACGCTTCCTTCAAATGTGGCGCTCTGCGTGAATCCTACTGATGATTACCTGAAGGTAAAGGCCGTAGACGGGAATGTTTATTATCTTGCAAAGGCACTCGCGGACAAGGTACTGTCGGGACTTCTCGAGGGAGACAATGCATTAAGCGCAAACGACAGCGGAAAGGCTTATGAGATCCTTTCCGAAATGAAGGGCTCTGACCTTGAAAAAAGAGAGTACGAGCCGCTTTTCTCCTGCACCGGAGAGGAAGCAAAGAGGCAGGGGAAGAAGGCTCATTTCATAACATGCGACGACTATGTCACTATGGAGGATGGTACCGGTATAGTTCATATCGCGCCTGCCTTCGGTGAGGATGATGCGAGGGTCGGAAGGAAGTATGAACTTCCCCTCGTTCAGTTCGTGGACAGCGCCGGAAATATGACTGAGGAGACGCCCTTTGCGGGAGTGTTTGTAAAGAAGGCGGATCCAATGGTCCTTAAGGATCTTTCCGAAAGGAAGCTGCTTTTCTCGGCACCGCAGTTTACGCATGATTATCCTCATTGCTGGAGATGTGACACGCCGCTCATCTATTACGCCCGCTCCTCATGGTTCATCAAGATGACAGAGGTCAGGGATGATCTTTTGAAGAATAATGACACGGTAAACTGGATCCCGCCCTCAATAGGAAAGGGACGCTTCGGGGACTGGCTTTCAAATGTACAGGACTGGGGCATCTCAAGAGACCGCTATTGGGGAACGCCTCTTAATATCTGGGAATGCAGTGACTGCCATTATCAGGAGCCGATCGGCTCAAGAGCCGAGCTTGCTGAAAAGACAGGAAATGCTGAAGACGCAAAGACTGAACTTCACCGCCCTTATATTGACGCGGTCACCTATACCTGTCCAAAGTGCGGGAAAGAAATGCACCGCGTTCCCGAGGTCATAGACTGCTGGTTTGATTCCGGTGCTATGCCGTTTGCACAGCATCATTATCCTTTTGAGAATGAGGAAAAGTTCAAGGAGCAGTTCCCGGCGGCATTTATCTCAGAGGCGGTTGATCAGACCAGAGGCTGGTTCTACAGTCTCATGGCGGAGTCCACGATCCTTTTCAACAAGGCGCCTTATGAAAATGTCATAGTCCTCGGCCATGTCCAGGACGAGAACGGACAGAAGATGTCAAAGTCCAAGGGCAATGCTGTCGATCCCTTTGAGGCTCTCGACAAATACGGGGCCGACGCCATCAGGTGGTATTTCTACATCAATTCCGCGCCCTGGCTTCCCAACAAATTCCACGGGAAGGCAGTGGAGGAGGGTCAGAGGAAGTTCCTCGGAACGCTTTGGAACACATACGCTTTCTTTGTCCTCTATGCGAACATAGATGAGTTCGATCCGACGAAATACAAGATGGACAAGGACAGCCTCACGGTGATGGATCGCTGGATATTATCCCGCCTCAATTCCACGGTGAAGGAAGCGGACAGCGATATGGAGGCCTACAAGATACCGGAGACCGCAAGAGCGCTGCTCTCCTTCGTTGACGATCTTTCAAATTGGTATGTCCGCCGCTGCAGGGCGCGCTTCTGGGCAAAGGGAATGGAGCAGGACAAGGTCAATGCCTATATGACCTTGTATGAATGCCTTGTCACGATAGCAAAGGCTTCCGCGCCCCTGATTCCTTTCATGGCTGAGGAGATATATCAGAATATCGTTCGGAATGTCGATAAGGATGCGCCTGAGTCGGTCCATCTGTGCGATTATCCTTCCTGCGATGAGGAGATGATCGACCTTTCTCTTGAGGAAGAGATGGGGCTTCTCCTGAAGGTCGTGACCACGGGCCGCGCCGCAAGGAACAGCGCAAATATCAAGAACCGTCAGCCTCTTTCAAGGATGTTCGTACGCGCGCCTCACGAGCCGGGCGAGTATTATAAAGAGATCATCCGGGAAGAGCTCAATATCAAGGAAGTCGTCTTCACAGACAATATCAGTGATTATACCTCTTATGTCTTAAAGCCCCAGTTAAAGACCGTGGGACCGAAGTTCGGGAAGTTCCTCGGAAAGATACAAGGGGCGTTAAAGAACCTTGACGGGAACAAAGCCTACGAGGAGCTCGAGGAAAAGGGCGAGCTTTCCTTCCCGGATATAGACCCGTCTGTCGTGCTTTCAAAGGACGATCTGCTTATCTCGATGGAGAGCAAGGAGGGCTTTGCGGCAGCGGGAGATTCCGGCGTCACATGCGCCCTTGATACAGAGCTTACCGATGAGCTTATCAACGAGGGCTTTTTCAGGGAGCTCGTCTCAAAGATACAGACCATGCGAAAAGAAGCGGACTTTGATGTCATGGACAGGATCACGCTTTCCTTTGACGGCACGCAAAAGATAAAGAGCGTGATAGAAGAATTTGATGAAGATCTCAAGAAAGAGGTCCTTGCCACTGAGATCAGTGAAGGGGCTTCGGACAGCGGATACAAAAAAGATTGGAATATCAACGGAGAGGCAGTGACACTTTCAGTCACGAGAAACGGGTGAAAAAAATGCTTGGAAAACTGATGGGCGACAAGGAAAAAGAAATATCGGAGGAGAATATGCAGTCGATGAAACCTGCTACTCACGTCAAGAAGGACAAAACATGGAACAATGTCATCAGCTCCCACAGGATGATAATGGCTCCTGACAGAGAGGACTCAAAGGAGGCCTTCAAGGAGGAGATCCAGGACAATGTGAAGCGCCTTTACAGAAAGGAATTCGAGGAGGCTTCAAGCTTTGAGGTATATCAGGCTGTTTCACTTGCCGTAAAGGATATGCTGATCGACAACTGGATCGCGACCCAGGATGTCATGGACAGGGACGACCCGAAGATAGTTTATTATATGTCGATGGAGTTCCTGATCGGAAGGGCTCTCGGCAACAACCTCATCAGCCTTTCAGCATACAAGATGGTAAAGGAGGCTCTGGAGGAGCTCAATGTCGACCTGAACCTCATAGAGGACCAGGAGCCGGATCCCGCTCTCGGAAACGGAGGGCTTGGGCGTCTTGCAGCCTGCTTCCTTGATTCACTCTCAACCCTTGGATATCCGGCCTACGGCTGCGGTATCAGATATCATTATGGAATGTTCCGCCAGAAGATCCGCGACGGCTATCAGAAGGAGGCTCCGGATGACTGGCTCAAGAATGGTTATCCCTTCGAGCTGAAGAGGCCGGAGTATTCCTATGAGATCAAGTTCGGCGGCTATGTCCGCGCGGAGTCCCAGCCTGACGGGAACACGAAGTTCATTCAGGAGGGCTACAACTCCGTAATGGCTGTTCCCTATGATATACCGATAGCCGGATACAAAAACCATGTGATCAATTCACTCATGATCTGGGACGCTGAGCCGAAGCAGGAGTTCTCCCTTGAGTCATTTGACAGGGGCGATTACACGAAGGCTGTCGAGGATGAGAATCTCGCGAGGACACTCTGTGATGTCCTTTATCCCAATGACTCCCACGAGTCAGGCAAGGAGCTTCGTCTGAAGCAGCAGTATTTCTTTGTTTCAGCCTCCCTCCACAGGGCTATCGACCGCTTCAAGAAGCATCACAACGATATCAAGGAGCTTCCCGACAAGGTCGTATTCCAGATGAACGATACGCATCCCACTCTTACGGTTCCCGAGCTCATGAGGATACTCATGGACGAGGAGGGACTCGGCTGGGACGACGCATGGGATATCGTGACAAGGTGCACCGCCTATACGAACCATACGATAATGAGCGAGGCTCTTGAAAAGTGGCCGGTAGACCTCTTTGCAAGGCTCCTTCCCCGTATCTACAATATAGTCGAGGAGATCAACAGGCGTTTCTGCCTTGATATCCTCAGGAAATTCAATGACCAGGGCAAGGTAGACCGCATGTCCATCATCCATGACGGACAGGTCAAGATGGCGAATATGGCTATCTGCGCAGGCTTCTCAGTAAACGGTGTGGCAAGGCTTCATACCGAGATATTGAAGAACCACTCGCTGAAGGACTTCTACGATATGTATCCGAAGAAGTTCAACAACAAGACGAACGGGATCACGCAGAGGAGATTCCTCCTTCACGCGAATCCCCTCCTTTCCGACTGGATCACCTCAAAGATCGGCGACGGCTGGATCACGGATCTTTCGCAGATGAAGAAGCTTTTGCCGTTTGCGGATGATCCCCAGTGCCAGAAGGAATTTTTGAACATCAAGTATCAGAACAAGGTACGCCTTGTGAAATATATCTCCGAGCACAACGGCATCCAGGTAAGCCCCGATTCCATCTTTGATGTTCAGGTAAAGAGGCTCCATGAGTACAAGAGGCAGCTCCTCAACATCCTTCATGTGATGTACCTCTACAACCAGATCAAGGAAAATCCCGACATGCCTTTTGTTCCGAGGACCTTCATCTTCGGCGCGAAGGCGGCGGCGGGCTATCGGATCGCGAAGCTTACGATCAAGCTTATAAACAATGTCGGTGCCGTCATCAACAACGACAAGTCAATAAACAACAAGCTCAAGGTCGTATTCATCGAGGATTACCGTGTTTCAAACGCAGAGATAATCTTCGCGGCAGCCGATGTTTCGGAGCAGATCTCGACCGCTTCAAAGGAGGCATCGGGAACCGGCTGCATGAAGTTCATGTTAAACGGCGCGATCACTATCGGGACCATGGACGGTGCTACCGTTGAGATGGTGGAAGAGATGGGCAGGGAGAATGCCTTCATCTTCGGTCTTTCCTCTGATCAGATAATAGAGCACGAGAAGAAGAGGGATTATGATCCAATGACGATCTACAACTCGGACGTGGATGTGAAGAAGGTATTGAACCAGCTCGTGAACGGCTTCTATTCCGCGGAGAACACGGAGCTCTTCAGGGACATCTACAATTCGCTCCTGAATACCGAGTCTTCACAGTATGCGGACACATATTTCAATCTCGCCGATTTCAAGAGCTATGACGAGGCCCACAGGAAGCTGGAAGAGACCTATCGCGACAGGAATGAATGGGCAAGGATGGCGATAACGAACATTGCCTGTGTCGGCAAGTTCTCATCCGACAGGACCATCCAGGAATATGTGGATGACATATGGCACCTCACCCCGATCAAGGTGACGGAAAATGATTTCAGTTGAACGCGCTTAGAATTTAAGGATATTTGAATGTCAGAAGAAAACAAGAACACCCCCGACACCATCGATGAGAATGCAAAGGATATAAATCCCGACGATAAGAAGGATGAGAGGGAGGAAGTCTGCTATATGTGCAGACGTCCCGAATCACAGGCGGGAAAGATGATCCATCTTCCCGGAAACCTTTCGGTCTGCTCCGACTGTATGCAAAAAACCTTTGATTCCATCAAAAATCTTCCCTTCGGCGGAGACAATACGGGTGGAAACCTGGATCTTTCAAACATCCCGCAGGTCTCCTTTATGAATCTGAAGGACCTCATGGGCTCCTTCGGCGTACCCGAATCTCAGAAGCTGAAAAAGAAGAAGGAGAAGGTAGAGGGAGAAGAGGTACCGCCCGAGATAGACATCAG
>CACYBK010000110.1 GCA_902772635.1 uncultured Lachnospiraceae bacterium | reverse complement strand
ACTGCTGACCTAAGGTCAGGCAGCTGCAAGAGCGTAGTTGTCTTCTTTTGCAACTAATTTTAGGTGAGAGTTTTTAGGAAGTCCCTCGTCTTCCGCATGCAGTTTAGTCCTCCTTGTCCCCGTCGAAACCTTTACTGGCCCTTAACAAATATTGATAAAACGATTATACACTATTTCAGGCTCATTTTGTAGTCGCGTTCGGCTGCGCGGCGCGCATCCTTTGCGGCTATATCGGCCCGCTTGTCATATAGCTTCTTGCCGCGGGCAAGTGCGATCTTCACCTTTGCCCTGCCCTTTTTAAAATAAACCTCCACCGGTACTATGGTGCAGCCCTTCTCTTTTACTTTTCCGGAAAGCTTTCTGATCTCGCTTTTGTGAAGCAGAAGCTTCCTGGGACGGAGCGGATCGCGGTTGAAGATATTGCCCATCTCGTAGGGTGAGATATGCATCTGATAGATAGTCATCTCGCCATTGTCTATCCTGACAAAGGCCTCTTTTACCGAGCATTTCCCGAGCCGAAGAGATTTGACTTCAGTCCCGGCAAGGACTATCCCCGCTTCAAAGAATTCGTCGAGAAAGTAGTCGTGATAGGCTTTTTTATTGTTTGCGATAAGTTTTTGTTCGGTTTTTTCTGCCACGATGTCCTCCCTTCTCAGTCTTTGGCCGTTTTATATCCTTTCTTCCCTCCTGCTTTTCAGGCCTTTTTGAAAACTCATTACCATTTTCATCAACAAAGACGAAGTCAATGCTTCCCAGCCGTTTATCGGCAGAAATGCATTTTACATAAACCTTTTGACCTATAAAATAATGACGATTGAAATTCTTTCCGACTAGTTCCATATTTCCTTCGTCATATTCGTAATTGTCATCCCGCATCATATGGCTTTCCACCATACCTTCAACAGTATTTTTGAGGCGGACAAAGACTCCTCGCCTTATTGCTCCTGAAACCTGTCCTTTGAAGCATTCTCCGATGTGGTCTGCCATGAATTCCGCCATCTTCATTGAGTCTACTGCTCTTTCAAGCAAGTCAGCCCTTCGCTCCGTATCGTTTGCATGCTGGGCTGCATTTAAAAGCGCCTTAAGATAAGCCTTCTTCTGCTTCTTTTTGTATCTGTCCGTGAGGTAGAGATTGATCATCCGGTGGGTGACAAGGTCACTGTAACGCCTGATCGGAGAAGTAAAATGGCAATAGCAGGTAGACGCGATTCCAAAGTGTCCGATATTCTCTGTTGAATACACAGCTCTTTGCATAGAGCGAAGCGTAAGCTCTGTAAGGAAGGCACTGTCATCCCGGCCCTTTATCTCATCAAGGAAGGCGCTTACATCCTTTGGAGTAAGGCTTTTCTTTCGCTTCAGGGCACTGATCCCCCTCTTTTTTGAAATTGATACGAGCCGCTCAACACTCTCCCTGTCAGGCTCTTTGTGAACGCGATAGACGATCGGAAGCTTCTTTTCCGTGAAATACTTTGCCACTGCCTCGTTTGCGCTGAGCATGAAGTCCTCTATCATTCGCTCGGCCGTCCCGCGGTTTCTCTTTTTCACGTCGATCGCATGACCTTTTTCATCAAGGACGATCTCGCACTCCGGTATATCAAATTCCACGGAACCGCGTTTGATCCGCCGTTTCCTAAGCTTTTCAGAAAGCTCTGCCATGAGTAACGCATGAGGAAGAACATCCTTGTATTTCTTTCTCATTTCTCCCCCGTCATCCGCCGACAATATGAGATTCACATTGTCATAGGTCATCCTGTGACGGGATCTGATCACACTTTGAACGATCTTTGTCTCCTTCAGCTTCCCTTCAGGAGAGAATCTCATGATGCAGGAAAGCGTGAGCCTGTCCTCGCCCTCAAGAAGAGAGCAAAGATCATCTGAAAGGCGGGAAGGCAGCATGGGGATCACTCTGTCGCAAAGATAAATAGAGTTCCCCCTGTCAAAGGCATCAAGATCAAGAGCACTATCCTCAGTCACAAAATATGATACATCAGCGATATGGACTCCGAGAATGTAATCATCGCCCTTTTTCCTGATCGATACCGCATCATCAAAGTCCTTTGAGTCATTCCCGTCTATTGTGAAGACAAATTCGTCCCGCAGATCCTTTCTTTTCTTGAGTTCCTTTTTTTCAAGCTTATCGGAAATGGCATCAGCCTCAATCAATGCATCTCTTGAAAACTCAACCGGGACATTTGCTCCGCGCACCAGAGACAGTACATCAATACCGCTGTCACTCTTGTCCCCAAGTATCTCTATGATCTCGCCCTCTATAGGAGTACTTTCCGAGCCATAGTCTATTATCCTTGCAACGCATTTCTGGCCGGGCTTTGCGTCGGAAGTTTTCCCGTTTTCTATATGAATATTGGCAGGGATCCTTTTGTCATCACAGATCAGAAAGCCAAAGTCCCCGGCTCTCTCAAATTCTCCTACCACCTCTGTAACGGAGTGATGGAGCACTTCTTTGATATGCGCTTCCTTCTTTAGCCCGTAAGGAGCGTCGTAAAGGACAAATCTTACAAAATCACCTGTGAAAGCGCGGGAAGCATATTTCTCCGGAACAAAAAAATCCTCCTTCTCCCCCTCCACCGTGATGAAGCCAAAGCCCTTCTCGTTGGCAGTAAAAAAGCCTTCTTTATAGATTTCGTTTTTCTTTTTTCTTTTTTCCATGTCTTCTCAAAAAAAACTTGTCCTCAAAAAAAATAAAAGGGGACATCCACTATGGACGGCCCCTGATTATCCTATAGATTCCTTCCTTCTCAGAAAAGATTGGTATTTAAGAGCAATACGATCGCGAAGAAGATGATGACCATGACCGCGGTACCGCGAACCAGAAGTCCTTCACGCGAACGCTTCTTGTTCTTGCTCCAGTAGGTTTCAAGCCTCTGTCCTGAGAGTGAGCCAAGCCCTACCGAATTGCCTTCCTGAAAAAGGATAATGACCGTCAATACAACACACAAAAGAATGAGTACTACTGTAAGAAATATTTTCAGTGCTTCCATAACCTAAAAAAACCTCCTTAAAGCGGAGTGACCTTTTTCGCCACACAGCTTGAAGATAATACCACAACGAAACATATAATGCAAGAAAAAAAAGACCGGACCCCCAAACGAGGATCCGGTCAAAATTTCAGTATTCTGAATTGATCAATAAGCTATGCCCTGAGCCTTCATTGCGGTAGCCACCTTGTCAAAGCCCGCGATGTTCGCGCCTGCAACAAGGTTGTCCTTCATGCCGTACTTCTCGGCAGCGTCATAGCAGCTGTGGAAGATGGTCTTCATTATGCCTTCAAGCTTGCCGTCAACCTCTTCGAAGGTCCAGTGGAGCCTCTCTGAGTTCTGTGACATCTCAAGACCTGAAACAGCGACACCGCCGGCGTTTGAAGCCTTTGCCGGAGCAAAGAGTATGCCCGCATTCTGGAAGCAGGCGATAGCCTCGGGAGTGGAAGGCATGTTTGCGCCCTCTCCTACAGCTATAGCGCCGTTTGCAACGATCTTCTTCGCGGATGCCTCATCGATCTCGTTCTGTGTAGCGCAGGGAAGATAGATATCAGCCTTTGTACCCCAGACATCAAAGCAGCCTTCATGATATTCAGCGCCTTTGACGCGTGCAGCATATTCCTTGATACGGCCTCTTTCAACCTGCTTGATCTGCTTTACAACATCAAGCTTGATGCCGTCATTGTCTACTACATAGCCGTTTGAATCTGATACGGTGATGACCTTCGCGCCAAGCTGTGTAGCCTTCTCTGTAGCGTAGGTGGCAACATTTCCGGAGCCTGAGATCACAACGGTCTTGCCCTTGAAGCTGTCATTCTTCATGACTTTGAGCATTTCCTCGACATAATAGCAAAGTCCATAGCCTGTAGCTTCGGGACGCGCAAGCGATCCGCCGAAGGTGAGTCCCTTTCCGGTAAGTACGCCTGTGAACTCGTTTCGAAGCCTCTTGTACTGCCCGAACATATAGCCCACTTCTCTTCCGCCTACACCGATGTCGCCTGCGGGAACGTCGGTATCAGCGCCGATATGCTTTGAAAGCTCTGTCATGAAGCTCTGGCAGAAGCGCATTACTTCTCCCTCTGACTTGCCCTTGGGATCAAAGTCGGAACCGCCCTTGCCGCCGCCCATGGGAAGCGTTGTAAGGGAATTCTTGAATATCTGCTCAAAGCCGAGGAATTTGATGACTGAAAGGGTTACCGAAGGATGGAAACGAAGTCCTCCCTTGTAAGGTCCTATAGCGGAATTGAACTGTACGCGGTAGCCCCTGTTCACCTGAACCTTGCCATTGTCGTCAACCCAGGGAACGCGGAACATTATCGTTCTCTCAGGCTCCGTGATGCGCTCAAGGATTCCGAGCCTTTCGATATCCGGATCCTGCTCAACTACAGGGACAAGTGACTTCAGCACATTCCCTGTCGCCTCGAGAAACTCCTTCTGTTCGGGATAGCGCTTCTCAAGCCCTTCATAGACACCCTGTACATAGCTGTTTTTGAAATCCATAATTTTTTTCTCCTTCCTCCTGCATCGCTGACTCTTGCGGCTCAGTCTTTTGCGCCATGTCAGCACAGTTTACGGATTACAACAAAATAATAATAACCGGTGTTTCATCACTTTAAAGCGAAAAAACACCGGAAAATATTTTATTACTATAACGCTCTGTTCGCAAGAAAAAAGTTGTCTTTAAACTTTAATTTCTGCCGATAGACCGAGAAGTTCTTTGTTCTCTGAAAGCACGGGCTTTACAAAGTCTCTTAAATATACTTCGACCTGACGAGCTGAGCGTCCCGTATATTCAGCCGGATCCATTTTTTTCTCCAGTTCTTCCTCCGTGAGATTGAATTTGTCCGACTCTGCGATCAGCTTCAGAAGGTCGTTCTCTTTCCCTTCCTGCTTCACATGGGCACCGGCCTCCATTGAAAGCTGCCTGATCTCCTCGTGAAGCTCCTGGCGGTTTCCGCCCTCTTTCACGGCATCCATCATGATATTTTCAGTTGCCATGAAGGGAAGCTCGGACAAGAGCCTCTTTTCAATGACCTTCGGATATACAACAAGGTTCCCGGTCACATTGATGCAAAGATCGAGTATCCCGTCTGTCGCAAGGAAGCCTTCAGCTATCGAAAGGCGCTTGTTCGCCGAATCATCAAGAGTCCTTTCAAACCACTGGAGAGAGCTTGTGAATGCGGGGTTTAGGGCATCAATCATCACGTATCGCGATAATGCACATATCCTCTCGCTTCTCATGGGATTCCTCTTGTAAGCCATCGCACTTGAACCTATCTGGTTCTTTTCAAAGGGCTCCTCTATTTCCTTCAGGTGCTGGAGGAGTCTGATGTCATTTGCCATCTTGGAAGCAGACTGAGCTATGCCGGAAAGCACGTTTGCGACCCTGCTGTCAAGCTTTCTTGAATAGGTCTGGCCGCTCACCGGAACACAGGAATCAAAACCCATCTTCTCTGCTATCATGGGGTCGATCTTGTCAATAGTCTCATCATCCCCGTTGAACAGCTCCTTGAAGGAGGCCTGGGTACCGGTAGTTCCCTTTGAACCGAGGAGCTTCATTGTTGAGATCACATAGTCGAGATCCGATAAGTCCTGCATGAACTCATTTATCCAGAGTGTTGCCCTCTTACCCACAGTAGTAGGCTGGGCGGGCTGGAAATGGGTAAACGCAAGGGTCGGAAGCGCCTTGTGTTCTTCCGCGAATTTTGCGAGATTGTTTATGACATTGAGGAGCTTCTTTCGGATGAGAAGGAGCGCTTCTCTCATTATTATGACATCTGTATTATCGCCTACATAGCAGCTTGTGGCGCCAAGATGTATGATCCCGGCGGCCTTCGGGCAGAGCTGGCCGTAAGCATAGACATGGCTCATTACATCATGACGGACAAGCTTCTCCTTCTCCCGCGCCACATCATAATTGATATCTTCGACATGAGCCTTCATCTCGTCTATCATTTCCTGCGTGATGACGGGCTTTCCGTTTTCTGAGAGGCCAAGCTCCATCTCGGTCTCGGCGAGCGCTATCCAAAGGCGCCTCCAGGTCGAGAACTTCTTGTCCTCACTGAAGATATACTGCATTTCCTTTGAAGCATAACGCTCGGACAGAGGGCTTATATACTTATCGGTTTCCAAAGCAAAACTCCTTTAATAGCTATAGTTTGTTATCTGACTGACTCAAAGCGATAGCAGGTCCCTTTACTCATCATGATTTCCTCTGATATCCTCTGTCGGCGGCTCGACCGGATATTTCCCGTTGAAGCAGCCCTTGCAGATGGAAAGACCGTTGCAGATCTCAGGCAGCCTTTCCTCCCGAAGATAAGCAAGGGAGTCAGCTCCTATTATCTTTCTGATGTCTTCGATGGAGCGCTTGTAGGCTATCAGATGCTCTCTTTCAGGGACATCTGTCCCGAAATAGCAGGGCCAGAGGAACGGCGGGGAGGCGATCCTTACATGGACCTCGGAAGCCCCGGCATCCCGGAGCATCGAGACTATCCTATCACAGGTCGTGCCGCGGACTATTGAGTCGTCAACCATCACGACTCGCTTTCCCTTTATGACATCCTTCATGGCATTGAGCTTCACCATGACGGCATTTTCCCTCATGGTCTGCTTGGGCTTGATGAAGGTGCGCCCCACATAGCTGTTTTTGTAAAAGCCCATCTCGTAAGGGATGCCTGACTCCATCGCAAAGCCAAGAGCCGCGCAGTTTCCGGATTCCGGAACGCCTGTCACAAGGTCTGCTTCAACGGGCGAATCCATAGCAAGGTATTTCCCGGCAAGTATCCTTGATTTGTAAACACCCATCCCGTCGATATAGCTGTCGGGACGCGCGAAATAGATATATTCAAAGATGCAGCGTCCTCTGTCTTTTTCTTCAACACAGCGGGAGCGGTCGCTCTGAAGCCCCTCTTCCTTTGTGACCCAGACCACTTCACCGGGCTCGACGTCCCTTACGAACTCAGCGCCTATCGTATCAAGGGCGCAGCTTTCGGACGCGAAGATATAGGCATTGTCACGCTTTCCTATGCAAAGAGGCTTGAAGCCGCAGGGATCGCGGAAGGCTATGAGCTTTCTCGGGCTCATGATGATGGTTGAATAGGCGCCTTTCAGCTTGTCCATAGTCTTTGCGCAGGCTTCCTCTATGGTTTCAGACTGGATCCGCTCGCGGGCGATGATATAGGCTATCGTCTCGGTGTCGATCGTAGTCTGGAATATCGCGCCGGTCTGGGATAATTCCCGCCGAAGCTGCGGCGCGTTCGTAAGGTTCCCGTTGTGCGCAAGGCCAAGGGTGCCCTTTGCGTAATTTAAAACAAGGGGCTGCGCGTTTGCTATGGTGGACTCACCGGCCGTAGAATATCTCACATGACCTACGCCGATGTTCCCCTTCATCTTCTCGACCTCATCGCCAATGAAGACCTCGTTCACAAGGCCCATGCCCTTTTTCGAATCCATATTTCCAAAGGGGCCTTCGGTGTCGGACACTGCGATACCGCAGCTCTCCTGTCCCCTGTGCTGGAGGGCGAAAAGCCCGTAGTAGACGGTGGGCGCCACATCATTTCCTGAAAGGTCATATATCCCGAATACACCGCATTCTTCGTGGAGACCTGTATTATTATTTTTTTTCATGAAAGACTCTTTCCCGAAAGCAGTTGATAGGCTTCGTGGTACTTTTCAATTGTTTTTTCAATGACATCCGAAGGAAGCGTGTAGTCTGAATCGGGATTTGCTTTGAGATAATCCCGTACAAACTGCTTGTCAAAGGAGGGTTCTGACTGCCCGACTACGTATTCAGACTTCGGCCAGAAGCGGGAGCTGTCAGGCGTCAGCATCTCGTCTGCGAGCACTATCTCCCCGTTCTCATCAAGGCCGAACTCAAACTTTGTATCGGCAATGATTATGCCTTTTGAAAGAGCATAGTCCGCGCACTTTTTGTAAAGCTCAAGGGTAAGGTTTTTGAGCATCTTCGCATAGGTCTGTCCTTTTCCGGGGAATAGCTTTTCAAGTATCTCAGCAGACTCGGAAAGTGATATATGCTCGTCATGATCCCCTATCTCAGCCTTTGTCGTAGGAGTATAAATGGGCTCCGGAAGTATCTCGGACTCCGAAAGACCTTCGGGCAGCAGTATCCCGCAGACCGCGCCTTCCTTTTTGTAGGATTCCCAGCCCGATCCCGTGATATAACCTCTTACTATGCACTCGATCGGAAGCATCGTAAGCTTCTTTACGAGCATGCTCCTGCCTTCAAACTCAGGAGTCCTGAAGAATTCAGGCATGTCTTTTGTGTCGGTTGAGATCATGTGGTTCTTTACGATATCAGATGTAAGGCCGAACCAGAATTCCGACATCTTTGTAAGAACTACGCCCTTTCCCTTGACCTCATTTTTCAGGATAACGTCAAAAGCACTGATACGGTCGGTAGCGACCATGATGAGGTTGTCGCCGATATCATAGATCTCACGGACCTTTCCTTCCTTTACGGGTGAATACTCTTTCATAAGCTCCTCTTCTCTCGAATGAAAAACCTCGCGCCCGTACTTGAATGAAGCACGGGCGCATGAAGGTTCATTATTTGTAATTTACGATCTTTCCAAAGTCCGCCTTAAGCGAAGCGCCTCCAACGAGGCCGCCGTCGATATCGGGCTTGCTGAAAAGCGAAGCGGCATTTCCAGCATTCACAGAGCCGCCGTACTGGATACGGATAGCTTCTGCAGTAGCCTGATCATATATCTCGCAAATGCAGTCCCTTATAGCCTTGCAGACCTCTTCAGCCTGATCGTCCGTAGCGGTCTCGCCGGTTCCGATAGCCCAGATGGGCTCATAAGCGATGACCGTCTTTGCGGCGTCAGCAGCCGCAACATCCTGGAAAGCGATCTTGATCTGCATCCTGATCCAGTCAAGGTAGATGCCCTGCTTTCTCTGAGTGAGGGACTCGCCGCAGCAGATGATGGGCGTAAGGCCTTTTTCGATAGCCTTCTTTACCTTCTTGTTCACGGTCTCGTCGGTCTCTGCAAAATATTCTCTTCTCTCGGAATGTCCGATGATGACGAACTTGACGCCCGCATCAAGGAGCATATCAGCTGAGATCTCGCCGGTATAAGCGCCCTTGTCCTCAAAATAGAGGTTCTCGGCACCGATACAGATATTGGTTCCCTTTACGGCTTCAACCGCAGCAGGGATATCGATAGCGGGAACGCAGAATACCACGTCCACATCATCAGACTTTACAAGCGGGATGAGCTCCTCACAGAGAGCCTTTGCTTCCGAGGGAGTCTTGTTCATCTTCCAGTTTCCCGCGACTATCTTTCTTCTTGCCATTTCATTATCCTCCAAAATAATCAATCTTTGTCATCTGCTGCGTAAACGCCGGGCAGCTTCTTTCCCTCAAGGAATTCAAGGGATGCGCCGCCGCCTGTGGAGATGTGGCTCATCTTGTCCGCAAAGCCCATCTGGTTTACAGCTGCTGCGGAATCGCCGCCGCCGATGATCGTTGTGGCATCGGTATCTGCAAGAGCCTGGGCAACTGCCTTTGTACCTGCAGCAAGAACGGGATTTTCAAAGATTCCCATAGGTCCGTTCCAGACAACAGTCTTTGCGCTCTTTACAGCATCTGAATAAAGCTCGATGGTCTTCGGTCCAATATCAGCGCCTTCCTTATCAGCAGGGATCTTGTCAGCGTCAGCAACCTCAGTCGCGATCGATGCATCATCGATAGGATCGGGGAAAGCATTGATAGTCACGGTATCGATAGGAAGAAGGAGCTTCTTTCCGGACTTCTCAGCCTTCTCCATCATTTCCTTGCAGTAGTCAACCTTTGTCTCGTCAAGGAGGGAATTTCCTACTTCATAGCCCTTTGCCTTAAGGAAAGTATAAGCCATTCCGCCGCCGATGATGAGAGTATCGCACTTTTCAAGGAGGGCATTTATGACGTTCAGCTTGTCAGCGACCTTTGCACCGCCGAGGATTGCCACGAAGGGCCTTACGGGATCTTCTACAGCATTTCCGAGGAAGTCGATCTCCTTCTTCATGAGATAACCGACAGCGCAGTTTCCACCCTTCTTTCTGATATAGTCGGTAACAACTGAAACAGATGCGTGAGGTCTGTGAGCAGAACCAAAGGCATCGCATACGAAGTCGTCTGCGAGGGCTGCAAGCTCCTCAGCAAACTTCTCTCCTGCCTTCTCGGGCTTTGTCTCCTCCTCACCGCGGAAACGCGTATTCTGAAGAAGGATAACGTCCCCTTCGTTCATCGCGTCAACAGCAGCTGTGGTCTCAGCGCCTGTGACATTGTAGTCGGAAATGAACTTTACGTCCTTCCCGAGAACCTCAGAAAGCCTCTTTGCAACGGGAGCAAGTGACTCCTTCTCGTTCGGGCCGTTCTTTACCTTGCCAAGATGTGAGCAAAGGATGAGTTTTGCGCCGTCACCTATGAGCTTCTTTATTGTGGGAAGTGCTGCGCGGATCCTTGTGTCATCACTTATCTCGCCGTTTACGATCGGAACGTTGAAATCGCAGCGGACAAGGACTCTCCTGCCCTTTGCATTGAAATCATCAACGGTCTTTTTGTTAAGTGCCATTTCATTACCTCCATTTTAGAAAAATCAAGGGTCCGATCGATTAATGACCGGGCCCTTTTTCTTTGATCAGTTACTGGTTGGTCTTCAAGTCTCCGGCTTAATTTCTCAATCCTTGAGCGAAGAATCAAGCTCAGCGAAATACTTGATCGTACGTACCATCTGTGAGGTGTAGGAGTTCTCATTGTCATACCATGAAACTACCTGAACCTCATAGAGGTCATCACCTACCTTGTTGACGAGTGTCTGTGTAGCATCGAAGAGTGAGCCGAAGCGCATTCCGATGATATCTGAGGAAACGATCTGCTCTGTGTTGTAGCCGAAGGACTCGTTTGCCTGAGCCTTCATAGCTGCATTGATGTCATCTGCTGTGAGGTCGCCTGCGTGCTTCACAACTGCAAAGAGAAGAGTTGTTGAACCTGTAGGGGTGGGAACTCTCTGTGCAGCGCCGATGAGCTTGCCCTTGAGTTCAGGGATAACAAGGCCGATAGCCTTTGCAGCACCTGTTGAGTTGGGAACGATGTTGCAAGCGCCTGCTCTT
>CACYBK010000109.1 GCA_902772635.1 uncultured Lachnospiraceae bacterium | reverse complement strand
CTTACGGACCCTTCGGACGATGCTTCGGTAGATGTGGATCAGGTGTGTAAAATGGTGGATACCTTCCTTGAAAAGGGATTTACCTATTTTGACACCGCCTGGATGTACCATGATTTCAAGTCCGAGAATGTGGTAAAGACTGCCCTGGTGGACCGACATCCAAGGGATAGTTTTACCCTGGCAACCAAGCTTCATGGTGAGTATATTAAGACCAAGAAAGACCGGGATAAGATCTTTAATGAGCAGATGAAAAAAACCGGGGTGGATTTCTTTGACTATTATCTTATCCATGGTATTGATGAAGACCTGCTGGAGATATATGAAAAGCTTGACTGTTTTAACTGGCTTCTTGAAAAAAAGAAGGCAGGACTGGTAAAGCACGCCGGTTTTTCCTTTCATGATACCCCGGAATTACTGGATAAGATACTTACAGATCATCCCCAGATGGAGTTTGTCCAGCTTATGATCAATTATCTGGACTGGGAGAGTGAGTGGGTTCAGTCAAGAGCCTGCTACGAGGTGGCAGTAAAGCACGGAAAGGCTGTCACCGTTATGGAACCCGTAAGGGGAGGGTCCTTAGCCAATCTGCCTCCGGATGTGGAGAAGATCTTTAAAGAAAAGGATCCGGCTATGTCCTGTCCCAGCTGGGCCATCAGATTTGTGGCCAGCCTGGAGGAGGTAATGGTGGTTCTCTCCGGCATGAGCAGCCTTTCCCAGATGGAGGACAATACCTCCTACATGGAGAATTTCAAGCCTCTTACCGAGGATGAGAGGAAGATGTGCTTAAAGGCGGGAGAGATGATGATCAGTAAACTGGCCATCCCCTGTACAGGATGTTCCTACTGCACACCGGGCTGTCCCCAGCACATCGCCATACCCAAATACTTCAAGGTATACAACGAGAATACCTTTGATGATTTAAATGAAAAGGACTGGGAGGCGGAATACTCAGACTATCCGGAACTCTTGGAAGGCGGCGGAGGCAGGGCCGATGACTGCGTAGCCTGCGGCCAGTGCGAAAGCGTCTGTCCCCAGCACCTGCCAATAATCGAAAACCTGAAAAAAGTTGCCGGGCATTTAGTCTGAGTCAATGGTGAGTCAAAAAGAACCCCCCGGGGACGATTGAGATGGAGTAATGTCAAGTGGCTTATATTTTTCATATTGTATTTCTGATAGCAGGCATTATATAAGGTGTCTGCTATTATTTATATTATACTGTTTATCCGGATTTTTGTTGCCAAATCTAATTGCCTCATATGAGATAACAGCTTCATTTGGTGAATTATGATGTAGTTGAGTTCTGCTGAATAGTTCAATATCATGTTGCATGGAGCAATGAATGTATAGAGTTTTGGTTTTTGCTTCATTAAATAAATATATTGAAAAACCTTTTGATCGAGAAGGATCAGAAAAAAGAATTAGTGAGAATAATAGTCGATATCCGGATGTTTTTTTCGTGATAAGTGCGTTGCCTGGAATTGAGAATAAGTCTTTTGATATAATGATAGATCAAGATGTTCGTTATAGTTTGTTTTTGCAGATACAAGCAATGTGGTTAAAGGAACAAGGTGATAACGGGTAAAAAATTTTATAATATGCGATGAAATAAATCATGAGCTTTGATTTATATGAAGAAAAAATTTCAGAAGAGGTTTCTATGTTACATCGTTTCCCAAACAGGCGGAGCGATGGGGTGTCAGAAAGTCTATGCGTTCAGGTAAGGGCAGACCTATAGTGAATGTTTACGATCTTAAGGATGATTACAACGGGTATAACGTATTGATTTTTCGGGATCCGGAGGATGATGAGGAATGGCTTGACTTTGTTTGTGATTGTCGTGATGGAAAAGAGGATTATAAGAAATATGATATTATAATCGGTGGGGTGACAAATGATGATGTGATTAAAGCTGTTGATATGTATCACAGGGGTATTTGGGATAAGAAGCGGACATTACAGGAACTGAAATACTTTAAGAAAAATAATCAGATAGCGTTTATTGATCAAAAAGCGTTGGATGTTCTGCTGGTATTTAATTCTTCTTATGAAGTGGAGGGATATGATGCAAAAAGTTGATCTTGAGGTCATATACAGGCAGAATCTGGAACCGAGCATTATAGAGTATCTTGCTTCACGAAATAATATCTCACAGCGCAAGGCGATGGATATATATTATAAAAGCAGGCTTTCCGAACAGATACAAGCCGGTCAATATGGCATAGAGAATATGGATTATAAATATCTTGCGGAGGATCTGATCGATAATGAGCCGGAGCTTTTTGCGGATTGAGATGCCAATAGTGAGTAGTTTATGTGGATGATGTGGAGGATTAGAAAATGAGCAGGGAGTCAGAGAAAGCGTTAAAAGCCATGCATCAGTTTCTGGATGAAAATGGTGCGGAAGATATGACCATGGACGATGTAAACGGACTTCTTCAAAAATTTACAGAAGATTATAATAGTAATCTTCCGGGAAGAATTACAGAGAAAACTGCTAAAACGGCTGATGAT
>CACYBK010000108.1 GCA_902772635.1 uncultured Lachnospiraceae bacterium | reverse complement strand
CCATGGGCTTTACTAAGCCTATTGAACAAAGGTAACTATTAATTTTTTTAGAAAATAAGGTATCTAAAAGATACTATACGAGGAGGCTTTGAGAATGAACAAAAAAAGAATGATGTTTATCAGGATGATAGCCGCCTCTCTTGTGAGGCGCCGCTCGAGAATGATAATAGCTTTGCTTTCGATCGTCGTAGGAGGGACCATCCTTTCCGGACTCGGGATGATCTACTATGATGTGCCGAGGCAGATGAGCTCGCAGTTTCGAAGCTATGGAGCGAATATCATAATCACGCCTTCAAAGGATTCCTTCGTTGAGGACGATGATCTCTTGAAGGGACTTTCATTTTTTCCAACAGAGGAGCTTGAAGGCTATACTCCCTACCGCTACGAAAATACTTCAGTCCACAATATGCCTGTGACCCTTGCGGGGATCGACTTTGACTCAGTGCAAAAGACGAGCCCCTATTGGCGCATCAACGGGGAAAGACCGATGAGCGGCGGTGAGGCGCTTGTAGGAGCAAAGGTTGCCGAGCGGCTCGGCATCAGCGCAGGAGATGACATCTCGGCGGTAAATTCATTTGAAGTGACAGATGACATAGACATTTCAAAGATACCTGATTATGAAATATACACTTCTCCTGATACAGGTGAAAAATATTGTGACCACGAGCTTTCCCTGAAGGTGACCGGGATTCTTCAGACAGGAGGCTCGGAGGAAGATTATATCTATGTTTCATTATCTGATGTCGCCGATCTCGCCCTGACGGACAGAGGCTATGACATCGTCGAGGTCAGCGTTGCGGCAACCCAGGACCGGCTGTCATCCTATATTGAAACCATCAATTCAAATGTTTTTAATAGTTCGGCAAAGCTTGTGAAACGTGTCACAGCATCTGAAAGTACGGTACTTACAAAGCTTCAGTCCCTCGTCTTTATCGTGACTGCAGTAGTTCTTGTGCTTACGATGATCTGCGTCGCGACTACGATGACAGCGGTCATAGCGGAAAGGCGAAGAGAGATCGGTCTTCGAAAAGCGCTTGGTGCCTACAATTCAAGCATCATAGGACAGTTTTTGACTGAAGGACTGGTTCTCGGAGCGATCGGAGGGATACTTGGTTCGATCCTTGGATACGTATTTGCACAGATCGTAAGCCGGAATGTCTTTGGAAGTTCGATAATGTTCCGTCCGTTATTAATTCCGATCACGATACTCGCATCTGTACTTGTTACCGGGATCGCATGCCTCATCCCGATCAAGAGCGCTGTTGAAGTCGATCCGGCACTGGTTTTGAAAGGCGAATAAAGGAGCAAAAAAATGAGTTTACTGGAATTGAAAAACATATCAAAGATATACGGCGGACTCAAAGCCCTCGACAACGTGAGTCTTCGTATAGAAAAAGGCGAGTGGATCGCCATCATGGGGCCTTCCGGTTCCGGGAAGAGTACGATGATGAATATCGTCGGAGCACTCGACAAGCCGACGAGCGGAGAGGTGATCTTTGACGGACGGGACATATCAAAGGAGAGTAATAAACGTCTCACCGAGCTTCACCGGGACAAGATAGGTCTTGTCTTCCAGCAGTTTCATCTGATAAACTACCTCAATGCTGTGGAAAATGTGATGGTCGCGCAATATTATCACAGTATGCCGGATGAGAAGGAAGCGCTTGAGGCACTTGAGCGGGTAGGACTTGCAGAGAGGGCAAGGCATCTCCCGAGTCAGCTTTCGGGCGGAGAGCAGCAGAGAGTCTGTATTGCAAGGGCACTTATCAATTCACCGGAGCTGATCCTCGCTGACGAGCCGACAGGTAATCTTGACGAAGCAAACGAGAATATCGTGCTTGAGATCTTCCGTCAGCTTCACAAAGAAGGAACGAGCCTGATCGTAGTTACACACGACCCCGAGGTCGGTGAAGAAGCGCAGCGCATTGTCAGGCTCGAGCATGGCAAGGTCATATCGGATCAGAAAAACGAGCTGTTTAAGGGATGAGGTGAATGATATGAAAAAGAAAATAATCCGAATAGCCGCTGCCGCACTTGCTCTCTCGTTTGTCTTTTCTCTCACTGCCTGCAGTGGTGAAAAGAAGGCATCTTCCTACGCTGACGGAACATACAAAGGCAGAAGCGCAGATCACAATGATGATGCCGATGGAAACGGCGCCGGCTACGGTGAGGTGGAGATCGAGATCAAGGACAATCAGGTGGTCTCCTGCACATTCAAGACATATGAGCTGGACGGTACATTAAAAGATGAGAATTACGGAGCTGATCTTTCAAAGGAAAACCGGCTGAGAGCGCAGAAGGCTGTTCAGGCAGCGCCAAAGTATGCTCAAATGCTCGTTGAAGCAAAGGGGCTTGACGGGGTGGACGCAATAAGCGGCGCGACGATCTCCTACAACGAATTCATTGAAGCCGTGAATGATGCCTTGAGTCAGGCTGCAAAAAACTGAAAAATGGAGAATAATTGATGCGCTCACTTGAATCATTATGGCACACTCTGTTTGTGGCCGCAGTTCTCCTGCTTCTTGTAGGACTGCCGTTTGCGACACATTTTGATCTTTCAGGGTTTTCGAGCAGTCCCGATGCCGTATCGAGCGCGACAATAGAGCTTCCGGATCAGCCCTCCGGAGAATTCCTCGTGATCATCAACAAAAAACTCCACAGCGACACACTTTCGGATTGGGAAAAGTTTTTTTCGGGTGAGGAGCTGCCAGTCATCTTTGACGACATCCGCTGCGCTTCAGCAAAAGGAGATGCCGGCGGGATACAGCTTGCAGAGCGCTTTCGGGCGCAGCTTCCGGAAAACCAGATGACATTTCGCACGGAAGATCCCACTCTTTTCATCTCAAAGGTGGAAGAAGGATATATTGATATTGCAGTGATATCAAAAGAGATGGCGGATGTGCTGGGCTTCAACCCCGAAAGACTGAAAAGAGACATGACAGTTGTTTCGCTGAGCGGGAAAGGCTGATATGAGAAGGTTCAATATGTTTCTTGTTGCGGGGATGCTTATAAGCTTTATTATCCATGCGATAATAGGTTCCCTGCAGCTTACCGGAGCACAGTCAAATCCGGTCGCGATGAGGATCGCGGCGGAGGTGCTGATGACTTGTGCCACATTACATATCATCGTGACTGTGATCCTTTCAATAAAGACACTTTATGCGATAAAAAGATCCGGGGCCCATTATTTCAAAAACAATCTACTGTTTTGGGTTCGAAGGATAAGCGGTCTTACGATAATACTCCCGCTCATCATGCATCTTCAGATATTCGGCGCGCAGCATGAAGGAGCTTACCGCCTTTCAGTATTTACGACGGGACGACTCATCTCGCAGATACTTCTTGTTGTTTCGATCGCCTTTCATGTGCTTTTGAATGTCAAGCCCGCTCTCCTCGGTTTCGGTGTCAAAGGGCACAAAAAATTCGCAACGGATTTCGTCTTCATTCTTTCCGTTTTGCTCCTTGTCTTTGCGGTGTCGTTTTATGTTTATTATCTTCGATGGATGTCAAATTAAGAGGAGGAGCCATCATGCGAAGCATGATATTCAAATGGCTCCGATTATAAATGGTGAAACAAAATGATATTAAAAAAAGAGAAATGTAAGATTGGTATATTGGAAATATTGCTCGCAGTGGCGTCGCTCCTCTTTATGATCGGGATACGCCTCTGGTTTCCGGTCTGCAATGCGACCGGTGAAAGCATAATGCCCTGTCACTGGGCAGGCGAAATGTTAAAGGCCATGTCGATCCTTTTTCTTGGCTTAAGCCTCGTACACATTTTCATTCCCGATGCAAAGACGAAGATCGGGATCGATATTTCGCTTGCAGCACTTTCCATTCTCGCATTGAATATTCCCGGAAACATCATCCGTATCTGCGGAAATGCCGACATGGCTTGCAGGCGCTTGACCCAGCCTTTTTCGACCATCTTTTGCATCATAATGGCAGTTCTTTCACTTCTTGATATTGTCTTTTACTTTTCTGTTCTTTCAAATGAAAAGCACAAAAGAAAAGATAATGGGGATATGGCATGAGCTTTGCTTCCGGTATCTCGATCAAAAATATCAAAAGAAAGCCGTTTCGTTCGTTGCTTCTTTTTTCACTCGTGCTTCTTATCGCATTCACTCTTTTCTCGGGAGCGTTTGTGATAATAAGCCTTCGAAACGGGCTGGAGTGTTATCAGTCAAGGCTTGGTGCGGATATAGTAGTCATCCCCTCTTCCGCAAAGGGGCACGGTTCTGTAGATGACATCCTGCTTTCCGGAATTACGGGGAATTATTATATGTCAGGAAAGGATTTTGAAAAGGTCGCATCAACAGAAGGGATAGCTTCGATCACAAGGCAGTTTTTCCTTACATCTGCAAAGGCGAGCTGCTGTTCCGCGCGTGTTCAGATCATAGGTTTTGACCCAAAGACGGACTTTTCCATCCAGCCCTGGATATCTGAAAGCTACAAAAATGAGATAGAAGACGGGGATGTCGTAGTAGGCTGCAACATCAACGGTTATGACAGCGGCCTGATCACCTTCTACGGGCAGGAATACCGCATTGCTGCAAGGCTTGAAAAGACCGGGACAGGACTCGACAATGCGATATATACAAATATGGCGACCGTCCGGCAGATGGCAAAAAACGCTGACCGTCTTCTTGAAACAAGCCCTTTTCAGGGCGTGGATATAGAGACAGCGACTTCCGCAGTGCTGATCAAAGTAGCTGAAGGCTATACGATAGAGGAGGTTGCGGACGATATCAATATCCATATCACAAAGGTCGAGGCAAAGATGGCAAAGAGCATGATCTCCGATATTTCCGAAGGACTCTTAGGGACTTCGAGGATGATAGGGATACTTGTGGCTTTGATCTGGGCTTTGGCGCTCATCATTCTCATCATAGTCTTTGTTCTTCTTTCGAATGAACGGAGGAAGGAATTTGCAATCCTTCGCGTAATGGGTGCTTCACAAAAAATGCTTTCAAGGATAATGGGGACCGAGGCCGCGATACTCTGCGCTGCCGGAGCGGCAGCAGGGATCGTCCTTTCTCTTTTGATCATATATCCGCTTTCAGCCTCCATAAAAGACATGCTCGGCCTCCCGTTTTTGTCCCCGGGTATCCCGGTCATACTTTTGCTTGCGCTTCTTTCCTTTGCTCTTTCACTTTTTGCGGGAATGATCACTGCATTGATATGTGCGCGAAGGATCACAAAAAACGAGACCGGTCTTCTATTAAGGGAGGATGCATGAAGTGAAGCTTTTGTGTGAAGGGATCAGCAGAAGATTTTTCAGAAACGGGAAGAATACAAATTTCTTCAATGCCGTGGAAAAAACGTTTTTTGAGCTTCCTGAGGGCGCGGTCACGGAGATAGTCGGACGCTCCGGAAGCGGAAAGACGACGTTTGCAAATATTTTGTCCGGGCTCCTCACTCCGACTGAAGGTGTCCTTCTGATCGACGGAGTTGACTTTTTCTCTCTCCCTGATGAAAAGCGTTCACAGTTTAGAAACAAGAATATCGGTATCGTGCCGCAGGGACAGACAGGGCTTTCGAGCCTCACGGTGCTTGAAAATGTGCTGGCGCCGGCCTTTATGTATGGAGATGGAAAAGAAAAAGAGTCTCTTGCAAAAGAGCTCCTTTCTCAAATGGACTTGTTCGAGCTTTGCGATGTTTATTCAAACGAACTTTCCGGAGGAGAACTGCGGCGGATGTCTATCGCACGCGCCCTTATCAATTCTCCGAAGATAATAATAGCGGACGAACCGACAGGCGACCTTGACGACGATACGACGCGCCTCGTCCTTTCACTTTTTCGAAAGAAAGCTGACGAAGGCGCAAGCGTGCTTATTGTCACGCATGAACATGACGCGCTTCAATATGCGGATCAGATATACAGAATGGAAAAAGGAGTACTCTCAAAGGAAGGCTGAGGCAAGGCTTCAGGCCTCTGCAAGCACCTCATCGATCGCCTTTGAAAGCTGGTCGGGGCAGGAGGTTCCTCTTGCGCCGCACATGGTATTTCGAAGCAGATCTGCTACTTCTTTTGCGTCTCTTCCAACTGCAAGCTTTGCCACTCCCTGTGTATTTCCGGGGCAGCCTCCGTCAAAAACAAGGTTTTGGATGATGCCATTATCATCTATCTCGACATGTATGCTCCTTGAGCAGGTTCCGTTTGTTTTGAAATCCTTTGTTTTCATTATTTCTCCAATTCGTATACGTTATTAACAAGGCGTTCTTCAAATTCTTCTATGCGAAGAGGGTGGTCAAAGTAGAAGCCCTGTGCGATATTGCAGCCGTTTTCCCTCATCAGATCAATATGCTCCGTTGTCTCAACTCCTTCAGCCACGCATTCAAGACCCATATTTTTTGCCATCGAAGCCACGTGGCAGAACATTAGTCTTGTGACTTCCTCTGCATCACCCTTTACGGGCAGCAGGCAGCGGTCTATCTTGAGCACATCCCAGGGAATCTCACGGATCAGGTTAAGAGATGAATAGCCCACACCAAAGTCATCGACTGCGGTCTTGATCCCTGCCCTCTGAAGTCCCGTGACAACATTCTTCAGCCGCTCGAACTCGACCTCTGTCTTTGTCTCGGTAAGCTCGATCTCTATATATTCATGAGGCACCTTGTAGGAGTCTACAAGGTCAACTATCCTTTGCAGAAGATCTGCGTCTATCAGGTTTTTCCTTGAAAGGTTGACACTGATCCTTACTATGTCCTTCCCTTCATCCATCCATTTTCTGAGATCATGGCATGCGGCTTCGAGCATGTAGAAATCGAGAAGGCAGATATCCATACTCTGTTCGAGTACCGGGATGAAATCGCCCGGCGGGACGAGCTTGCCATTTTCATACCAGCGGCAGAGCGCTTCTGCACCTGCAAGCCGTCCGGTCGTGACATCGACCTTCGGCTGGTAATAAGCCTGAAACTCCTTTTTTTCAAGAGCTTCAAGGAAGCGGTGCCTGACATGGGCAGCTCTTTCCTTTTCTTCAGAGAGCGCACGGCTCATATAGAGTATGGTAGTCTCAGGCTCAAATTTTGCTTCCTGTGAAAGAGCATAGGTGGGACCAAAGATCTCGCCGGGGTGCTCGGGACTTATATCAGCCGGAAGGGTATAAACCCCGGCGCAGGATGAGAGCATTACCCTTTTTCCATGCTCCTCGTCATAGGTTACGGGAACGCCCTCGACGAGCCGTATGATCTCTGAGACCATATTGTTTTCGCATATTATGGCAAAATTGTCTCCACCGACCCGGCATATGAGTCCATGGTCTTCAAGTGTATCATCAAAAAGCTCAAAATATCTTCGAAGGACAATGTCGCCTGCCGCTCTTCCGATGTCCCTGTTGATGAGAGAGAACTGGCGGCAGTTTATGACAATGAGGGTATAGCCAAACAGCGCATTTTCGTCCATGAGCCGTTCTATATGACGGAAGAAATAGCGAAGATTCCTGAAATTGTCCTCATCATAAAAGCTCAAACGCTCTACCGTGGTCGCGAGCCGGTTTCTCGTGATGAAGCTTATGAGGGAGCGGGCTACCACGTCAAGATGGGCTGCTTCCTCTTCGGATAGAGGCTTCTCATCCTTTGACATATAAAGTGTGACGCGGCATACGGCTCCGGCAGCGGATACGATCCTTCGCTGATGAGCGATGACATCAGCAGGTCCCTCATCATAGTCGACGATCTCATCCCCGACTCCGATCTTTTCATCGGAAACGCTCCTGAAATACTCTGTTACGCCCTTTGACAGGCGGAAAAATATGGAAAGCTCCCTGAGTGCGTCTATGAACTCCTCCCTGACGAAGTGGTCAGGGAAGGTCATTTTGCTTATCATATTTTCAAAAAGCCTTAAAAATTCAAGCTTTCGTTTATCGTCCATTAAAAAACTCCGATCAAAGAGGATAATACTATATTATTATACGATTTATGAGGCACGATCTGCCTGCAAAAATGTGTTTGTTTCAAATAAAGTTCACCAAAGATCAAGAAGCATCAGAACGGCGGGAACCCAGGCTGTGATGACGCCTTCTATGATCTGGAGAACGGGAACGAATTTCTTCAAGTCCTTTTTCATGAGGTCGGTCACGATCGCGCTTCCCCAGAGAATTGCCCAAAGCCACCAGATCAGGAGCCATCGTATATCAGGGATAATGCCAAGAGCCACGTTTCCGGTGATTCCCTCAACTACACCGAAGATGATCGCGTTTATCGCCACAAAGCCCGAAAATACAGCAAAGGGGCAGGTGTCAAGATGAAGGAGATTGTTGAAGGCAACAAAGAGATAGGTGAAGCCGAAAAGAAGACCGGTTGCGGCCGCGTAGTAATCGCCCCTTATTATGCTCACAAAATTTATGAAGATTGAAAGTCCTCCGGTGAGGAGATTCATTATTGCGGCGGCCTTTGCTTCAACCTTAAGGAGAGTGCAGACACCATTATTTATAAGGACTATACCTACGAACAAAAGGCATACTGAAAGCATACATTGACCTCCATTTTGAAGATTATGCTTCGCATAATGGTTCCTCCTCAGAGCTTGAACAGGCCAAGAGCCTGCATGATCGAGCTTATCAGGATAAGGATCATAAACCAGGGTGCGACGAACTTTATTATAAAAGAGAATACTTTTTTGCCGCGAAAGACGCTGCCTTCGGCCTCGACCTCTTCAATTATGGCCCCGGGCTTTATCACAAATGCCACGAAGATGCAGGTGATGATGGCGACGACCGGCATCAGTACAGAGTTTGAGATGAAGTCCATGAAGTCGAGAATATGCATCCCGAATATCGTAACACCCGAGAGTGGCCCGTAGCCGAGTGAAGCAAGTCCGCCCAGGACTCCGCAATAGGCAAGTGTTATCAAAACGGCAGTTGAACGCTTCATATGGAAAGCATCTATAAAATTCGAAACGACCGCTTCCATCAGTGAGATCGTAGAAGTAAGCGCCGCGAAAAATACCATCAGGAAAAAGACAGTACCCACGATTCTTCCCGTCGCCATTGAGGCAAAGACCTTCGGGAGAGTCACGAACATGAGTGAGGGACCCGAAGAGAGTGCTGCGTCTCCGGAGAAGGTGAAAACAGCCGGGATTATCATGAGCCCCGCGAGGAAAGCGACCAGGGTATCAAAAAATTCTATCTGATGGACCGAGGATTCAATGTGGTGCTTCTTGCTCATATAGGAGCCGTAGCTTATCAGTATCCCCATGGAAATGGAGAGGGAGTAGAAAAGCTGGCCGATCGCAGCAAGGAAAGTTTTGAACGAAAGATTTTTTACATTCGGAACGAGATAATATTTCACCCCTTCAAGGGAGCCGGGGCGGCTTAAGACAAAGACGACAACTATTACCATCAGAACAAGGAGAACCGGCATCAGTATCTTGCCTGACTTTTCGATCCCGTGGGTAACGCCAAGGAATACTACCACTCCAGCCCCCGCAAGGCAGATCAAAAACCAGACAAGCGGCTCTCCGGTCTCTGATATAAATGCGTTGAAGTAGCCGTCGGCTGCTGCCGCCTTGTCTTCCCCGGATATGAAGGCTGCGAAGTATTTCAGCACCCATCCGTTTATCACGGCATAATAGGGCAGGATTATCATGGGGACGATCATTGAAAGAACGCCCTCGAAGGCGAATTTCTTGTTCAGCTTTTTGTAGGCGCCTATCGCGGAAAGCTTTGTCTTTCGGCCTATTGAGATCTCTGCGACCATGAGCGTGAATCCAAACGTCACCGAAAGAATGATATAGATCAAAAGAAAGCTGCCGCCGCCGTGCTGGGCAGCAAGATAAGGAAAGCGCCAGAGATTTCCAAGTCCAACGGCAGAGGCCGCCGCAGCAAGCACAAAACCTATCTTTGAATTGAATGAAGACCGCTCCTTCATTTCCATTTCCTTCCCATTTAAAGTGCAACCTAAAGAGTATAGCACAATGGCTTTTTCTTTCAAGTTTTCAAAAATGAACCCAGGGGACGGAGTCAAGGGTTCAAAATGAGATACAGATGCCCGATCTATGCGCCTTCCGGTCAAAAAATGGTCCCTTGACTCCGTCCCCTGGGTTCAAAAAATGGTCCCTTGACTCCGTCCCCTGGGTTCATTTGCGTAGCCCCTTGACTATTGAAGGGTTCCGTGCTAAATTCTTTCGGAATATCATCTGAATATCAAAGGCTGTGAAGAGGAGCAGTACCTCTGCCGTGCAATGAAGAGAGCTGCCGGTTGCTGAAAGGCAGCGGAAGCGGCATTGGGAACTCGCCTTGGAGCCTCTGCAAGAACGGGAATTATTTTTCCTCATTAGAAGCAGACGGGATCCCTCCGTTATCGGGGAAATGAGTGCGCGCTTATGAAAAGTAATGAGCGCGAATAAGAGTGGTACCGCGCAGAAATGTATGAGCCCTGCGTCTCTTAAGAAGAGGCGCAGTTTTTTTTACGTTAAAGGAGGACAAAAAATGCGAGAGATCGAGATCTGTGATGTGACGCTGAAGGAGCTTGATGTCTTAAAGAAGCTGCCTCATACCTTCAGGCAGAGGATAGAGATAGCAAAGCTTCTGGATCGTCTTGGGGTGACAGTTGTTGAGGCTACAGGCATAGAGGACCTAAAGCCCGACAGCCTCCGGATCAAGTCAATAGCCTCCTCCCTGAAAAACAGTATTCTTGCGGTTCCGGTGAGTCTTTCGGAGGAAAGCGTTGAAACTACCTATGCCGCCATGAAGGAGGCAAAGCATCCGAGACTTCAGGTGGTTGCAGGCCTGTCACCTGCAAGGATGGAATATGTTTATCATCAGAAACAGCCGAAGATGCTTGAGACTGTAAAGGCTGTCGTATCAAAGGCAAGGGAACTTACTGAGGATGTCGAGTTTGTAGCCGAGGACGCCACCAGGGCCGAAAGAACATTTCTTTATGAAGCAATAAAGACAGCCGTCGATTCCGGTGTCGGCATCATCACGATATATGACAGAGCCGGAAATATGCTTCCCGACGAGTTTTTCGAATTTATCGAAACACTCAAAAAAGAGGTGCCTGAGCTTTCAAAAGTCCGTCTCGGCATCGCCTGCGACAACACCCTTCACCTTGCGTCCTCCTGCGCGCTTAAGGCCATGGAGGCGGGAGCTGATATACTGAAGGCTGCGGCGTACGCGCTTAACACAGTCTCGCTTTCATCCATTACGGACATCCTTTCCGAAAAGAGTGATCTTTTGCAGCTTCACACCTCTGTTGAGACCACCTCGCTCAAGAGGATAATAGAGCAGATAAAATGGATAGCCGAAGGCAGCGGCGGGAGCAAGTTATCGGTCGGCTCGGAAGAAGCTGATAGTGATTCGATGGAGCTTTCCGCAAATGAAGACATGGCATCCGTGATGAAGGCCGTGGAGAGGCTTGGCTACGACCTTTCCGATGAGGACAAGGACATGGTCTTCAAGGCCTTTACGGAGATCGCAAAGAGCAAGGATGTGATCACGATCCGCGAGCTTGACGCGATAGTGGCTTCGGCGGCGCTTCAGGTTCCGCCGACCTATACTCTCGTAAGCTATGTCATAAACAGCGGGAATCTGATCAAGGCATCAAGCCATATGACCCTTGACAAAAAAGGAACGGTGCTTGACAGCATCTGCCTCGGGGACGGTCCCATAGACGCTTCCTTCAAGGCGATTGAAGCCATCGCGGGACGGCATTTCGAGCTCTATGATTTCGAGATCCAGTCAATTGCCGAAGGACATGAAGCCATGGGCGAGACCATAGTGAAGCTCCTGTCCGACGGAAAGATATATTCCGGAAGAGGAATTTCAACCGATGTGATAGGCTCGGGTATCCGGGCTTATATCAATGCTTTGAACAAGATCGTATATGAAGAGGAAGGAGGCGCTGCAGAATGAAGCTTTCTTTTTCAACCAGGGGCTGGGGAGATTATTCCTTCGACGAGCTCATCCGCCTCGCAGAAGAAAACAAGATGGATGGGATCGAGATCTACAACGTCAACAGGACTCCCAACTTTACAAAAAAAGGCGCTCCCTTTCACAAATACAATACCCAGGCTACCGGAAGGTATCTCAGGGAGCATCATCTTTCAATACCTGCGATAGACAGCTATATCGATCTTTCAAAAAAAGACTTTGATATTGAAGGGCTTATGGCGCTTCTTGATATCGCGGACAGCCTTGACGTACCCTTTGTCTCCGCCGCTGCGATGCATGATGATGAAGAGGCTGTAAGGGAAAATATCAAAAAAGTCCTTCCGGTTTTTGAAGAAAAGAATGTGGTTTTCCTTATCAGGACAAACGGCATCTATGCCGACACGGCGAGGCTTCGCGACCTTCTTGACAGCTTCTCAAATGACTGTCTCGCGGCGCTTTGGGATGTGCATCATCCGTACCGGGACTTCAATGAATCTCCAGCCGACACGATAAAGAACCTCGGTGCCTATGTCCGCCATGTCCATGTGAGGGATTCCGACGACACAGAGGTCTACAACCTCGTAGGCGAAGGCAATATGCCGCTCGATGACGTCATGCGCGCTCTTTCATCGATAGACTACGCTTCTTTCATCTCGCTTGAATGGAAGCCCTGCTGGATGGAGGACCTTCAGGATCCCGACATTATCTTTCCGTATTTTGTGAATTACATGGAGCGCTACAGCGATTCAAAGGGAATGCGCAAGATGCGCTACTTCAATCACGACGGCAGCGGGCAGTATGTCTGGAAAAAGGATGAGCTCATCAATCTTACATTTCCGCAGCTCCTCGACCGCATGGCTGAGGAATTTCCGGATCAGTACGCCTTCAAATATACGACCCTTGAATATACGAGGACCTATGAGGAATTCAGGGATGATGTGGACAAGCTCGCGGCTTCCTTCATCTCGCTCGGCGTGAGGCCCGGGGCGAAGGTCGCGATCTGGGCAACAAATGTGCCCGCGTGGTTCCTTACCTTTTGGGCGGCGACGAGGATAGGGGCTGTGCTTGTGACCGTAAATACTGCCTACAAGGTCCACGAGCTCGAGTACCTCCTCCGCCAGTCGGACACGCATACACTTGTGATGATCGAGGGCACGAAGGATACGAATTACAAAGAGATAATAGAAACGCTCTGCCCCGAGCTTTCAAATACAAAGCCCGGCGAGCCCCTCCATTCAAAGAGGCTTCCCTTCCTTCGGAACGTCATCACGGTTGGCTTCAGGATGCAGGGCTGTCTTACCTTTGATGAGGCCTTTGACCGGGGAGATTCGGTACCGCTTGAAGAAGTAAAGAGGCTTGCCGCAAAGGTGCAGGTGGACGATGTCTGCAATATGCAGTATACCTCAGGCACCACGGGCTTCCCCAAGGGCGTGATGCTCACGCATTACAACGTCGTGAACAACGGAAAGTGCATAGGAGACCGGATGGATCTTTCCACAGCTGACCGCATGATGCTGCAGGTACCGATGTTCCACTGCTTTGGTATGGTGCTTTCAATGACATCCTCGATGACTCACGGCGCGACGCTCTGCCCCATGCCTTATTTTTCAGCGAAGGCTTCACTTGCCTGCATCACGCAGGAGAAGATCACCTGCTTCAACGGCGTGCCCACGATGTTCATTGCGATGTTCAACCATCCTGATTACAAGTCGACTGATTTTTCTCATATGAGGACAGGGATAATGGCCGGAGCCGGCTGCCCGCCTGAGCTTATGAAGAGGGCTGCGGATCCAAATGAAATGAATATGACCGGGATAGTGAGTGTTTACGGGCAGACTGAGTCAGCTCCGGGAACCACCATGAGCTCATGGGACGATCCCATCGATGTTCGGACCGAGACTGTGGGTTATCACTTCGCCCATGTCCAGTGCAAGATAGTGGATCCCGAAACGGGAGAGACATTGGGCGACGACCAGAACGGCGAATTTCTTTCAAAGGGCTATAATACCATGAAGGGCTATTACAAGATGCCCGAGGAGACGAAGAAGGCCATAGATCCTGACGGGTGGCTCCATACCGGAGACCTTGCCTGCCGCGATAAGAACGGAAATTACAGGATCACCGGAAGACTTAAAGATATGATAATCCGCGGCGGCGAGAACATTTATCCAAAGGAGATAGAGGAATTCATCTATACCCATCCCGATGTTCAGGATGTCCAGGTGATAGGCGTTCCCGATGAGAAATACGGGGAAGAGGCAATGGCCTGCATTATCTTAAAGAAGGATAGAGAGGTGTCGGAAGAAGCTATGCGCTCCTTCATCAAAGCCTCCATCGCGGCTCACAAAGTGCCGCGCTATATCAGGTTTGTAGACTCCTTCCCCATGAACGCAGCCGGAAAGATATTGAAATACAAGATGAGAGAAGAAGCAAAAGAGTGGATTGAGAGGGAAAAATAATGAGCAATTTTGAAACTGTCGACGGAAACCATGCTGCTGCGGATACCGCTTATGACTTTACGGAGATCGCCGCGATATATCCGATAACGCCTTCATCTCCGATGGCGACACTTACCGATCAATGGGCGGCGAAGGGCAGAGAGAATATGTTCGGACAGCCGGTACGGCTGATCGAGATGCAGTCCGAGGCAGGCGCTATCGGCGCGGTCCATGGCTCTCTCCAGACAGGTGCGCTCACAACCACCTACACCTCGAGCCAGGGCCTCATGCTGATGATACCCACACTCTATCGAATAGCAGGAGAGCGCCTTCCCGCAGTCCTTCATGTTGCGAGCCGTACTGTAGGAACCCATGCCATGAGTATCTTCGGGGATCACTCGGATGTGATGGCATGCAGGCAGACAGGACTTGCGCTGCTTTCATCTGGCTCTGTCCAGGAGGCGGCAGACCTTGCGGCTGTAGCGCATCTTTCCGCAGTGAAGGGAAGGATCCCCTTTATGCATTTCTTTGACGGCTTCAGGACATCTCATGAGATCACAAGGATAGAAAGACCTGATGTGAAAAAACTGACGGCGCTGATGGACAAGGACGCGCTTGATGAATTCAGGGCTCATGCCTTGAATCCCGAGCATCCGAGGCTCAGAAATACTGTGCAGAACGGGGATGTCTACTTCCAGATCAGAGAGGCAAACAATCCCTTCTATGACGCCCTTCCCGACATAGTCGAGGACTATATGGAAAAGGTAGGAGAGGTGACGGGCAGGCATTATCATCTGTTTGACTATTACGGAGATCCTGATGCTACGGATGTAGTGATCGCGATGGGCTCTGTTTCCGGGACTATAAGGGAGACCGTTGATCATCTCAATTCAAATTCAAAAGATGGAAAGAAATACGGCTTCGTCCAGATCCATCTTTACCGACCCTTCAAGACAGAGGCCTTCCTTTCCGCAGTTCCAAAGACTGCAGTAAGGATTGCTGTCCTTGACCGCTGCAAGGAGATGGGAAGTATCGGAGAACCGCTCTTCCTTGATGTCACTGCGGCAATGGCGGGGGCAGGAAGAAAAGCAGATATCATAGGCGGGCGCTACGGACTCAGCTCCAAGGATACAGATCCGGCGCAGATCGTCGCGGTATTTGAAAACCTCTCTTCAAGCGAACCCATAAGGGGCTTCACCGTCGGTATAGAGGATGATGTTACTCACAAGAGCCTTCCGGTACATGAGATCGAAGGCTTTGCCGACAACGCCATGAGCTGCAAGTTCTGGGGCCTCGGAGGAGACGGCACTGTCGGAGCAAACCACAATACGATAGAGATACTGGGCGATCACGGGAATATGTATACCCAGGCTTATTTTGAATATGACGCGAAGAAGTCCTTCGGTATCACGAAGTCACATCTTCGGATGTCAAAGAAGCCGATAGAAGGCAGCTATTATGTGAAGCACGCCGATTTCCTTGCCTGCCATCACCAGAATTTCCTTCTCCAGTACGACATAATTGAGGAGATAAAGGACAAGGGAACGCTTCTCTTAAATACATCCTGGGATATTGAGAAGCTTGAAAAAAAGCTTCCAAACCATGTGAAGAAGCTTCTTGCAAAAAAGAACATCAAGCTCTATACGATAGATGCGACCAGTATCGCGGAGCGCCTCGGTCTCGGAACCCATACGAATACAGTCCTTCAGGCAGCGTTCTTCAAGGTCGCAGGACTTATGGAGGTTGAGAAGGCTCTTGACCTCATGAAGGAAGCCGCAAGGAAGACTTATTTCACCAAGGGCGATGAGGTTGTCGCAAAGAATGTGGCGGCGATAGATGAGGGTGCTAAGGGCGTTAATGAGATCAAGGTTCCCTCAGATTGGGCAGACCTCGTCGATAATGACCTTTCGGACAGGATGGAGCGGGAGAAGGATCTTCCCGACGCTGTAAAGAATATCCTTTATCCCATCAACCGCCAGCACGGTGACGACCTTCCCGTATCCGCCTTCAAGGGCTATGAGGACGGGACCATAGAGCTTGGTCTTACTGCCTATGAGAAGAGAGCGATCGCGGTTTCGGTTCCCGAGTGGAATGCCGAAGCATGTATACAGTGCAACCGCTGCTCCTTCGTATGTCCCCATGCCGCGATACGTCCCTTCCTTCTTTCCGAAAAAGAAAAGGATAATGCGCCGGAAGGCTTCTATACAGCACCGCTTAAAGGAAAGCAGGCAGAGGGAAGCAACCTTTCATTCTCAATGCAGATCTCGTCCTATGACTGTACCTCCTGCGGCTCCTGCGTAAACGAGTGCCCCGTGCCTGACGGGAAAGCGCTTCATATGGTTCCCGCGCACTTTGGTGAGAAGGAGAAGGATACCTGGAACTATGCATTATCTTTAAGCGACAAGAAGGAGATCTTTGACCGTTGGACAGTGAAGGGCTCGCAGTTTAGGCAGCCGCTTGTTGAATTTTCCGCGGCTTGTGCGGGCTGCGGGGAGACGCCTTACGCAAAGCTCATGACACAGCTCTTCGGAGACCGCGTCTATTGGGCGAACGGAACCGGCTGCTCACAGGCGTGGGGCGCGCCCATGCCGGGCATTCCTTATACAGTGAACAAGAGGGGCTTTGGTCCCGCGTGGACGAATTCTCTTTTTGAAAATAATGCTGAGCTTGCCCTCGGTACCTTCCTCTCCGTTACCCAGCAGAGGAAGGCCGAAAAGACAAGGGTTGAGAACCTTCTTGACAGCCGTTCGGTTAGCTACAGGCTGAGGGAGACAGCTGAGGAATGGCTTTCGAGCAATGATGATTTTGAAAGGTCCCGCGCTGCATCGGACGCGCTTATAGAAGCCCTTGAGAATGAAAAGAATGAGCACAACAGCCCCCTGAAAAAAGAAATCGACGAGATCCTCAAATACAAGGACCAGCTCGCGAAGAAGACCTTCTGGATGTACGGCGGCGACGGCTGGGCTTATGATATAGGCTTCGGCGGTCTCGACCATGTGATATCGCTCGGGCTCAATCTCAACATCCTGATCATTGATACCGAGGTCTATTCAAATACCGGCGGACAGAGCTCAAAGGCTACTCCGGTGGGCGCTGTGGCGCAGTTCGCAAGCTCCGGAAAAAAGACCAGGAAGAAGGACATAGGCGCAATGCTCATGAGCTACGGCAATGTATATGTCGCTTCTGTCGCAATGGGCGCAGACCAAAACCAGCTGGTCCGGGCTATAAAGGAGGCTGAGACTTACGACGGGACCTCCGTGATAGTGGCTTACGCACCCTGCTCGGCCCACGGTATCAGGACAGGTATGGGAACGACGCAGGCTGAGATGAAGAAAGCGGTCGATGCCGGCTACTGGTTCCTCTACAGATATGACCCGAGGAAGGAGCACCCCATGACACTTGACTCAAAGGAGCCTTCGGTCGATTATGAGGAATTCCTTGACGGGGAGACGAGATATTCCGCTCTTCGCCGCACCTTCCCCGACAATGCCGTCGACCTTTTCAAGATCGGAAGCGAGGACTCCCGCGCCCGTTATGAGAAGTATCTGAAGATGTCACAGGAGTAACAAATCTTTAATAATGCTTGAAAAATTCAAAACGAAATATATAGGCGACAGGCAGTTCTACAAGAGATACATACTGCTCGCGGTACCGATGATACTGCAGAGCGCCATCACAAATTTCGTGAGCCTGCTTGACAATATAATGGTGGGGCAGCTCGGAACGGAGCAGATGACGGGCGTTGCCATCATAAACCAGCTCGTCTTCGTCTTCTTCCTCGCTGTCTTTGGAGCAGTGGCCGGACCCGGGATCTACGGCGCCCAGTTCTTCGGAAAGGGCGACCACAAGGGGCATATGCACACCTTCAGGATGCGGCTTTGGGTGATCCTTGTGATCACAGTGATAGCGATCCTGATCTTCGTTTTCTTCGGGAACAATCTGATCTCGCTTTATCTTAATGACACGGGAAACGAAGATGCGCTTGAACTTACGCGGGGCTTTGCTCTTTCTTATCTTTCGATCATTCTGATAAGCCTTCCGCCATTCGCCGTTACCCAGGCCTATTCCACGGCGATCAAGGAGACCGGCCAGACCTTCATTCCGATGCTGGCAGGTCTTTTTGGCGTGGGCGTAAATGCGCTCCTTGACTGGCTTTTGATCTTTGGCATCGGACCCTTTCCTGCACTCGGAGTACAGGGCGCAGCCATCGCGACCGTGATCTCAAGATTTGTAGAGACCGCCGTAGTCGCGATCTGGGCGCACACCCATCTGAAAGTGAACCGCTTCCTGCGCGGCGCATACAAGAGCCTTCTGATCCCGGGAGACCTTTTCAAAAAGATAATGATAAAAGGCGCTCCCCTTCTCATAAACGAGATCCTCTGGGCAGCAGGGATGACGACCCTAAATCAGGTCTATTCCCTTCGAGGGATCGATGTGGTCGCAGCCATCAATATCGCAAATACCATAGGCAATCTTTTCAATATAGTCTTCATCCAGCTTGGTGCCTGCATCTCCATCGTGGTAGGGCAGTACCTCGGAGCCGGACAGCTCGACAAGGCAAAGGACGCCGACAACAAGATGATATTCTTTTCGGTCTTTGCCTGTGTCATCATGGCGGGGCTCATGCTCCTTGTCGGGCGCTTTTTCCCAGGCGTCTACAATACATCGGAGGAGATCAGGAACCTTGCCGTGTCATTCATCGTGATCCAGGCCCTTGCGATGCCGTTCTGTGCCTTCAGCCACAGTTCGTACTTTACGCTTCGTTCAGGCGGGAAGACCTTCGTCACCTTCCTCTTTGACAGCGTCTTTACCTGGGGCGTGATGGTGACGACAGCCACAATACTACTCCGGTTCACCGGAATACCCATCGTTTGGGCATATTTCATAGTCTCCTTCACAGAGCTCATCAAAAATGCCATCGGCTATTTCATGGTCAAGAGCAACGTCTGGCTGAATCAGATAGTGTAACCCTGGCGCGGACAAAGGGGCGCGGACAAAGGGACGTTTTCCTTGTCCGGGTTCGCAGAATCCGGACAAGGAAAACGTCCCCTTGTCCGCGCCGGACCATTTTCCCATTCTTAATCGCAATTGAGTTTTCCGCGAAAACATATTATACTGTCCTAAGTGTTTTGTTTCTCTTTGTCCATTCTTTCGGAGCTTTTATGAATAATGATGAGATGAATCTCAAGTTGGACGAGATCATGGGTCTTCCCCAGGAGGAGCTTCGGCACAGGCTGATCGAGGCTATGGGGCGCATAGATTTTCTCATGACCCATGATATGCAGCTTCAGATGAACAATGTCCGCTATGGCGCAAAGGTCCTTTCCCGTCTCGTTGAAACAAAGGAGATCAAGGATTACAATGTCTGTTTCTTCAACATCAGGAATATGGCAGGCATAAATGCGATCGCAGGACGTGACGCGGGAACCGCGGTGATGAAGGATTTTGTCGGAGGGATAGAATTCTTCCTTTCCGGTCAGGAGACGCTCTTTCGTATGGGCGGAGACAATTTCACAGTCGTGATCAAGCGGGAAAAGATGGAACAGTTCCTGAAGATGATCAAGGGCACAAAGATACTGGTTCCCGGAACCGAGGGAGAGTATGTCCTTGTTTCCGCTGTGGCGGGGATCTATGAGTGTGACGAGAGAACGAGTGTGGATGATGCCATGGACAACGCACACGACACCATGAACATCGCGAAGTTCGCGCGCCACACGTCTTATCTTTATTTCAACAAAGAAATATCTTCCATCATCATGAATATCAAGAGGGTGGAGAATGTCTTTCCCGAGGCTTTGAAGAACGGTGAGTTCGAGGCCTATTACCAGCCCAAGGTGGATATTGAAAACAATAAGCTCACAGGCGCAGAGGCGCTCTGCCGCTGGGTCCGTCCTGACGGGGTGCTTCCTCCGGGAGCGTTCATCTCAGTTCTTGAGAGGAGCAGGAGGATCTGCAAGCTTGACATGTACATGCTTGAGAGGGTATGCAGGAATCTTCGTTCCTGGATCGACGCAGGGATCTCCGTGGTTCCGATCTCGACCAATTTCTCAAGGATGAACCTGAAGACTCCCGACATCGTGCCTTCGATCATTCATGTAATAGATGATTATCATATCCCTCATGATCTCGTTTCGATCGAGGTCACGGAGACCAAAGAGGATGAGGAATTTGAGAAGCTGAAGGATTTTGTGGAAGAGCTTCTCTCAGACGGCATCAAGGTATCAGTTGATGATTTCGGTACGGGTTATTCTTCAATGACTACGATCAGGGATATCCACTTTTCCGAGATGAAGATCGACAGGAGTTTCTTCCTTTACAATGATGAGACCGAGGACCGGAACCTCGTGATGGTACGGCACGTGATAAAGATGGCAGAGGAGCTTTCGATGTCCTGTATCGCCGAGGGAGCCGAATCCTTAGAGCATATAGCGCTCTTGAAGAGCATGGGCTGCAGGTTTGTTCAGGGTTATTTCTACGACAGGCCGCTTCCCGAAAATGAATTCATAAAGAGATTGAAAGAACCTTATTACAGATAATGTATCAATTCTTGTTTTTCAAAACGAACGGAGGGGAAAATGTCAAGTATCAGCAAAGACGCAAAGATCTGCATCATTGGCGGCGGCCCTGCAGGGCTTTCCGCGGGTATGTATCTCGAGCAGAAGGGCTATGAGAATTATACCATACTTGAGAAGGAGGACCATGTAGGCGGAAAGTGCCACAGTCCCGAGTACGAGGGAAGACGCTATGAGATGGGGGCTATCATGGGCGTGCCTTCCTATTACGCAGTCCATGACATCGAGGAATTTTGCGGCATCACTCATGACGGTCCGAAGCTCAATCGAAACTACAAGGACGCATCGGGAAAGGTCATCGATCCCTTTGATCCGAAGAAGAATCCTCTGAAGGTTCCGCATCTTCTCAAGATGAGAAATCAGATGAAGAAGTTCGCGGAGATCCTTGAGACAAAGTACAAGGGCTATGATGTGAACGGACACCGCGGAGTTTCCGAGGGACGTTATGACGGCTATGCAGTCACACCCGAGAGGGAGAAGGTGAGCGGGACAAACGAGAATCTGAAGGATCTCGCGCTTCCCTTCAATGAATTCTGCAAGATCAACGGAGTGGAGCTTGTTCAGGATATATGGATCGGACCGTTCACGGCCTTCGGTTACGGATACTTTGATGAGATCCCCGCAGCTTATGTTCTGAAATACCTTGATTTCCAGACCACGATGAATTTCGTGAACGTGAATCTCTGGACCTGGAAGGACGGGACGCAGTCCATATATGAGGCTTTGAACGCAAAGCTGAAAAATCCCGCACGCCTGAATTCCGACATCACAAAGGTTGAGAGGAAGGGCGGTAAGGTCAATGTCACCGTAAACGGCAAGGTCGAAAAATATGATAAGATCATCGTGACAGCGCCTCTTCAGTTTTTGCCTGATTATTTTGACGCAACAGAGAAGGAAAAGGAGCTTTTCTCAAAGATAGACTATGAGCGCTATGATGTGCTTGCATTTACGACGAAGCCCGAGGATCATCCCGAGATATCTTATTATATATTCGACAACATGGATCCCGCGCGCTATGGACATCTCATGGTTTATTACAGGAGATGGAGGGATGACGATTCCCAGATGATCACAACTTACGCTCTGAGAAATCACACGGGTGATCCCGAGATTCCTTACGATGATTGCAAAAACACGGTCCTCGAGGATCTGAAGACAATGAAGAATCCCGCGGAAACTGTGCATTACGAGAGAGACTGGTATTATTTCCCTCATGTCGATTCAAAGACCTATGCATCGGGCTGGTATGAGAAGGTCGAGGGAATGCAGGGCGAGAATGATACCTATTACGCAGGAGAGGTGATGTCCTTCGGCGATATGGACGAGACCTGCGAATATTCAAGAGAGCTTGTTGAAAGGTTCTTCTGAATCAGGAATAAATGATAGCGGGGCGGTCCCATGAAAACGGGGCCGCCTTTTCATTACGAAGTGAGAGGGTCGAAAGATAATGCCAAAAAAGCCCACGCTCTTTGTCATCGGTGACAGCACCGTGAGCGCTTTTTCAGACAATTATTATATGCCGAGAACCGGATGGGGAGAGGGGCTTAAATATTTTTTTGATGAGAACATAAGGATAGAAAATCTTGCGGTATCCGGCACGAGCTCAAAGAGCTTTCGCTCCCACAAAAACTATGAGACTTTTCTGAACGGGATCAGCGAGGGCGACTATCTCATCATAGGCTTCGGGCACAATGATGAGAAAAGAGGCGAAGTAACCTTTACGGATCCTGTTGGAGATTTCAGAAAAGAAGGCTCTTTTTCGCACAGCCTCTTTGAGGGGTATATCAAACCCGCTTCCGACAAGGGTCTTGGCATAGTCCTTGTTACACCGATAGTAAGGCGTGATGAGACGCATTCCTATATCGGAGAAAAAGTGCATGTCACAAATGACGGGGACTACGCAGAAGCTATCAGAAGGCTTTCAAAAGACCTTGAAAGGGAGCTTTCGCTTTCAGTTTTGGTATGCGACCTCACAAGAGAGACACGCGGCCTTTCCCTCAAAGTGGATACGGACGATGAAAAGGAAAATAATACACTTTTCATGCATGCGCGAACCGGGAAAAGAGAGATATCCTGCGATGATACACATACAAACCTTTTCGGCGCAGTGGTGAACGCTTATCTTATCGCGGAGGATATAAAAAAAGCCGGCATCCCGCTTTCATTATTTTTGAAAAAGGAATATGATGACCCGCTTTCAAAATCCGCGTATTGGGTGAAAAGGTCTGTAAACCTTGATTACAGGGAGCCTGTGTATGAAAGCCCGAAGGAGCTTTCCGATTTCTGGCCGCCCTTTTTGGATCAAAACAAAAACAGATGGTATGCTACCGTTTTTGGAGATATAAATGACGGGGATTGCAGAAATACAAAATCTTTTTCCTTCTCGGGCGGGGATGGAAAAATCCATATCGGATCCGGCCTTGACAGGATAAACGGAAAGGTCACTGAAAAAAGTGACGGGATAGCAATGTATTTTCTGAGGCTTCCGGCAGATCAGGCCTTTTGTCTTAAAGCGAAGGTCAGGCTTGATTCCTATAATACCGCGAAAGGACCGGCAGATTCGGCCGCCTTCGGCTTGATGGTGCGGGATGATATTTATATCAACGAAGCAAGCGGCGAACTATTGGGGGATTATGTTTCAGCGGGCATCATCTTCAATCCCTCGCACCCAAAAGGCGCAAATACCTTTGCGAGAAGGAGCGGACGCCTTGTATTTGAGGGAGGAGAGTTAAGGAAAGCACCGCACGAAGGAGATGAGCTTTCCTTTTGCATTGAATCGACAACAGACGGCTACAGGGCAGCGATCGAAGGCTACAGCCCCGTTTCAACGGGCTATGATCTCAAACTCACCGCAATAGATCCGGACTTCATATATATTGGTTTTTTCGCGGCACGGAGTGTTTCGATAACAGTATCTGACATCATTTTGGAGAGGACGTAAACATGGACGAAAAAAAGGAAATATTTTTTGTATTCAATCCCATCGCGGGCAAGGGAAAGGTGAAGGCTTCACTTACGGAGATACTTGAAGTCTTTGCGCGGGGCGGCTATCAGGTCACCGTGCGCCCGACCCTTGAAAAGGGCGACGCCGAGAGGGCTGCAAGAGAGCTTGATACGAAGCGGTATGGCCTCATCGCGGTGGCGGGAGGAGACGGTACTCTTGATGAAGTGGTGAAGGGGATCATGCAAAGGGAGGATGGAGCCGAAATTACTATCGGCTATATGCCTGCCGGCTCTACCAATGATTTCGCGGCAAGCCACGGGATGCCGTCCGAGCTTTCCGAAGCCGCAAGGGTCATTATTGAAGGAAAGACCGAAAGTTACGACATAGGAATGTTTAATGCTTCAAACTACTTTGTCTATGTTTCGGCCTTTGGGAATTTCACCCACATTTCCTATGACACGCCCCAGAACATGAAAAATATCTTCGGTCACGCGGCCTACATGATGAGAGTCGTTCCGGAGCTTCTGCAGTTCAACAAGATCAAGCCTTATCATATAAAGGCGACTTGCGACGGAAGCGAATATGAAGGCGACTATGCCCTCGGGATGGTCACGAATACAAAGTCTGTCGGCGGTTTTTCAGGAGTTCTCGGCAACAATGTCGACATGCAGGACGGGCTTTTTGAGGTGACCTTGATCAGGATGCCAAAAGGTCCCTTTGATGTGAATACGGTCATAAGCAAGCTTCTTGCAGGAGATCTCAACAACGAATATATGGAGCATTTCCAGGCATCAGAGATAATCATGCACTGCGAGCCTGCCGTCAATTTTTCTCTCGACGGCGAATTTGGGGGAGAGTGCGCTGACGCAAGGCTATCCGTCCTCAAGAGAAAACTTTTGATCCGTGTCCCTGACACCGCAAAAAAATAATGATGAAGTGAAAAAGCGGAGGAGTTGTTGAAACAAAAGCAATGAAAGGCGACTGGTATCAGGTGGATAATGTCGCGAATGTCTTTCTCGCGACTATGGTAAAGAGAGATACGCGTTCTCTTCGGGTGAGCGTCACCTTGAAAGAGTATATAAATAAAGATGTTCTTCAGGAGGCTGCCGAGGAGACAGCCCGCCTTCGTCCGCAGATCAATGTGAAGATCCACAGGGGGCTTTTCTGGCATTATATGGAAGAGGTGTCTTTAAAACCTGTTGTCGAGGAGGAGAGAAGGCGCGTCTGCCCGAAACTGTATGAAAGATATAATGAGACCGGACTTCATTATCTCATAAGCTATCATGAAAAGCGGATCAATTTTGATATGCTCCATGTCCTTGGCGACGGCTTCGGAGCCATCGATTTTGTAAATCTCCTGCTGTTTAATTATCTAAAAAGGGTGCATCCGGCTGAGCTTTCGACGCTCGACTACGGTGCAGGTCCCTTAAAGGGAAAGCTTTCCGAAAACAGCTTTGATAATATCGAAGCGCAGGCCGGGAAAAACAAGATAGATATAAAGTCTGCCTTCCGCGAGTTCTCGCCGAAGCTGCCCTTTGACCAGCTCCAGTTCATCGAAGTTCATATGCCGTCAAAGGAGATACTCTCCCGTGCGAAGGCTCTGGGTGTTACGGTCACGAGCCTTCTCGGTTCAGCTCTTGTGATGGCTCTCATTAATAATATGCCCCTTGCCGTGAAAAAGATGCCTGTCAGCATTGAGATGCCGGTAAATCTCCGGAGCTTTTATCCATCGGAATCCATCAGGAATTTCTTCAGCGATATCAAATATTCCCGCGTGCCTACGGGAGACGAGAGCCTTTCGGAGGTCGCGAAGGAATATGATCTTTCGATGAAGGAAAGTCTCACGCCGGAAAAGATATCTGCCCAGATAGCACAGATTCAGGCTTTTCAGAAAAATGGCGTCATCCGCGCAGTGCCCCTCTTTTTGAAGCAGGGTGCCCTTCGCTTTTTCTCCTTCCTTACGAATTCCGGCGCTTCAGCTGTGCTTTCAAACCTTGGCAGGGTATCGCTCCCGAAAGAGATGGAAGGCTTTGTTGATTATTACAGCATGTACTGCAGTTCCCACAATCTGTTCTTTTGCGTAAATTCTTTTGGGGACAATTTTGTGATAGGGATCACGAATCCTTATACACAGACTGACGTGATCAGGGATTTTGTCAGGACCTTTTCGCATGACGGCGTTCCTGTAACAGTCTATGCTACGGGGGTGATCCGCTGATGAAAAAATGTGAAAAATGCAAGATCTCAGTCGGGAACGGCGCAAAAAAATGTCCTCTCTGCGGAAACAAGCTTTCAGGCTTTAATGATGAGAAGGTAAGGTTCTTCCCCTTTGTAAAAAAAGAGAGGAAGTACTTTATATTTTACAAGGTCGAACATATCCTGTTCTGGATAGCCTTTCTTTCGATAATTCTTTTCACCCTCCTTCTGGATTACAGGACCTTTTTCGGGAAGACCTTCCTCGTGCTCCTTTGGCTTATCATTGGAGAGGTCACATTTACGAGCATCTGGAGATCCCATGAATATATTCCGGGGATAATATTCCGCTGCGCAGTCGCAGGAATGCTGGCTTTGGGGCTCAGCTCCTTATGGTATCCGGAGGTTATCCCGATCATCCCAAGCCCGCTCATACCGCTTATCATTTTGAATTTCATCGCGGCACTCGGAGGCAGGGACACAAATGTGGTCGTATGCTTTACGGTAAATCTTGCTGCCATCGTCTTTTCATGGATCGTCGTCGTATTGATCCTGAAGGACACCCATATTCTGATCTGGCAGATAAGCTTTCTGGCAGGTATCGTGACTCTTGCAGGGATCCTTGTCTTCAGGGGAAGAACTCTTTTCAGTGAGATGAAAAAAAGACTGCATATGTAGGGTGGCTTTATGAGAAACACTGTCTTTGGAATAGTTGCCCATGTGGATGCGGGAAAAACCACTCTTTCGGAACAGCTTCTTTTCAGGGGCGGCACCGTCCGGCAGGCCGGCAGAGTCGACAAGGGCACCAGTTTTCTTGACAATAATGAAATAGAGCGCGAGCGCGGCATTACTGTCTTTTCAAAGCAGGCAAGGCTTACGCTTTTTGATCATCCCTTCACACTTCTTGATACCCCCGGGCACTCGGACCTCACCGGAGAAGCTGAAAGCGTAATGTCAGTCCTTGACGCTGCGATCCTCATCATATCCGCTTCAAGCGGCGTCAACTCCCATACTGAATTTCTGATGAAGATGCTTTTGCGATATCAGGTTCCCATTATTATCTTTGTGAACAAGACTGATCTCATTTCATTTGACAGGGAAAGACTTTTTTCCGACATCAGACAAAGGCTTGGAGATCAGTGCATAGAGGCTTCACGCCTTAATGATAATGAGACTGCCGAGGAACTTGCCCTCCTTGATGAGGAACTTCTTGGAAGCTATCTTGAAAATGGAAACCTTCCCGTCGGCAGCGTGGAAAAGCTTTTTCTTTCGGGGAAGCTGAATCCCGTGTACTTTGGCTCAGCACTCAGGAATGAGGGGATAGACGAGCTTTGTGAAGGCCTTGTCTCGCTCACTTCACCTCTTTGCAATGAAGAGAAGAAGTCTGATCCTTTTTCAGCCCGTGTCTTTTCAATTGAGAAAAACGACCGCCGCCTCACCTTTATGAAGATAATGAGCGGAGTGCTGAAAGTCAGGGATACTGTGATCACAGGAGATGATGAGTTGCCTGAAAAGGTAACGGAAATAAGGCTCTATTCGGGAGAAAAATATGAGAATGCTTCCGAAGCTTTTCCGGGTGATATCGTATCTGTCTGCGGACTTGAAAAAACCTATGCCGGTCAGGGGCTTGGAGCAATAAACAAAGATATCAGGCCTCTTTATACAGCGATGATGCGAATGAGGCTGGTCCCGGATCCTTCTGTTGACAAAAATGACTTTGAGAACGCGCTTTCCGTTCTTTCGGAAGAGGAGCCGTATCTTGAGATAGAAGCTGACAGGGAAAGAGGGGATTATCATCTTTCAATATCGGGAGCGCTTCAGGAAGAGATAATAAGATCAAATTTTCTCGACCGCTTCAATATGAAGGTAGATCTTTTGAGTGAAAGGCCTGTATATGCGGAGACTATCAGGGGAAGGATAGAAGGAGTCGGGCATTATGAACCCCTGCGGCATTATGCCGAGGTGCATCTATTGATATCTGAAGGCGAGCGGGGCAGCGGCGTTTTGATAGATTCGGCTTGCCCTTTCGATGTCCTTGAAAAGACTTATCAGAGGCAGGTTCTAGACACCCTTTTCCTTCTTGAAAGGACAAGAGGCCTGCGCGGAGTACTTACAGGCTCTCGACTTACGGATGTAAAGATAACCCTCGTTTCCGGGAAGAGTCATGTGAAGCATACAGAGCCCGGAGATTTCAGGGAGGCTGCGATAAGGGCTCTTCGACACGGCCTGATGAGGGCTGAAAATTTACTGCTTGAACCGCTGCTTTCGTTTTCGATGAGAGTTCCGCAGGACCTTGCAGGAAGGGTACTTACCGATATCAGCAATATGAGGGGAGTTTCGGAGCCTCCGGTGCAATCAGATGATCCGGGCAGCGTTTTCATACATGGAACTCTTCCCGCTTCAGAGCTTCATGATTATCAAAAGGATTTTTCCTCTTTTACAAGAGGGGAGGGAAGTCTTGAGATTACGCCCTTCGGTTTCGGTGAGATTGAAGAGAGAGAAGAAGTGATAGAAAGTTTTTCGTATGACCCGGAGCGGGATCTCATGAATCCGGCCGGATCGATCTTCTGCTCGCACGGCGCGGGTGTCTATGTGCCGTGGGATGAAGTGGAATGTCATATGCATCTTCCTTATGTATATCCGGTGAAGCAGCAAAGTCAAACGTCCTTCGCTTCAGGCTCATCAGGAAAAAATACGGGTGAAAGCCGCGACATAAACTCTATAATGAACGGGCTTTTAAAAAGCGCAAATCAGAAGGAGAAGCCCCGCGGGCGGGACCGCGACATTGAAAAAAAGAGAAAGCGGGAAAACGAGCTTGCAATAAAGCGGGCGCTTGACGAGAGAAAGCGGCCTTATGAAGGAAAGGAAAAGGTTGATCTTCCGATCCTCAAGAAGAGTGATCTCCTCCTGGTTGACGGCTATAATGTGATATTTTCCTGGGATGAATTAAAGGATCTTGCCTCGGTAAGCATAGACGCATCAAGAGGAAGGCTCAATGATATACTTTCGAATTATTCGGCTTATACAGGCTGCGAGACCATCGTGGTCTATGACGCCTATCTTCTTGAAGACCACGGGACAGAAACCTACAGCTACAACAATATCCATATAGTCTTTACCGCGACCGCTGAGACCGCGGACCAGTACATAGAAAAGACCGCGATCAAAAGGAAAAGGGATTCATCGGTCCGTGTCGCGACAAGCGACAGGGTGGAGCGCATGATAGTCCTTTCGCAGGGCGCGACAGTCATATCGGCAGAAAATTTCCGCGGCATCATTGACGCCGCGGAAAGAGAGATAAGGGAAAAGCTTTGAGTCGGGTTTTCTTCAGTGCCTTTTCTTAAAAACCCCGAAGATCCCGCTCTGAACCAGGACTCCGACCACTGCAAGGACGATCGTAAAGATCGTCTTTGTCATATCATTGAAATTGAAAATGCCTGCCACAGCCCCGGCGATGAGCACACCTCCGTGGATGGCAGAGATAATGATGACCACGGGCTTTTCAAAGATCACTGCTATGATCGCCACCGCAAGTCCTATGAGGATCGAGATAATAAGGGGCGAGGTCAGGTTCAGCGAAGGGAAGAGGTCTGAACCGCCTGAAAGAGCCGTGGTTGCAGCCCTTGCAAGAGGCTCCATAAGGTAGGTCGAGAAGACGGGGATCGCAACTATCCCGGATCCCGTGAAGAAGCAGAGGACAAAAAGACCTACCTTTTTCAGGAACCCGAAGAGCAGCGCAAGTCCTATCCCAAATACCAGCATCAGAACAATAATGAGCTTCGGAGCGAAAAACAGCGCGACGAGGGCGCCAATGACCGCGCCTATCAAAAGACCGCAGATCACAAGACCTACCCGAAACCACCAGTAGCCGAAGAAGCAGTTGAGTACACCGATGGCTATCGTGATGATCGTGACCACAAGAAGAGGACCTGAAATTGTCATTTCGTTATTCTCCTGTTCGTTCTCAAGTTTTGCAAAACACCCTATAGAATAATCCTGTTTTCCCTCGTCTGCAAGAAAAAGCATCAAGTAAAAAAGTACGGAAAAACAATCTAGTACAATTGCTATTTGCCCTCAAAAACGCTATACTAATTTGCATAGTGCTTTTTGTAATCCTTAACCTTCCATTAGAAAACGGAGGACAGTGACTATGGGCATCAAATCATTAGTAATGCTCGACAACGAGCAGATGAAGAACATGAAGGTCGAAAAGAAATTCGGACATACCTTCAAGCGCATCTACACTTATCTTTTCATTGTGATCGCGTTGCTTCTTGCGACAACGATCGTCACCTTCATCGGTCTGAACAGCATGACCAACAACTATTATCAGCAGAACACTTATCAGGGACTTCTTCGTATCCACAATCAGAACTTCGGAAAATCGGCATGGATGGCTGTCGCTACAAAGGATGCTGCGACGCGTCAGGAAGAGATCGAGGAATTCGATGTCACGATGATCGAAAATCTGAAGGATGATGTCGCGAACCTGAAGAAATACCGCGGTGAGACGCCGCTTGTAAAGGCTCTCGACCAGGATGTCCAGAACCTTGATCGTCTGGGAAGCGAGCTTGTTCAGATGTTCAGTGAGGGCAAGGAGCTTGCCGACGGACAGCTTGACAATTTTGACGAGCTCTATGCAAAGATGCATGAAGAGGTTCGTCCGGCAGTTGCCGACGCGGTTCAGAATGCCCGCCAGATGACGGTGAATGTCACAACCGAGATGACCAGGATGTCACTTATCATCAGGATCATATTCTTTGTAATGATAGGACTTTCGGTCGTATTCCTCTTCCTCCTTATCGTATTCATGAGAAATGCGCAGAAGCAGCTCACTCACAGCGTCGTGACGCCGGTGAACGAGGTTGCGAAGGTCGCGGAGATGATGTCAAAGGGACAGCTCGATGTGAATGTCAATTACGACGCACAGGACGAGCTTGGAACTCTTGCGAGGGATATGGAAAAATCGACGCTGGTTTCAAAGCGTATCGTCGACGACATCTCGCTCTCACTTGACAGCATCGCTTCCGGTGACTTCACTGTCGGAGCTGCAAATCCCGAGCTTTATCTTGGAAATTACAGCCCGATCAGGGATGCCATGGATACCATTACGAACCGTCTCTCCAATACGATGAATGATGTCCGGGAGGCAACAGACCGGGTTTCACAGGGCGCGTCCAATATGTCTGAAGGCTCCAACGAACTTGCGGAAGGTGCTACAGATCAGGCGGCCGCAGTTGAAGAGCTTACAGCATCAGTTGCTACAGTCACAGAGCATACGGAGCAGCTTGCATCCACTTCTCAGAAGGGCGTTGAGATGTCCATGAACGCTCAGCAGGAAGCGACAAAGGGTGCGGAAAAGATGGATCAGGTTACAGAGGCTATGAGCAGGATCACGGCTTCCTCAAAGGAGATCGCAGAGGTCGCAAGCTCCATCGAGGAGATCGCTTCACAGACCAAGCTTCTTGCTCTCAATGCTTCGATAGAGGCGGCACGTGCAGGAGAAAGCGGACGAGGCTTCGCAGTCGTCGCAGAAGAGATCGGCGAGCTTGCAATGCAGAGTAATGAGGCAGTTCAGCGTACGCATGAGCTTGTTGATACGGCGCTCAGCGAGATAGACAAGGGAAATGCGATAGTGAAGGAAACCCAGGGAGTTCTCATGCAGGTCACAGAGGCAGTAAACAACCTGGCAGAGATGATGAGAGAGGCCGGCTCAATGGCAAACGAGCAGGCCCAGAGCATGAGGGAGATCAATGGTGGTATCGAGCAGATCTCCGGAGTCATCCAGAACAACTCAGCGACTGCGCAGGAGAGTTCGGCAGTTTCAAACGAGCTCACAGAGCAGTCCCACTCGCTGCATGACCTTGTATCACAGTTCAAGGTGAGATAAAAAACAATAAAAAAAGAACCGGCGGAGTTTTGCTCCGCCGGATTTTTTTGTGCTATTAATTAAAAAAATATAATTAACCATCTTGCACACATTGGGTGAATTGGTTAGAATACATCCATTGTTTATTACTTTTTCTTTTTTTAAAAATTTTTGGAGGTGTGGTTTGGCTGCAAATGTTGATCTTGCGCTTGAAGAGGAAAAGAAAGCGTTCAAGGAGTATCTTTTATCAAAGAATGTTTCCGACAAATCCGCAAATGTTGCGCTGTCGAAGGCTTTCGGTATCTGGAAGCTCAAGGACAGAGAAACCTTTGAGGCACTTATGAAGTCTGACAATTTTGAAAAGGATGCCAAAGCGCTTTTGGTTGAAATCTACAAAGGGAATGAAAAGAAGGCTTCGGCTTATTATTCCGAGCTGAGGAGATATTATATTTATTATCTTGAGAAGAGAGGACTTCCTGTTCCTGCTGAGATACAGAAGGCAAAGCCCGGAAGGAAGCCCGGCACAAAGAATGCTGCAAAAAAGGAAACAGCAAAGGCAGCTGAAAAGAAGAAGCCGGGAAGGAAGCCCGGCACAAAGAATGCGGCTAAAAAGGAAACAGCAAAGGCGGCTGAAAAGAAAAAGCCCGGCAGGAAACCGGCAGCAAAAAAGACCGGGGCAAAGGCAGCAGTGAAGACTACTGCAAAGAAGGCAGCAGCTAAGAAGACTGCGGCAAAGAGAACAACTGCAAAGAAGACGGCAGGAAGAAAGCCGGCAACGAAGGCAGCAACAAGGAAGACCGCTGCACAAAGTACCGCATCAAATTCAAATGCAGCACTTGTGAAAGCTATCAACGAGCTGAACAAGACCCTCGCGCCGATCGCGAAGCTTGCGCAGAAGCTTAAATGATCATACCTTCTGATTTTCGCGCACGGGATTTCCTGTGCGCGATTTTTGTATCTTTAGAATAGGATTATTTTGGAGTATTATTTATGAAAGCAAGGGAAGTAGGACAGGGAAAGACAGCGGAAAATGAGGAGTTTGCAGAGGCGCTGTCGAGGCCCTTCAAGGAAATCGGAAGTGTAAATGACATTGTTGCCCCTGAGGTGGATGAAGATGCTGAGGGCTGGGCAAGACTTATTGGATTAAAGCAAAGCGGCGAGCCCGTTGAAGTTCATGTGAAGGAAGCAGTGAAGGCCGGCGTCACCACGATGCTTGAAGGTATAAGGGGCTTCATTCCGGCATCCGGCCTTTCATTATCCTATGTTGAGGAGGAGAACCTCAAGGACTATGTCGGGAGAACACTTACCGTAAGAGTCGTCACTGCAGACAAGGCAGCAAACAAACTGGTGCTGTCGGCAAGAGAATTGCTGAGGGAAAAGGCTGCAATGGAAAAGGCGGAAAAGGTGAAGGCCGTTGAAGTCGGACAGGTGCTGTACGGAAAAGTTTCTTCCATCAAGGATTACGGAGCCTTCATAGATCTTCCTGACGGGCTTTCGGGACTTCTTCATATTTCCGAGGTTTCGGAAAAAAGAGTAACGCGGCTTGACAAGGTCCTCTCTGTCGGACAGGAGGTCAGGGTAAAGGTAAAGGGAATAAAGGATTCAAAGATATCCCTTTCCATGAAGGATTTTGAGGAAGAGGACAGGGAGGAAGCACGGGAGGAACTCTCTCATTATGACGGCGGAGGTGAGCTTACGACTTCCTTTGGTGATCTTCTGAAAGGGTTGAAAATATAAATAAAATCGGAGGATGAAATATATGAAAGTAAGAATCGGGATATTGGGTTACGGAAATCTTGGAAAAGGTGTAGAGAAGGCAGTGCTTGCCAATTCAGACGAGGAGCTTGTTGGGGTATTTACCCGTCGTGATCCTTCTACTGTAAAGACCGCTTCTGATGTAAAGGTTTTTTCGGCCGATGAGCTTCCGGATCTTCGCGACAAGCTGGATGTGCTTGTACTTTGCGGCGGCTCGGCAACGGACCTTCCGAAGATGACTCCGGAATATGCCGAGATGTTCAATGTAGTCGACAGCTTTGATACCCACGCAAAGATACCCGAGCATTTCAAGAATGTTGATTCTGCCTGCAAGAGAGGGCAGAAGACGGCCGTGATCTCCGCGGGCTGGGATCCCGGGCTTTTCTCTCTCGCAAGGCTTTATTCCAAATGCATCCTTCCTGCTGGGAATGATTATACCTTCTGGGGACGCGGAGTGAGCCAGGGACATAGTGACGCCATAAGGAGGATAGAAGGAGTCGTTGACGCGAGACAGTATACCGTTCCCGTTCCCGAAGCGCTTGAAAAGGTTCGAAATGGCGAAAACCCCACGCTTACTACGAGACAGAAGCATACGAGAGAGTGCTTTGTAGTCGTTGAAGAGGGCGCTGACAAGGCAAGGATCGAAAAAGAGATAAAGAATATGCCGAATTATTTTTCGGATTATGATACTACTGTAAATTTCATAACAAAGGAGGAGCTTGACGCTGAGCACAAGGGACTTCCCCACGGAGGCTCTGTCATCTATTCCGGAAGCACGGGGGAGAACAAACACGTGATAGAGTTTTCACTGAAGCTTGACTCAAATCCCGAATTTACCGGCTCAGTCCTCGCAGCGGTGGCCCGTGCGGTTTTCAGAATGAACAGTGAGGGTATCGTTGGGGCAAAGACAATGTTTGATATAGCGCCGGCTTATCTTTCACCCCTTTCAGGCGAAGAACTCCGGGCGCATTTCCTGTGATCAAAGAAGGAGTTATGCTTTGACTTTTGTATATCCGGCAGTTGTGAGAAAAAAAGATGACGGGAGTTTCGAAGGATACTTTCCCGATCTTATGATGTGCGATTTCAAGGGGGCTGATCTCAACTCGGCCCTAGATGACGCCCGAGATTCCATGTATGAATGGATAAGGGTTGAACTTCAGGAGGAGGAAGAGCCTGATCTTCCCGCGGCAAGTTCTGACAGCGAGATTTCATTAAATGAGGGGGAGGCATTGCATCATATCAGCATACATTACAGGTTCCACGAGGGCTGGGACGAGTAGGTGAGGTTTTTTTGGTTTATTATTCGATCGTTTTTTTGAGATACTCTTTTACGAAAGGTTTTTGAAATGTCGTTTACCTGGCTTATCTTCCTGCTTTTCTTTCTTCCGGTCTTCATGATAGTCTATCTCATCATGCCGGATACGAAGAAAAGGAATATAGTCCTCTTTGTATTTTCGCTCATATTCTATCTTTTTGGCGGACTGAAATATCTGATACTCATACTGTTCATGGGCTTTCTCGGTTACCTTTTCGGAAGGCTCATTGGCGCAAATGTAAGAGAGTCAAAGTCTACCGCGAAGTTTTATCTCGTTCTTTCAGTGATAATATTCATCGCGGTTCTCTGTATCTTCAAATACACGGATTTCATCCTTGGAAATCTGGGAAAAGTATTTGATAATGTTGAGCCCCTCAATATTGTTCTTCCTCTCGGGATATCCTTTTATGTATTCAAGCTCATCTCCTATGTGGCTGATGTTTACAGGGAGGATGTCCTGCCTGAAAAGAGCCTTCTTGTATTTTTCACATATATAATGACCTTCCATCAGGTGCTGCAGGGACCCATTGTCCGCTACAAGGACATGAGGACGGACCTTCACAAAAGGGCAGTAAGGCGGGAGGCCCTTGCCAGCGGACTCTTCCGCTTTGTGATAGGGCTTTTCAAGAAGGCGGTGCTTGCGGATTACTGCGGGACGCTTGCGTCCACTCTTGCGCCAATGAATGAGAATATCGCAAATTCCCCAACCCTCGGTATCTGGCTTGGTGCAATTCTCTTTTCGGTGCAGCTCTACCTTGATTTCTCGGCATATTCGGATATGGCGATCGCCCTTGGTACGATGTGCGGTTTCCATTATCCTGAAAACTTCAATTTCCCTTATGCCGCGATATCGGTCAGGGATTTCTGGAGACGTTGGCATATCTCGCTCTCAACATTCTTCAGGGATTATGTATATATACCGCTTGGAGGATCAAAGTGCTCGAGCGCAAGGACGACACTGAATCTCCTTGTAGTCTGGGCTCTGACAGGCTTCTGGCACGGGGCCGGATGGAATTTCATTCTTTGGGGACTATATTATTTTGTATTCATAGTGATAGAAAATGCCGTAAGGAAACGGCAAAGTGCACCGAAAAGGGATGCAGGCGGTCCTCATATACTTGGGAGGATATATGCGTTATTGGTGATCAACTTCGGCTGGGTGCTTTTCAGATTCACGGATTTTTCAGTACTCGGTACCGCAATAAAGGGCCTTTTTGGTGGAACTGCCGCAAAAGCAGGATTTACCTCATTTACAGTGGCGACGACGGTGCAGAACAACATTTTCTTTATAGTTTTTGCGCTGCTCTTCTCAACGCCGCTCTTCAAAAAGATCGATGATGCCTTTGTAAGGGCGCGGGATGCCGGAAGGGTTCCTTATGCAGTTTTTTATCTTGTAAGGGCAGGGATTGCGGCGGTATGCCTCGTGCTTTCGATAATAGCGATCGCCGGCGGGACGTTCCAGGCGTTCCTCTACAACACATTTTAAGACGGTCGGCGCAACACTTGCTTGTACTCGCGGGGACACTATATCAGGTATCATTTGGGGATCAGGACCCGCTGCGTATGCTGCGTGTTGCGCCTCCCTTGTTCGATAGGTTTGTTGGGTAAAAGATGGGATATCGTATGACAAGAGATAGAAGAGAAAAAAGAAAGAAAAGACTGTGGCAGGGGGTGTTTGTTTCTGCTGTAGGGGCGGTGGTAATAGTTTTTGCTGTCATTGGGCTTTTGTTCTGGCTGAGGCCGACGAGGTCATATGTTGAGAAGAGGGATCTGGCAAAGCTTCCTGCATTGACACTCGACGGGCTCTGGAACGGAGATTTCTTTGACAAGGTCTCAACCTGGTATTCGGAGACTTATCCCGCTCGGGACGCGCTCCTTACCGCGCATTCAAATCTCGAGCAGGCTTATGGTATAAGAACCACGACTATCGTAAATCAGTCAAATGCGAAGGGAGACGATATCCCGGATGCAGGGACAACAGTTGCACCCGCGCCACTCATTGTTGATGACGGAAAAGAAAAGTCGGATACTTCTGCAGAGACATCGGCAGCATCATCTTCAGCAAAGGCGGGGACGGAACCTTCGGGGACGTCTGCAGGGACGTCTGCGTCGACATCAGCGGGAACATCCGCGGCAGCTTCTTCAGCGGCACCTGAAGAGCCTGCGCAGACAGAGGATCACGCGATCACTGTGACTCCGGAAACAGCAGGCGAGATATTGATCGCGAACGGTACCGGCTTTGAGATGTTCTATTTCAACCAGAAGGGCAGTGATGCCTACGCCTCGATGGTAAATACTGTCCGGTCAAAGCTTCCCGCAAGCACGACAGTCTATGATATTATCGTTCCAAATTCCTCGGGTGTCTGCCTTTCAGAGGATGTGCAAAAGCAGGTCGGTGTCTCCGACCAGAAGAAGGCAATCGAATACACCTATTCGAGGATAGATCCTTCTGTAAAGACTGTTCCTACTTTTGATACATTGAAAAGCCACAACGGCGAGTATATCTTTTTCAGGACGGATCACCACTGGACGCAGCTTGGGGCTTATTATACATACAGGGATTTCTGCAAGGCGAAGGGCATTACGCCCCACGAGAAGTCGGAATACCAGACAGCGTCGTATCCTGATTTCCTTGGGAGCTTTTATTCCTCAAGCGGGCAGTCGCCGGCACTTGCGGCAAATCCTGACACGGTTGAGGTATTTATCCCGATAGCGACCAATACCTTTACCTTTACAACAAAGGACGGCACACAGACGAAGTGGAATATCGTCCATGATGTGTCCGGTTACAAGAGTGGACAGAAATATTCAGCCTTCATCGGCGGTGACCAGCCTTTCTCTGTGATCGACAATCCGAATATCTCTGACGGTACATCTTGTGTTCTCATCAAGGAGTCCTACGGAAACGCTTTCGCGCCCTTCCTTACGGATCATTACGACAAGGTCTATATTGTGGATTACCGTTATTACAAGGATGATCTCACGGCCTTCGTGAAGGAGAATAATGTGACTGATGTTATCCTCTTAAACAATGACCAGTTCCTCCTCGTGAAGAGGTCGGCGGACATCAACGCGCTTTTCAAATGAAATAGATTGGAATATTAATGACAACCGGAGAAAAGATAGTAAAGTTACTGAGCGAGTCTCTGATCGGAAAGCTTATAGCTGCGGCCATTGTTGTCTTGATCGCGCTTTTTATATACAGGCTCATCGTCCACTTCTTAAAGACAAGATATGAGAAGGTTTCAGCTGAAATGGCTGATTCTGCAAGGACACGGACCTTTCTAAAGCTTGCGAGAAGCGTTGTCAGATACGCGTTGATACTCTTCATCGTAATCACGCTGCTTTCAATCTTTGGTGTTGATATCTCGTCCATGCTCACAGGGGTTGGTATATTTGCCGTCATAGCCGGCTTCATAGTGCAGGATGCTTTGAAGGATATCATAAGAGGCGCGACCATTCTCTCTGACAAATATTTCAGTATAGGAGATGTTGTGGTCTATGGCGGTATCACGGGAGAGGTTGTTTCCTTCGGCCTGGTCTCGACAAAGATCAGGGATCTCGACGACAATTCCGTTCTTGCAGTCGCAAACCGAAATATCGTTGAGATAAAGGTTCTGACAGAGCTTCAGCTGCTTCGCCTACCGCTGCCATATGATGAGGATGACAAGAGGCTTCGGGAGATAATGACCGATATCGCAGAAAAGATCAAGGAACAGCCTGATATTAAGGATTGCAAGTATGAGGGCGCAAATCATTTCAAGGATTCTTTTGTGGAGCACCTTGTGAAGTACTGGTGCGATCCCGTTTTCCGTGACCGCGCGCGCCGCCAGGCGCTAAAGGTCATCATTGCTGAACTTGACAAGGTCGGGATATCAATTCCTTTCAATCAGTTGGATGTTCATTTTGACAAGCCTGCCGACTCCTGATTGGCAGCAAATAGTACAAAAGCCGTACTATGTCCGGCGTGGCAGATATGCTACAGCATATTTATCACGCCGGATATTATTATTTTTATTGACATCAGAAACAATATTCATTATCATTCATTCCAATTCAAGAAAGCGTGATCTTTTTTCATAAAGATTCATACGGCGGTCGCCGGCACGCATTCCATGGATCATTTTGTAACCTTTGGTTAAATTTTTGGTTTCGCGAGGTAGCCTATGGAAAAAAGCAAAGAAGAGATTTATTCACCAAGCGCATATGATGATGCATTCAGAACAATGGAAAGTAAATGCGACGATATCCTGATACCGTTTGTAAATTACTTTTTCAATGAAAGATATGATGATAATGCAGTCATTACAAGGATGAGAAATGAGTATTTTATTGAGCATGCCGATCACTCTGATGAAAAAAGGATTACTGACTCGCATTTTTCCATCACACAAAACGGGATTCAAAAGAAATACCATTTGGAGTGTGAGAGCAAGATATACGATGGAACGATCCTTATACGTCTCTTTGAGTACGATTCGCTTGTTGCGATGGACGGTGCCGAAAGCAGCAGGGATAAGCTTCGGGTGAGATTTCCGTATACGGGATTACTGCTCTTGAGAGATTCGAAAAACGCGCCCAGGGAGGCAGAAATCATCATAGAAACGAGCGAAGGAAATGTAAGCTATCATATTCCGATAATACGGGAATCGGATTTTGATATTGACGCGTTATTTGAAGAAAAGTTGTATTTCCTGATACCGTTCTATATCTTCAATTATGAGAGTGATTTTAAAGAAATGGAAAAGGATCAGTTAATGATCGATGCGCTTTTTGAGAAGTTAGGGATTATATTCAAAAGACTTGAAAAGGAGAACTCTGAAGGTCGCTTGTCAGGGCTATCGTACAGTGTTATCATTAATTCTACCCACAGAGTAATGGCGAAACTGACAGAAAATCACAAGACGCTTAATGAGAAAGTAGGTGATTTTATGGGAGGTCAGGTAATGGATTTGCCTGAAATCCGGGCATATGACGAGGGCATGGCTAAAGGCATGGCCAAGGGCATGGCTAAAGGCATGGCCAAGGGCATAGAACAAGGTATAGGAAACCTCAGATCAGCAGCCGTTGCAATCAAAAATGGAGTAAGCCCCTCTGAGATCCAGAAAGAGTTCGGCATTGAAACCTATCAGGCTGCTGAGGAGCTGATAAAAGATCTGGCTTAGATAATATATGGCCTGACCATTGACGGAGAATGTGATGGATCTGGAAAAACAAAAGTCGGCACCGCTTTATGAGGCGCTTGAGAGATTCAGAAAACAAAGAGTGGTGCCCTTTGATGTACCCGGGCATAAGAGAGGAAGAGGCAATCCCGAGCTCGTAACGCTTTTGGGTGAAAAGTGCGTCGGGCTTGATGTAAATTCCATGAAGCCCCTCGACAATCTCTGCCATCCGGCATCTGTCATTCTGGAGGCGGAGAAGCTTGCGGCGGAAGCCTTCAAAGCCACCCACGCCTACTTCATGGTAGGAGGGACGACCTCCGCGGTGCAGAGCATGGTGCTGACTACCTGCAAAGCCGGCGACAAGATCATCCTCCCCCGCAATGTCCACAGGAGCGCGATCAATGCGCTGGTGCTCTGCGGCGCCGAACCCGTATATGTGAACCCGGAGGTTGACAATCATATCGGGATAGCCCTCGGTATGGAGATCGCAAAGGTAGCGGAGGCTATCGAAAAAAATCCTGATGCCAAGGCTGTATTCATAAATAATCCTACTTATTACGGGATATGCTCGGATATTGCGGCGATCGTTGACTTAGCCCATAAGCACAATATGATGGCGCTTGTGGACGAGGCTCACGGAACGCATCTTTATTTCAATGAAACACTTCCGACTCCCGCAATGGAGGCAGGGGCGGATATGGCGGCCGTCAGCATGCACAAGTCCGGCGGGAGCCTCACCCAGAGCTCCCTGCTTTTGTTGGGTGAAAACGTAAACACGAGGTATGTCGAGCAGATAATAAACCTCACCCAGACCACCAGCGCGAGCTACCTGCTCCTTTCAAGCCTTGATATCTCGAGGCGTAATCTTGCCCTCCGGGGCCGCGAGTCCTTTGAAAAGGTCAAGAACATGGCGGAGTACGCAAGGAGCGAGATCAACTCCATCGGCGGCTATTATGCCTACGGAAAGGAGCTTGTGAACGGAAGCAGCATCTTTGATTATGATGTGACGAAGCTTTCCGTATACACAAGGGACATAGGGCTTACGGGCATCGAGGTATACGATCTCCTCCGTGATGAATATGATATCCAGATAGAATTTGGCGATATCGGAAACATCCTCGCCTACATTTCAATTGGCGACAGGATACAGGATGTGGAGCGTCTGGTGGGCGCCCTGGAGGATATCAAGCGGCTCTACTCAAAGCCCGCGGTCAAGCAGCACAATTCGGAATACATTGCCCCGATCGTCGCGACCACACCCCAGAAGGCCTTTTATTCGGACAAGGAGCTGGTCCCTATCAAAGAGACCGCTGGCCGTATCTGCGGTGAGTTTGTAATGTGTTATCCTCCGGGCATACCGATCCTCTCACCCGGAGAGATGATCACGGAAGAACTCATAGATTATACTCTCTATGCCAAGGAAAAGGGCTGCTCCATGCAGGGACCCGAGGACGAGAGCCTTGAGAGGCTTAATGTATTAAAGGATTGAAAGGGTCAGGTAAATGGAATATTGGTTTTCCGAAATGCACACGGACAATGTCAAGGAATCCATCCGTGTGGAAAAGCAGCTTTTTTCAGGTACCAGCGATTTCCAGAGGATTGACGTCTTTGATTCGCAGGAATTTGGGAGATTTATTACTCTTGACGGCAGCGTTATTTTCTCAGAAAAAGACGAGTTTACCTACGACGAGATGATAGTCCACGTTCCGATGGCCGTCCACCCCTGCGTGAAAAAAGTCCTGGTCATCGGCGGCGGGGACGGCGGCGTGGCGCGCGAGCTCTCCCATTATGAAGAGATAGAAGAGATGGATGTGGTGGAGCCCGATGAGATGTTCGTAAATGTCTGCCGCGAGTTCTTTCCGGACAACGCCTGCGGTCTCGATGATCCGCGGGTAAGGCTTCACAACCGTGACGGACTTAGGTTCCTACGAGGGAAGACTGACGAGTATGACCTCATTATAAATGATTCCACCGACCCGCTCGGCCATACCGCGGGACTGTTCACGAAGGAGTTCTACGGCTCGTGCTTCAAGGCCCTGAAGGATGACGGGATAATGGTATATCAGCACGGGAGCCCCTTCTTTGACGAGGACGAGGAAACCTGCCGGGCCATGCACAGGAAGGCTTTTAAGAGCTTCCCCATCAGCCGTGTCTATCAGGCCCACATCCCTACCTGTCCCGCAGGCTACTGGCTCTTTGGCTTTGCCAGCAAGAAGTACCATCCGATCAGGGATCTTGATGCGAAGCGCTGGAATGAGCGGGGGATCAAGACCTGGTATTACACTACAAACCTTCATACGGGAGCTTTCATGCTGCCGAAATATGTGGAGGATCTTTTGGTTGAGGAAGAAACAAGGAAATAGAATTCTGAGGAGGATAATGCTATGAAACTGATGGTGATAGGCTGCGGCGGAGTCGCTACCGTTGCGATCCACAAATGCTGTGAGAACCCTCTCTTTACGGAGATATTGCTTGCAAGCAGGACTGTTTCAAAATGCGACGCTCTCGCTGAAAGATTAAAAGACAAGACCGAGGCAAAGATCACGACGAGGACTGTCAATGCTGACTCAAAGGAAGAACTGGTTTCCCTGATGAAGGAGTTCAAGCCCCACACGGTGCTCAACGTAGCCCTTCCTTATCAGGACCTCACCATCATGGATGCCTGCCTCGAAGCGGGGGCGAACTATGTGGATACCGCAAATTATGAGGCGGAGGATACTGAGGATCCAAAGTGGCGGGAGATCTATGAAAAGCGCTGCAGGGAGAAGGGCTTTACAGCCTACTTTGATTACAGCTGGCAGTGGGCTTATGATGAGAAGTTCAAAAAAGCCGGGCTCACCGCGCTTCTCGGAACGGGTTTTGACCCCGGCGTGACCCAGGTTTATTCGGCTTATGCCCTGAAGCATTATTTTGATGAGATACATTACATCGATATCCTCGACTGCAACGGCGGCGACCACGGTTATCCTTTTGCCACCAATTTCAATCCCGAGATCAACCTCCGCGAGGTTTCAGCCAACGGCTCCTACTGGGAGGACGGGCATTGGGTGGAGACAAAGCCGATGGAGATAAAGAGGGTTTATGATTTTGACAAGGTGGGGCAAAAGGATATGTATCTCCTTCACCACGAAGAGATAGAGTCACTCGCGAAGAACATCCCAGGAGTCAGGCGTATCCGCTTCTTCATGACCTTTGGGCAGAGCTACCTCACCCACATGAAATGCCTTGAAAACGTCGGGATGCTGAGGACCGATCCCGTGATGTTTGAAGGGCAGAAGATCGTTCCGATCAAGTTCTTGAAGGCCCTTCTTCCTGACCCCGCGTCCCTTGGCGCACGGACGAAAGGCAAGACCAATATCGGATGCATCTTTACCGGCGTTAAGGACGGCAAGGAAAAGAGCATTTATATTTATAATGTATGCGATCACGAGGAAAGCTACAAAGAGACCGGCGCCCAGGCGATAAGCTATACCACCGGTGTTCCCGCAATGGTCGGGACCGCGATGATCGCAAGCGGCACCTGGAGCGGCCCCGGCGTATTCAACGCGGAAGAGTTCGATCCGGACCCTTACATGGAGGCTTTGAGCAAATACGGACTGCCCTTCACAGTGGATGAAAATCCTGTGATCGTGGAGTAAGCCTTGATAGATATTTCTTTATTTGAAAAGATAAATACTCCCGCCTATGTCGTGGATGAGGAAAGGATAATAAAAAACCTTGAGATCCTGAAGGAAGTCAGGGAGGCCTGCGGCTGCAGGATACTTCTCGCGCAGAAGGCTTTCTCTATGTTTTCGCTTTATCCTTTGATAGAGCGCTATCTCGATGGTACGACTGCAAGCGGCCTCTACGAAGCGCGTCTTGGGAGAGAGGAGTTTAATGGAGAAGTCCATGTTTTCTCGCCTGCTTTTCGGGATGATGAATTTGACGAGATCGCGAGTGTAAGCGACCATATAGTTTTTAATTCGCCATCCGAGGTCTTCAGGTATCACGAAAGATGCAAAGGGAAAAATATAGGACTCAGGGTGAATCCCGAATGCTCCACCCAAAGCAGTCCGATTTATGACCCTTGTTCAAAAGGGTCGAGGCTTGGGACAACGCTTGAAGCCTTTGACGAAAGAGTGCTTAAGCTTATCGACGGGCTCCATTTCCATACCTTGTGCGAGCAGGGGGCGGATGCTCTGGAGATCACCTTAAAGGCCTTTGAGGAAAAATTCGGAAAATATTTAAAGGATCTCGATTGGGTGAATTTCGGCGGCGGACATCATATTACAAGGGATGATTATGACAGGGAGCTTCTGATCAAACTGGTGCGTTCTTTCAGGGAACGCTACGGGGTTGAGGTATATCTTGAACCCGGCGAAGCGGTTGCCCTGAACGCGGGATACCTTGTGACAAGGGTGCTTGACATCGTCCACAACGATATTGATATAGCAATACTTGATACTTCCGCGGCCTGTCATATGCCGGATGTCCTTGAAATGCCCTACAGGCCGCCGCTTTATGATTCGGGATTTTTGGGTGAAAAAAAATATGATTACAGGCTTTCATCAGCTACCTGTCTCGCCGGGGATGTGATTGGGGATTATTCCTTTGATGCTCCCTTGAAGAGTGGCGATGAGCTTATTTTTTTGGATATGGCGATTTATTCCATGGTGAAGAACAATACATTTAACGGCATGAGGCTGCCTGATATCGGGCTTCTTGACAGGGATCGTAATTATAAGGTCATAAAGAGCTTTGGCTATGAGGATTTCAAGGAAAGGCTTTCATGAAGATAGATTCCTTCCCGAAAAATGACGGCTTTTTCATGCCGGCGGAGTTTGAGTCCCATGAAGCCACGATAATGATCTTTCCCGAGCGCCCCGGCTCGTGGCCTTATCAGGCAAAAAAGGCTGCGGAGGTTTTTTCCGGGATCATACGAAAGATCGCGGAGTGCGAAAAGGTCTATGTGGTTGTAAGCGATCGCACAAAGGAAAAGGCCCTTAAGCTGCTGGGCGATCTTGATAACGTAAGGTTTTTGGAGATCCCCACCGATGATGCGTGGGCACGGGACACGGCGCCCACATTTGTAAAGAATGATAAAGGTCTGGTACGAGGCATCAGCTGGCGCTTCAATGCCTGGGGCGGTGAGGTGGACGGGCTTTACCGGCACTTTGAAAAGGATGATGCCCTGGCTGTGTCTTTTTGTGACGCGGCAGGTTTCGACCATTATGACGCAGGGAATTTCGTACTGGAGGGCGGTTCCATCCATTCAAACGGAGCCGGCACGCTTCTTGTTACAGAAAGCTGCCTTCTTAGCAAAGGGCGGAATCCCGGTCTTTCAAAAGCTGAAATTGAGGAGCGGCTCAGGCTGTTTCTCGGCGCGGAGCATATCATCTGGCTTCCGAGAGGGATTTATAATGACGAGACCAATGAGCACGTCGACAATGTCTGTGCTTTCATTGATACGGATGAAGTGGTTCTGGCCTGGACCGATGACAAGGATGATCCCCAATATGAAATGTCATTGTCTGACCTCAAGGTCCTTGAGGCAGCAGGATTTCGGGTTCACAAGCTTCCGATCCCGGATATACCTGTGAGGATCAAAGCCTCTGATCTTGAGGGTTATGAATTTGAGGAGGGCGAGGACGTCCGTGAGATAGGCGAAAGGCTTGCCGCAAGCTATGTTAATTTTTATTTCTGCAATGACTATATCCTTTTGCCCCAATTCGGAGGCGAGAACGAAAAAAGCGACAGGAGGGCAGTTGAGATAATGAGCAAACTCTGCAAAGGAAGAAGCGTTGTGCCCGTTCCCGCAGGAGACATAATCGTAGGCGGCGGTAACATACACTGCATTACCCAGCAGATCCCAAAAGGAGCCAAAAAATGAGAAAAGTAAAGGTCAGCGCGGTCCAGATGTCCTGCACCCGCGATGTAAAAGAAAATATAGATCACGCGGAAAGGCTGGTAAGAGAAGCCGTGAAACAGGGCGCCCGGATCATCCTTCTGCCCGAGCTCTTTGAAAGGCAGTATTTCTGCCAGGAGCGGGTTTATGAATATTATTCTTTTGCGAAGAGTCCTGATGAAAACGACGCAATAAAGCATTTCAAGGATGTTGCTGCAGAGCTTGGGGCAGTCCTTATCATAAGCTTTTTTGAGCGGGATATTAATGTGCTTTACAACAGCTGCGGGGTCATAGATTCTGACGGCAGGCTTCTTGGAATATATCGAAAGACCCACATCCCGGACGATCATTTCTATCAGGAAAAATTTTATTTCACACCGGGGAATACCGGCTTCAAGGTTTTTAAGACAGCTTTCGGAAATATCGGAGTCGGCATCTGCTGGGATCAGTGGTTTCCGGAAAGCGCAAGAGCTCTTGCGATAAACGGGGCGGAGCTGCTGTTCTTTCCTACAGCCATAGGCTCGGAACCGATACTTGAAGCGGACAGCGCCCCTCACTGGCGCCGGGCGATGCAGGGGCATGCGGCATCAAATGTCATGCCTGTAATTGCCGCCAACCGCTTCGGGCTTGAAGAGGTAAAGCCTTCAGAACAAAACGGCGGACAGGAATCTTCGCTCCTGTTCTACGGCTCATCCTTTATCGCGGACGAAACGGGAGAGATCGTCGAGTCCGCGGGACGCGAAGGCGATGAAGTCCTAATACACGAATTCGACCTTGACGGGATTGATTCTTTCCGCCTGTCATGGGGCATATTCCGTGACCGCAGGCCGGAGTGCTACGGGGATATCACAGGCTGAAAACCGACACGGGGATTGACATAAAAAGTGAAGGGTGTTATATTTTTAATGTGTTAGACAGAGCTAACAATTGATAGAAGGAGGTAATCGTGTCGGATGAGTTGATCGTTAAGAAGTGTTCCCCTACGCTTGCGGGCATTAAGACGGGGAATATGTTTTCGATCAGGATCGCGGATGGAGAAGATATTTACAGCGAGTTAAGAGACCTCAATCGTGTTTTGCTAAGCAAGGGAATCCGGGTCATACCTTTGAAGATCACAGATGGCTTTGCACTGATCTATCTGTATCGCCCCAAGTATCTGAAAAAGGATCTTAAGGATTCAAAAGCCGTAAAGATACTGAAAAAAAGAGGCTATCATTTAGAGAGCCCCGAACGCTGCATTGTTCAGTTGGTTTCGAGATTGAAGGAAAAAGAGGATTTTCCGCACGAGATCGGATTATTTCTCGGTTACCCGCCCTCGGACGTTGAGGGGTTTATTAAGCACCCGCGCACAGGAGTCAAATGCTCAGGCTGTTGGAAAGCGTTTTCAAAGCCGGATGAGGCGAGGAAGACCTTCAACCGTTTTACTCTTTGCACGAAAGAATATCAAGAGATGAACAGAAACGGAAAGACTCTGACGCAGCTTGCTGTGAAGGTTGGGTGAAATCGAAACAGACATGGTTTTGTGACAGGGGTGTGACAGGGGGACGGTTCTTTTGGCTTTTTTAATGCCAAAAGAACCGTCCCTCTGGTTTTTTTGCGGCAAAAGGATCGTCCCCTTGTCATTCCACAATTCCGTTATATGTGGTATTCTGTATGTGAAATTGAGAGCAGGACGAAATCGTAAAGGAGAAAAAATGGACATCATTTCGATCATCGCCGAAGAGATCGGCGCAAAAAATACGCAGGTGGAAGCAGCTGTCAAGCTGATAGATGAGGGGAACACGATCCCCTTTATCGCAAGATACAGGAAGGAAGCGACCGGAAGCCTTGATGACGAAAAGCTTAGGCTTCTTCATACAAAGCTTACTTATCTTCGGAATCTTGAAGCCAGAAAAGAAGAGGTTATCGGTCTTATCGACGAGCAGGGGAAGCTTACTGAGGAATTGAAAGCAGCAATACTTGGCGCTGAAAAGCTTGTGACTGTTGAGGATCTGTACAGGCCGTACAAGCAGAAGAAAAAGACAAGAGCGGATGCAGCCAGGACGAGGGGGCTCGCTCCTCTTGCCGCATACATAATGAAGCAGGACGCTGACAGGCCGATCGAAGAAGAGGCATTAAAATATGTGACCGGGAAGATCGAGCCCGAATCCGATTCCAAAGAAGATCAGCTCAAGGCACAATCGAAGGAAGTGATCGATGCTGCCGCTGCAATAGCCGGCGCATCTGACATAATAGCCGAAGACATTTCCGACAATGCGACCTATCGGGAATATATACGCCGTGTCACATCGGAAGAGGGAAAGGTATGCTCTAAAGCAAAAGATCCCGAGGCGGAGTCCGTATATAGCAATTATTATGATTTTGAAGAAGGAGTCTCAAAGATCGCGGGCCATAGAGTGCTTGCGATAAACCGCGGTGAGGCGGAAAAGATACTCACGGTTTCGATCGAGGCCCCGGAGGAAAAAATAATACATTATATTGAGAAACAGGTGCTTACTTCGGAAAACCAATATACGGCACCGGTGATAAGAGCTGCCATAGAGGACTCATACAAGAGACTCATCGCTCCTTCCATAGAGCGCGAGATCAGAAATATGCTGACAGGAAAAGCCGAGGACGGAGCGATAGAAGTATTTGGAAAGAATTTGAAGCAGCTTCTTTTGCAACCTCCGATCGCAGGACAGACAGTACTCGGATGGGATCCTGCATTTCGGACAGGCTGCAAGCTTGCAATTGTCGATCCTACCGGAAAGGTACTTGATACAAAAGTAATTTTCCCAACGGCTCCTCACAACAAGGTCGAAGAGTCAAAGAAAGTCCTGAAAGCGCTGATCGAAAAATATAATGTCACTCTCATCTCGATCGGAAACGGAACGGCCTCAAGGGAATCGGAGCAGATCGTATCGGAACTTCTCAAAGAGCTTCACAGCAATATCCATTATGTGATCACAAACGAAGCCGGTGCCAGCGTTTACTCCGCAAGCAAGCTTGGAACAGAGGAATTTCCGGAATTTGATGTGGGGCAGAGAAGTGCTGCATCTATCGCTCGCCGCGTCCAGGATCCGCTTTCGGAACTAGTGAAGATAGAGCCGAGATCGATAGGTGTCGGGCAGTATCAGCATGATATGGATCAAAAGAAGCTTAGTGAGACACTTACAGGAGTTGTCGAAGATTCGGTCAACAGCGTCGGAGTGGATCTCAATACAGCTTCATTTTCACTTCTTTCATTCATTTCCGGCATCAGTCCCGCTGTTGCCAAAAATATTGTGGCATACAGGGAGAAAAACGGGAGGTTCCATTCAAGGCAGGAGCTTCTCAAGGTTTCAAAGCTCGGCCCCAAGGCATTTGAACAGTGCGCCGGGTTTTGCAGGATCGCAGATGGTGATGAACCGCTCGACGCGACGGCAGTGCATCCTGAATCGTATAGTCAGGCAAGAGCCCTTCTTCAGAAGATGGGCTGCAATATCAAAGATGAAGAAGTCATCCGCTCATTCAGGAAAAACCTGAAGGACGCATCCGCTCTGGCCGCAGAGCTTGGATGTGGTGAAATTACACTTCTCGATATTCTCTCGGAGCTTGAAAAGCCCGCAAGAGACCCAAGAGAAGAGATGCCAAAGCCCGTTCTTCGCTCGGATGTCCTTGAAATGAAGGATCTGAAGCCCGGAATGAGGCTCAAAGGAACTGTCAGAAACGTCATCGATTTCGGTGCTTTTGTTGATATCGGAGTTCATGAGGACGGTCTCGTTCATATCTCAAGGATGTCAGACAGATTTATCAAGCATCCTCTTGAAGTCGTATCTGTAGGAGATATCGTGGACGTTACGGTTCTTGAGGTAGATGAGAAAAAAGGCCGGATCAGCCTTACTATGATAGATGAAAAATCCGAAAAGAAACGGAAAGACCAGACTGCTCAAAAAGGCGGCCGCAGGAACAAAAAGGATAATGAACGAAAGAACAGCAATTTCGGGCACGGAACGATGGCGGATATGCTGTCGAAGATCAGGCTGTAGTCTTACCGGAGATATGGCAGCAAAAACTCAATAAAAGGCCCGGAAAACACCATTTACAGTGTCTTCCGGGCCTTTGTTGAACCTCCTCGCTGCTTTGTTTTATATGATCACTGCGGTTCCCTGCTCATAATGGCTT
>CACYBK010000107.1 GCA_902772635.1 uncultured Lachnospiraceae bacterium | reverse complement strand
TAAAGAAAAAGAGCGCTTCAAAAGCCTCCGGTGCGATCTTGACCGCTTTTCAAACAAAGCGTCTTATTATCTGACCTATAATATACCAAGAGACGAGAAAATGCTGGTTTATGCCTACTCAAGCTCGTATTCCTCATCCTTCTCCATGGAAGGGAACGGAACGATAATAACAGACCGCGCCATATATTTCCACCCTACACACACGGACTGGGCTCCCGAAAACAGGGTCGATCTCGACGGTCTCTGCAGCTTCTATGTCTATCAGGAAAATTCACTTGATACGGTGCATCTTCTGAATCAAAGATCAGACATCCGTATCTTCGGCCGCACAGTGGCGCCGAATGATACGACCGGACGGGAGCTTGTGGAACTTCTCCGTGCCCTGCAGCGTGAGATGGCATCTCATTCTTCCGTGGACAAGCAGCGCTATGCGGACGCGGAGGGCTTCATTCTTGACTCTATCGGCCGTTCCTTCCGCTCCTACGGAGTTCTTCTTCCACTTTACAAAACGCTTCTCGACGAGCTTTCCGCGGAAGGCTCCTTCCCTTCGATGACAGCTGTCTATCAGGCGGAGGATCTGTATCGTCATTGTGATATGGGAAGGTATCACTCCTATGTGGATTCGATGAAAGAGGAACTTCCGGAGAAGCTTTATGAAGCCTTGAAAAAGCCGGATGAGAAGTTCTACCTGGACTATATAGATGATCTTTCCGATGTTACGATATTTACCTTTACCTCTTCTATCCTGCCGATCTACAGCTATCTGAAGGGGAAGGAACGCCTCAGCGGAAGAGAGATAATGATCCTTATCCTGATAAGCACCTATGTCGATGACTCACCTTATGTGAATGAGCTTCTTTCTTCAACACAAAAAGACCTGCGCTTCCACGAGAAAGCATCAATTGACGCCTTCTTCAGCCGTTACAAAAATGAACAGATGGTAAAGGTCTATGACAAGCTCCTCTCGGGACGCGAGCTTTCCGAGACGGATCTTCAGAAGACGGATTCCGTAGGCTTTGATGCCCTTCATTACGCTATAATGCTGAAGGACAAGGATATCCTTTCAAATTTCCTGATCAACGGAAGAAGCTTCTATGAAGCCAGACCCAGGAATGTCGGGAAGATGGCGGATCTTTCTTATGATTATTTCCTATGTGCGGCTCTTCTATATGACGACCTTTCTCTCTTAAAAGAGGTCTATGTCAGGACCCGCCGCCCGGCAGGCCCGCTTTACCGCTCAATAAAGCGCCTTGAGAAGCTCTCCGAGATCAATGAAGCACTTTTCATCAAATCCGGTGGAGCTGACAAGAGCTATCTTTCAAGGATCACAGATCTCAATGCCATGAAAAATGAGATCGAAGACGAGCTTACCGCCCTTATCAAGGCTGAGAGGATGAAGGCCATCGCATACGCAAAGATGATCTATGAATCAAAGCACACCTTTGCCTGCTTCCTCCTGTCTATGCTCTATGATATGGAAAAGCTCTTCTCAAGCCTTGCAGAAACAGACTCATGCTTCAAGGTCTTCTATTTCAGGGATATCGCCTTCATCGCGACGAAGGATACGTACCTCGATCTTGATTTTGTAAAATGGAATGACGGAACTATCGAAGAGATGAGCTTTTCAGAGGCTCCCGAGACTCAACGCAGTGGCTTTTACGAAAAGCTATATGACAATCCTGCAAGGAAGCACAAGGATAATGCCAAAAAGAAGGCCGAAGGGAAGGCCGGCCATGCAAAAGAAAGCACGGAAGCCATCCAGAAGCACCGCTTCTTCTCAGACGAGGCCTGCAGCGACATTACTATCCTCAAAAAGGAATATCATGAGCTCATCAAGCGTTATCATCCCGATGTCACGGGAAGCGACAAGGATGCCGCGATCATCAGGGCGGTCATCGAGGAAAGAGCAGAGATTCTCGAGCGAATATCAACATAAAAAAACCCTTGCGGACATGATATCCGCAAGGGGCTTTTTTTGTCTTTTCTTAAGCAAGCTCATTCTGGAAGCCGGGCTTGTAAAGATGTCTCGGGATGCCGTCAACCATGATCGGAGCGACATCGCCCTGGATAAGCGGCCTTACATACTGGACGAATTCATCCGTAACATAGGTGCCGTCCTTTGAGATCCACTCTCTCGGAACGAGGCGCTCATCATTTGCGATCTTGTGAACGTCCTTCACCTCTGTCTTTGCTGAATAAGGATCATTTGACTCACGGGTGATGACTACCATCTTTCCGCTGTCTCCCTCATCAGCAGCCTTCACAGCGGCACCGCCGCACTCAAAGGCTTCAAGTATATCGATCCTTGACGCGCAGTGGCTTGCTGCCCTCTGAAGGGTTGAAAACTCGATGGAACGGGTCTTGCAGCCAAGCTCCTTGCCTACTACATTGCAAAGATAAGCGGCAGTCCCGGCAAGCTGCTTGTGGCCGAAAGCGTCAACATAATCAGATGTTGAGCCCATCTCGCTTATGTACTTGCCCTCAGCTGTCCTGATACCTTCGGATACGCACATTACAACGGACTGCTTCGTCTTCAGAAGCTCCTTGCACTTCGCGACAAAGGCGTCAACATCAAAGGGAAGCTCGGGAAGGTAGATAGCGTCAGGTCCGTCGCAGTCCTCGCTCTTTGCAAGGATTGAAGCGCCTGTAAGCCAGCCGGCATTGCGTCCCATTATCTCTACTATGATGACCTGGCCGTTCTCGATACCGAGTGACCAGCCGTCCCTGATGATCTCCTTGATGGAGGTTCCGATGTACTTTGCAGCGGAACCGAAGCCGGGTGTGTGGTCTGTAAGGGCAAGGTCGTTGTCGATGGTCTTCGGGCAGCCTACGAAATGGATGTTTGAGCCGCTGATGATAGCGTAATCAGCCAGCTTCTTGATCGTATCCATGGAGTCGTTTCCGCCGATGTAGATGAAAACATCGATCTCAAGGTCATCAAGGATATTGAATATCTTGTCATACAGTTCCTTATTTTCATTGATGGTAGGAAGCTTGTAACGGCAGGAGCCAAGATATGCAGAGGGCGTCCTCTTCAAAAGCTCTATATCAAGGCCCGTCTGAAGATGCTCTGAAAGGTCTGTGTACTTTCCTTCAAGGAGACCCTGGATACCGTGGATCATCCCGTAAACCTTGTTGTAGCCTCTGTCCTTCGCGGTGCGGTAAACCCCTGCCAGAGATGAATTGATGGCAGCTGTAGGGCCTCCTGACTGACCGACAATGACATTTCTCTTCTTCTTGCTCATTCTCTAAGTTCCTCCTCTAAAAAGAACAAAAGTAATAATTATTTTCCGGTTTTCACCAGCGAAAGCTATTTTAACAGAGAGCCGCCCCTGTTTCAAGGAGCGGCTCTAAATAAACTATGGCTAATTTTCTATTCTATGGTTTCGATCTTGTCCGAAAGCTTCTCGCCCCTGTAGGTGCCGGAGGTTGAGATCATGGAGGAGCTCTGGCCGCCGGTTCCGGTAAAGGCCTGCTTTACCTTTCCGGTCTCAGGATCCTTTTCCATGGAAAATGTGAAGGTCAATTCAGCTGTCATCCCAAGCTGTTCAAGATGTAAGATTATTACCTTATACAGATACGGATATTATTAATTAACCTGAAACAAAAGCCCTGTTATCTGATATCCTTGCCCATCAATCTGTCAAATACCTTCTGGGCGCTTTCGTTATCCTGCTTGCCGATCACATCCTTGCAGCCGAT
>CACYBK010000106.1 GCA_902772635.1 uncultured Lachnospiraceae bacterium | reverse complement strand
GAATTCGCCTATTTCCCACAACATGTCGTAAGATCTGCGAGCACCTTCCAGCTCCAGTTCCTTCAAAATGAACTCGCCGGCTGGACGGCTGGTTCCATTGATACGAACATATGCTGACTTCTCCTTACCTGCCGATTTTAAATAGTAAGGACGGTTAGTCCCGGGAAAAACCTCTACGTTCAGGATCGTTTTATCCGCTATGGTTTCCGCCGTAATATCTGTATAAATCTGCGGCGTACAGGCATCGGAAATCATATTGGAGATCGCATCAGAAAGCTTAAAAGGATTCTGCTCTCCGAGTCCAAGCACTTCACCGGTTTCATCTTCTATACCAATAATAGTTTTTCCACCGGAAGTATTGGCAAATGCAATAATATCCTTCAGAAACTTCTCATGCTTCTTCGGAATCTCAGACTTAAATTCGACGTGTTTTCCTTCGCCGAATAATTCTTTTTGAACGATCATATCCTTACCTCTCTGCGCAGGCCTGAGTATCTTGCAACATCTTTATCTGTGTCTGAGCAAAAAACTATCCCCAGTGGTAGATTATCATCTTGAACCTGCATCAGTTTCAGACAGTGGTACCATGGAACAATGAGATCCGCTCTCTTCACCAAAATCCGAAACAAAGTTTCGGATTTTCTACCGCCTATCTCAGATGATCAGGTTTGCAAGCTGTTTCTTCTTTATGTTCTGATTTTCGACATTGACGAGAAAAATAAGCCTCTTGCTGTCTGACTGATAAGGTTTTGTGAGGATTATAATTCATCATTCTTTGCTATTACTTGAGTATTTCTTTCGCCAGTCTTTATAAATGCCGGACTTTACTCTGTTATCCGTAGGTTTCTCCGTATCTTTTGGGATAGCCCATGACCTGCCAAATTTGGCAAGTCCCGCTATCTTGCCAGATGCACACATTGTCTGTACGGTTCTTTGATTAAGTCCCCACTTTTCAGCCATTTCCTGTACAGTTGCATATCCTTCCAGCATGATTTTCCTCGTCAATTTTGCGTACAATATTACATTTTTTATCGTAGTCGCATAAGCGCTGATTGTCAATATAAATATAGTGAACGATCGGGTAAAAAAATTTTCGCTCTGCAAGGTTCTTGCAAGGATGAGGGGCGTATCATACGTTTCAGAAACAGAGAAACAAAGCAACAACAATATGAGGAGAAAAAATATGTTTAGACCTGAAGAAATAGAAAATGGAGTAACTTGGGACAACGGCATTCGCGGATCGATCTTTAATGGGTTCAATGGCTGGAATTAATAAAGAAAGGAGCAAAATCATGCTGAGTTTATTTTTGACAATTGGCGGACTGGCTTTAGGAGCAGCAACACTTACGTACATCGCAGTACAGTAAGTTGGAACTCGAATATGGAGAGCCGAAAAACAAAAGCGGCCTGCTGACGACGGATGTTAGCGGGTCGCTTTTGCATCCTCCCATGGTCCATCACCTTTCGCCAAGGCTCTTCAAAAACAGCCGGGTCAGATCCGGATCAAACTGCGTTCCTGCACCCTCCCGAAGGATCTCGAAGGCCTTTTCCTTTGAAAACGCCTCTTTGTACACCCGCTTGGACACGAGTGCGTCATAGACGTCCGCAAGGGCCATAATTCTGGCCTCCAGCGGAATCTCCCCGCCCTTTAACCCATCGGGATAACCCTTTCCATCCCAGCGCTCATGGTGGTGCCGTGCAATGTTTTTGGCCACATTATAATAATCCTCCTCTTCTATGACTTGCAGGGTCTTTTCGATGATTTCCGCACCATAGGCTGAATGCCGCTTCATTACGGCATATTCTTCATCGGTCAGGCGGCCCGGCTTGTTCAGGATCGCATCGGGGATACGGATTTTTCCCATATCGTGCAGGGGCGCTGCCAGCTGAACATTATTCAGGAATTCTGCGCTCACACTTATGTATCTGCTGTCTGCCTTCATAGCGTCTGAAAGCATACGCACATATTCTGATGTTCTCTGGATATGCTCCCCGGTATTCTCATCCCTTTCCTCCACGACGGTGGCAAGGGACGAGATGACACTCTGCTGGATCTTTTCCACGCGCAGGCTCTGACTGATCTCCCGGACATTCCGGACGCAGATGACCCCATACAGGACCATTCCGATAATAAAGAAGGTGCCGACGTTCAGGATATCAAGAGAAAAGGCACTGCGTGATTTCAGCAGGTATGAGGCTGAAAGATAAGCTGCGGACTCCGCAGCCATTACAAGGTACATCCTTACCGGCCGATCATCGATGGACAGCGGCAGCAGCGAAATGAATACCACTATGCTGGTGGCCGGAATTCCGTAATTGCTGCTCTGCACGCTGAGGATACCGGCATAAATGCAGACCATCAGCATCTGCACGTAGCATAAAACAATGACGAATTGCTCCGGCACCTTTTTTCTCATGGTAAGCCGCTGCAGCACACATACAAGCAGACTGCCGCAGAATACGAAAAGATAAGGCAGAAGCACTTTTGAACCCGTCAGCAGATTTACAAGAAGAAGCACCGCTCCCATGGAAGCAGCAAGGATGGAGGTGATCCCCAGTGTCCTCTTATTCCTCTCCCAGACCAGCGACTTTACGTTTTCATATTCCTCCCTGCAAAGGGAGCAGCGCATGAGGAAATCGTTCAATGATTTTAATCTCATAGTACCTCCTTTCAAAACGCGGGTCGTTCGCGGCGTCCGCGATACGGATTGATTCGCCGGTCTTTGTTACAACGCCTTCTATGCCAAACCCGTTTTCTATAGAAAGATTTGAAAGATCGGCGGGAACCCTGTGGAATATGGGGATGAGCCGGTTGGTCTTTTTGTCGAGGAGCTAGATGGCTCCCGCCTGCGCGTGAAGCTCAATTATCTTTCAGGTAGCCTGTGTATATTTTTTTGATCCGTTCATATGGAAATCTCCTGACATCAGATATACATATACCATTTGATTTTCTTGTAAATGCTACCCTTTTGTCAAGACCAAGGGCAGAACCTATACAAAAGAAAGACATTGTAAGGGGCGCTGTCCTTTCGAAAAGCAGTATTGTCTGCTATCCTAATGTTGGTGACACGGAGACGGTTCTTTTGTCACCAAAAAAGGTGACAAAAGAACCGTCCCCGTGTCACCGCGCAGGAGGAAAATAATATGAAAAAAAGAGTCATCGCGGCCGCAGCCTCTCTTATCGGAGCGGCGGGATACGTAGCTTACAAAAGAAAGAAAAAGAAGCGCTCATATTCACGCTTCAATGAGATACCAAAGGGCATCGCGAAAGGCGGCATTACAAAGGGCATCATAGTCCTTGAGGGCGGATCCCTCCGAGGCCTTTATACCGCAGGCGTTCTCGACGTCCTGATGGAGAACGGGATCAATATGCAGGCCGTGATCGGCGTCTCGGCGGGTTCCCTGAACGGAGCCGGTTACCTAGCGAGGCAGATCGGCCGCTCGGCCCGTTTCAATCTTTCAAACCGCTTCGACAGCCGATATCTCGGTCTGCGGGCCTTCCTGCAGAGCAAGTCGCTTTTCGGACTCAATTACATGTTTTCTGACAAGGTCAATGTGGAGCCCTTGAATTGGAAGGGGCTCAACGATCCAAGGCGCCGCTTCGTCTGCGTCGCGACTGACATCGACACCGGAAAGCCCGCATTTCTTCAGCGCGGCAGGGTCTCAAGCATCATAAACGCGATAAGGGCGTCCTGCGGTCTTCCTATTGTGTCTGCTCCGGTCTTTCTTGACGGGCATTATTATCTTGACGGAGGCTGCAGCCTGAACATCCCTTACCAGTGGGCTATCAAGCAGGGTTACGAGAAGATAATAGTGGTACGGACCAGGGCGCGGGGCTTTCATGTCGACCTGGACCGCGAGGAGTCCCTGCTGACAAAGGTACAAAAGAAGCAGTACAGGAACAAGCCGGCCTTCCTTTCCGCTCTCCTTCACAGGGATGAGAGGTACAACAGGGAATGCGAAGTCCTTGAGGAACTTGAAAGAAGGGAGAAGCTCTTCTGCATAGCACCCTCCATCCCGCCCAAAGTAAAGAGGACGGAGTCTGACCTTGAGAAGCTCGGGGATCTTTATATGCTCGGGAGAAAGGACGCTGCCGATTCTCTTTCTGACCTCAAGAATTACCTTGAAAAATAATATTATTATGCTAATATATGCAAGGCGTTCCCTCTGATTGTGAAAGAATTAACAGAACAGAGGGAGCGCCGGTTGTTGTCTGCAAAATGATCGGAGCAAACAATTGGGCGAATATCGCGTAATAGAGGTTCACGAGGCCGTCGGCGCGGTCAACGATTCCATTGCCGATGAGACGAGAAGGATGCTTTCAGAAAAGCGAGTCTTTCTCGTGAACCTGATGGCATCTCCCGGTGCCGGAAAGACCAGTGTTCTTCTTCGTCTCGCGGAGCTTCTCAAAGGAAAATACAAAGTCGGCGTGATGGAAGCCGATATCGACGCCGAGGTTGACGCCGAGAGGATGGAAAGGGCTGATATCCCGACGATCCAGGTCCACACCGCGGGGCGCTGCGCCATGGACGCGAAGATGACAGCGGATGCCTTGAAGGAATATCAGTACGAAGGGCTCGACTTTATCTTCCTTGAGAACATAGGAAATCTGGTCTGCCCGGCTGAGGATGATACCGGAGCAATGAAAAATGTCTGCATCCTCTCATATCCGGAGGGCGACGACAAGCCGCTGAAATATCCGCTGATGTTTGAGGTCTGCGACGCGGTGATCATCAACAAGATCGACACTTCGGATTTTTTTCCATTTGACAGGGAAAAGGCGGTAACGAGGATACATGACAGAAACCCGCATTCAGAAGTATTCTTCGTTTCCGCAAAAACAGGTGAGGGCTTTGAAGCTCTTGTGAAATGGCTTATTGAACAAAAGAAAAGGGAGGAAAATTAAAAAAAGATGTCAGCTGTACCCTATTTAGTAAGTTTTCTCATCATCTTTCCGATGGTGATAGGCTTCCTGCTCTTTTTGATCCCATCGAAGCCTGTCAGAAAGGTGATAGCCTCTATTTCGGTCGCCTTGATAGTCGCAGCGGCCATCTGGCTCACGGTGGTATATTTCCTGAACGGAGCCGAAGGAATATGGCTCTTTGAAGAGACAGAGATCGTGGACAAGGTGATACTCGTCGCTGAGATCGTCCTCATGGTCTTCATTACGATCATGTGCTTCAGATACAAGAAGTACTGGATATCTCTTCTTTCGATCATCCCCACCGGGCTTATGATCTGGACGGAGCTTCGAGCTCCGAAGGTTGAGATGGCACATATCTACATTGACAATCTCTCGATCCTGATGTGCCTCATAATTGCGGTGGTCGGCGGCTGCATCGCAATCTACGCCATGGGTTACATGGACGGCTATCACGAGCATCATACCGACGTTCCGGAGAGGAGAAAATTCTTCTTCATGGTCGTCTTCCTTTTCCTTGGCGCCATGTTCGGCTTTGTCTTCTCAGACAGCCTCATGTGGATCGACCTTTTCTGGGAGATCACATCAGTCTGCTCCTTCCTGCTGATCGGCTACACGAAGACAGAAGAGGCCATCAACAACTCCTTCAGGGCACTCTGGATGAACCTTCTTGGCGGGTTGTTCCTTGCTGTAGGAATAATGTATCTTGCTTTCATGAACGACGGACAGGTTTCTCTGGTCTATCTCGTTTCCGCCGCATGGATGGGGATCGAGGGAACCTATCTTCCCGTTGCCTTCATTGCATTCGCGGCTCTCACAAAGAGCGCGCAGCTTCCCTTCTCCACCTGGCTCATGGGTGCGATGGTGGCACCTACGCCGTCCTCCGCGCTGCTTCACTCAGCGACCATGGTCAAGGCCGGTATCTATGTGCTCTTCAGGCTGGCACCCGCCCTTTCGGGAACGGTGACAGGAACGATAATAGCAGTGGTAGGCGGTTTCACCTTCCTTATGACATCAATAATGGCCATAGCCCAGACCGACGCGAAGAAGGTTCTCGCGCTTTCCACAGTATCAAATCTGGGACTGATGGTGGCCTGCGCCGGAATGGGAACCAGCGGTACCATTTGGGCCGGCATCTTCCTTATGATGTTCCATTCGGTATCAAAGGCGCTCCTCTTTATGGATGTGGGAGCAGTGGAAAACTCCGTTCATTCAAGGGATATAGAGGATATGCACGGACTTCTTTACAGACTGCCGCGCCTCGCCTTCTTCATGTTCATAGGTATAGTCGCTATGTACCTCGCGCCATTCGGTATGCTGGTCTCAAAGTGGTCGGCGCTGAAGGCCTCGGTTGATTCAAACAATATCATCCTCGTGCTTCTCATAGTCTTCGGTTCAGCGATCACCGGCTTCTACTGGACGAAGTGGCTCGGGAAGCTGATAGGGCGGACCGCCTACAACAGGCAGATCAAGGACATCACAAAGTCAAGCGAGATGTTCTCTCTTACGATAAACGCCGTGCTGATGGTTCTCCTCTGCCTGCTCTTCCCCTTCCTTTCAAGCTCGTTCGTGGATCCTCTGGTGGTCCAGCTTTACGGGACCTATCAGGATGTCATCCCCGGGGAGATCCTTTATATATTGATAATCTGCGTCATTGTCACCTTCGCGGTCCCGATAGTCTGTTTCCTCGCAAACAGGAAGCGGCCCTTTGACCAGAAGCTTGCCTATATGGGCGGTATAAATGAGGATTATGACAACAGCTATACCGACTCCTACGGAGAGAAGGAAAAGCTTTGGCTCACGAATTATTATTTTGCTCACAAGATAGGTCAGAGGAAGCTGATGATACCTTCGCAGCTCATTGCTCTCGCGGCTCTGGTCATAATGATCTCAAGAGTGATAGGAGGTGCGTTCTGATGCTTACACCGCTTTCCGTACGCTTTATCTATGCTATCGCATATATCGTTCTTGCGCCCTTTATCGGAGGGCTTCTCGAAGGGATAGGAAGGAAGATCTCCGCCCGCATGCAGCGGCGCGTTGGACCTCCGCTGCTCCAGCCCTTTTATGACATTTCAAAGCTTCTGAAAAAGAAGCGCTCGCAGGTTACGAGAGCGCAGGGCTTTTTGCTTACGTCCTATATGCTCCTCATTATCTTCACGGGAGCGATGCTCTTCTTCGGTACCGACATGCTGATGTGCTTCCTGATGCTGTCGACGGCAGCGCTGTTCCTTTATCTTGCAGGCTGCGTTACGACCTCACCTTATTCTTCGCTGGGAGCACAGAGGGAGCTCATTCAGGAGATGGCTTATGAGCCTGCTATACTTCTCACTGCACTTGGCTTCTATCTTGCGGTAGGCTCCTTTGACGTTGAAACGATATATAATTCTCCCGTTTCACCGATAATGATAATCCCCGGCTTCTTCGTCGCCTTCGTATTCATACTTACGATCAAGATGAGGAAATCTCCCTTTGATGAGAGTACCTCTCATCATCCTCACCAGGAGCTTGTCAAGGGACTTACCTCGGAAATGAGCGGAAGGAACCTCGCGATATTCAATGTGACTGAATGGTACGAGACGGTATTCCTTCTGGCTGTTGTCTTCCTCTTCATCAAGAACTCAAGTGCGCCGCTTGTCTCCGGACTTGTAGGGATCGGCGTGGTGCTTCTTACATATTTTCTTGAGATACTTATTGACAATACATCCGCCCGTGTTCACTGGGAGAGGATGCTTACGCTGACATGGGCCGTCACGCTCTGCTCCTGCGGAGTCAACCTGCTCGTGTTGATGATAGTGAGGTGAGAAAGATGGCGGACATTACACGTTCACCCTGGCTTCTCCACTATGACGCGTCAAGCTGCAACGGCTGCGATATCGAGGTTCTTGCCTGCCTGACGCCGGTCTTTGATGTGGAGCGCTTCGGAATAGTAAATACCGGCGATCCCATGCAGGCGGATATCTTCCTGATCACGGGAGCCGTAAACGCGCAGAACGCGCCGGTGGTAAAGCAGATATACGACCAGATGTCAGACCCGAAGGTCGTGGTCGCAGTAGGCGTCTGCGCCTGCACAGGCGGTGTGTTCAAAGAGGCTTATAATGTAATGGGCGGCGCCGACAAGGTCATACCCGTGGACATCTATGTTCCGGGCTGCGCGGCAAGACCGCAGTCCATAATAGACGGCGTAGTCGCTGCGGTCGGTCTCTTCAAGGAGAGATACATGCAGCTCAAGAACAAGCAGCCGCTGTCTGTCGGACATCTTGAAGGAGGTGAGGGCTCATGAAAAATGAGATAATTGTGATCGAGCTTGCCGACCTTCTTGAAAACGTGCTCGTGCTGAAAACGAAGGGCTGGAGGCTCTCCCAGATCTGCGCGGCTTTCCGCGACGGACACTATGAGCTTTCTTATTCATTCGCTGATGACGAGACACTCGACTATGAGACGCTCCGGATCAACTGCCCGATAAATTCCGTTGTTCCGAGCATAAGCGAATTTTACTCTGCTGCCGACTTCTATGAGAACGAGATGAAGGAGCTTTTCGGCGTGGAAGTAAAGATGATGAAGAGGGATTACCATCGAAGGCTGTATAGGATAAAGGCTGAAATGCCCTTCCTTCCCGAGGAGGAGAGAGCGAAGGTCGTGCGGCAGCCTGATACTGCGATACCGGGCGCCATTCCTGAAGCAATGAAGGGCGTTTCCGAGGTCCCGAAGGAGGATACAGAGTAATGGCAAAGAGAAGCGTTGTACCTTTTGGACCCCAGCACCCCGTGCTCCCGGAGCCCATACATCTCGACCTTGTGCTGGAGGACGAGACAGTAATAGATGTGGTGCCTTCCATAGGCTTTGTTCACAGGGGTCTTGAAAGTCTTGTAAAGACAAAGGATTATAATGAATTTGAATACGTGGCGGAGAGAGTCTGCGGCATCTGCTCCTTTGGTCATGGCAACGGCTACGCTGAAGCTGTTGAAAAGATAATGGGTATCGAGGTTCCGAGAAGGGCGAAGTATCTTCGTACCATATGGCTTGAGATGAACCGTATCCACAGCCATCTGCTCTGGTGCGGCCTCATGGCAGATGCTTTCGGCTTTGAGAACCTCTTCTATCAGTGCTGGCGTATCAGGGAAAAGATACTTGATATGGCCGAGCTTACAACCGGCGGAAGAGTTATCTATTCAACAAATATGGTCGGCGGAGTGAGACGCGATATCACACCCGAGATGGGACGCGCCATTCTCTCGACTCTTGACTTTATCGAAAAAGAGCTCGTTCCGATAAGGCGCACCTTCCTGTCCGACTATTCCGTTCAGGAGAGGACAAGAGGTGTCGGGGTTCTTACAAAAGAGCAGGCGCACGACCTTGGCTGCTGCGGACCTTTCGCGAGAGCATCAGGGATCAACTGCGACATGAGGCTTCTTGGCTATGACGCGTACGGCGAACTTGAAGTAGAGCCGATCACAGCTACTGAAGGCGACAATTACGCGCGCTGCAAGGTGAGACTTGACGAGCTCTTCCAGTCGATAAGCCTTCTTCGTCAGGCGCTTGAGAAGATCCCTGAGGGCGACATATCAGTGCCCGTAAAGGGAAATCCCGACGGGGATGCATTTGTAAGGCTTGAGCAGCCGAGAGGCGAGGCCGTTTATTATGTTGAAGGAGTCGGCGACAAGTTTATAAACCGTTTCCGTGTGCGCACCCCTACCTTCGCGAATCTCGCGGGACTCTGCGAGACCATCAAGGGCGCGAAATACGCGGATGTTCCGCTTTTGATAGTTACTATTGACCCGTGTATCTCCTGTACAGAAAGGTAAGGGTGAGTCATGCCGAAATCAAGGATAATGGCCTTTACCTGGGCCACAGTGAAGAATCTGTTTTCAAAGCCCGTGACTTCAAAGTATCCGGCTGAGCCTATTGCTTATCCGGAAGGGAGCCGCGGCCACATAGAGATCGATATAGATGACTGCATATCCTGCGGGATATGTGAAAAGAGCTGTCCTCCGAGAGCGATCACGGTGAAGAAGCCCCCGGAAGGAACATGGGGCATCGAGCGTATGGACTGCATAGCCTGTGGATACTGCGTTTCGGTCTGCCCTAAGAAGTGCCTTCACATGGTGGAGGGTTACCAGACACCGGGAGGAGAGAAGATAGTTGACACCTTCCAGAGACCTCACATGGGCGAGGAATATATAAAGGCGCAGGAGGAAAAGAAGAAGGCAGCGCTCGCAGCAGCGGCCGCAAAGAAGGCGGCAGCAGGAAATGCAGGGACAGCTCCGGCAGCAGGGGCAGCACCGGCGGCAAAGCCCGCGGCTGCAGCAACTACACAAAAGGAGCAGACCTGATATGTGCGTAGCCGCACCCGGAAAAGTAGTTTCAATTGACGAAGAAAAAAAGAGCGCTATCATTGATTTTGACGGAGTTCTTCGGGAAGCTTCAACGGGACTCATGAGCGTAAAGCAGGGCGACCGCGTCATGGTGCATGCAGGCTGCGTGATCCAGATCCTTTCCATGACAGAGGAAGAGGAGATAGACGAGCTATCAAAGGTGCTTCGGGAAGTCGGGGCGTTTTAAGGTGCACGAGCTTTCAGCGATGATGAACCTCGTGTCGACAGCATGCCGCGCGGCAGAGGAGAACGGTGCCCGAAAGGTCAAGAGGCTTACGGTCGATGTCGGTGAGATGACGGGGATACTTCCGAAGTACCTTTTTCATTATTTTCCGGAGGCATCAAAGGGAACGCTGTGCGAGGGCGCAGAGCTTGTCGTAAATGAGATAGAGATATTGGTCACGTGCGCGTCTTGCGGGCAGGATTATCATCCTGATATTTCAAACGACAGGTGCTGCCCGTTTTGCAAAGGGACAGCAGGAAAGATCAAAAGTGGCAGGGAGCTCATGGTTTCCGATATAGAGGTATCTTGATCAGCAGGAGGTTCATATGACAGTAAAGGAACTCTATGAAAGACTTGGCGCGGATTACAATGATGCCATGGAGAGAGTGTTCGACGAGGAACTTCTGAAGATGCTCTGCGGTATGTTTCTTGAAGACAAGAGCTACAGCACGCTTTCCGAGGCGCTTTCAAAGCAGGATTATCCTGCGGCCTTTGAGTCAGCGCATACATTAAAGGGAGTTGCCGCAAATCTTGGTTTTTCAAGGCTTTACAATGTCGCGTCAGACCTTACCGAGGCTCTTCGCGGCGGCACACCGAAGGGTGATGTGGACGGACTTTATTCAAAGGTCAAGGATGAGTATGAGCTCACCGCAGTCGCGGTAAAAGAGCTTTAGTAATTGGTTGATCAGAAAGAGAATGAAATGACAGTTACAGAACAAAAAACAGGAGATGCTTCTTCGTCCGAGAAGAGGAGCCGTGTCCTTGCACTTACGGTTACAGGGCTTATGGCGGCAGTGATCTGCGTTCTCGGACCGCTTTCAATACCGCTTCCGGGAGATCTCGTCCCGGTTTCGCTCGGAGCCCTTGGAGTATTTCTCGCATCGGTGATACTCGGATGGAAAAAGGGAGTTATCGCTGTACTTATTTATCTTCTCATAGGCTTCGTGGGACTGCCTGTGTTTGCGGGCTTTACTGCAGGAGCCGGGAAGCTGTTCGGACCGACCGGAGGCTATCTTATCGGCTATATCCCGACAGTATTGATAGCAGGCTTTTTCGCTGACAGGTTCCGCGGAAAAAAGATAATGATGCTTCTTGGCATTATCATAGGAACTGCGGTGCTCTATGTGATCGGCTCTTTCTGGCTTTCGTGGCAGGCAGGAATGAGCATTGGCGCTGCTTTCATGGCAGGCTGTGTTCCTTTCATACCGGCTGATCTGGTAAAGGTCTTCATTGCCGTCTTTCTGGGAGATGCCATATCGAGGGCGATAAGGAAGTGAAGGTCTCACTTCCGTCATTATTTTTTTCGCATTTCAAGGTCGGGATCATGACCTTCGGAGGGGGCTATGCGATGCTCCCCATCCTTATCCGCGAGCTTGTGGAAAAGAAACACTGGCTCACGGAGAAGGAGATAATGGATTATTTTGCGATAGGGCAGTGCACTCCGGGAGTGATAGCGGTAAACACCGCGACCTTCACAGGGAGGAAGATGCGCGGAAACATTGGAGGGATTGTTGCGACCCTTGGGCTCGTGACGCCCTCTATTATTTTGATAACGGTGATCGCGGCGCTTTTAAAGGGCTTTGCGGATAATGTTTATGTCCAGGACGCCCTTGCGGGCATCAGAGTCGCGGTCTGCGTCCTTATGGTGAATGCCATCATCAAGATGGTGAAGGAAGCGGTCGTTGACCTTCCGACCTTCATCATGTATATAGCCGTGTTCATCTTCTCCGCCTTCTCGGGACTCTCTCCCATAGTATTCGTGGTCGCCTGCGCGATAGCCGGCATCCTGATAAAGCTCGTATTCAAATACAAGGGGAGGGAGAAAAAATGAATGTCCTCCTCCTTTTCCTTCGGATGTTTTTTGAATTCTTCAAAACCGGGCTTTTTGCGATCGGCGGCGGGATGGCGACGGTGCCCTTCCTCTCTTCCATGGGCTCTGCCACCGGCTGGTTTTCTTCAAAAGAACTTGCGGATATGATAGCGATCTCGGAATCGACGCCGGGACCTATCGGAGTCAACATGGCGACTTATGTGGGCTATGTGATCGGGCACGGTCAGGGAGGCGCTGACCATCCTGCGATGGCAGGGATACTTGGAGTCATTGGTGCCATAATCGCAACACTCGGACTCATTACGCCGTCTGTCATAATCATCCTCATAGTCGCTCATTTTCTGGAAAAATTCAGGGAGAACAAGTTCGTCGAAGCCGCTCTTTACGGTCTTCGTGCCGCGTCTGTGGGCCTCATTACCTCTGCGGCTTTCTCCGTGATCCTGATCGCGATATTCGGGATCGAAAATATCTCCTTGTGGCAGAGCGCCGTATTTGATATAAAGTCCATTATCCTTGCTGTGGTGATCTTTGTGATGTCAAGATATATCCCGAAGGTGAAGGACTGGCACCCCATATTTTTCATTCTGATCGGAGCAGCCTGCGGCATTATCTTTCATATGTCCGGAAGCTGACAAAAAAGGAGCCGTACGATGGAACCCATAGAGATAATCACAGACATACTCCCTGAGGCAGTCATAGACACACTTAAGCTCCTGCCGTTTTTGTATCTTACCTATCTTTTCATGGAATGGATCGAGGACAAGGCGGGGGAGAAGTCCGCCATGCTGCTTCGGAAATTCAGGACAGCGGGACCGCTGATCGGGTCTGCTGCCGGTGCAATCCCCCAGTGCGGGTTTTCCGCTGCCGCGGCTTCATTATTTTCAGGAAAGGTAATAACGCTCGGAACGCTGATCGCGATCTTCCTCTCGACCTCCGACGAGATGCTGCCGCTCCTCATATCAAGACAGGCCGAGGTTTCCGTCATCGCAAAGCTCATCCTTTCAAAATTCCTGATAGGCGTTGTGACGGGCTTTGCAATCGACCTTGTGTACAGGGCGATCCAGAAGAGAAGAGCAATAAGGCTTCTCGGAGGGAAGAAGGGCGACGGGCCGACCGCTTATTTCATCGCAGAGAATTATTCCATACACGAGCTCTGCGAGGATGAGCATTGCGGCTGCGAGGAGGAGCACTCCAATATCTTTCTTGCTGCCTTAAAGCATACGCTGAAGATCGCGCTCTTCATCTTTGTGATCACCTTCCTTGCGGCGATCCTTGTGGAAAGCTTCGGGGAGGAGAGGGTTGCCGCCTTCCTTGCAGGAAACGAGATAGGCGGGATATTTGTGACAGCATTGATCGGGCTCATTCCAAACTGCGGCGCGTCGGTGCTCCTTACCACGCTCTTCCTCGACGGTCTCATCACCACCGGGCAGGCCATGGCAGGACTTCTCGTTTCCGCGGGAGTCGGACTCCTGGTGCTTTTCAGAACGAACCGAAGGCATCTTAAAAATAATATCGGCGTTCTCGTCCTTCTCTACGTCTGCGGAGCCCTCTGGGGGCTGCTCATAAATGCTCTCGTGCCGGGGACACTGTGATCCTCTTTCCTGCCGACAAGACAGGAAAATTGTGCTATAATGTCCGCACACTTTTCTTGGATGTAAAGGTAAGGGTCGTCTGATGCAGGGAAGCGGTTATATAGTAGATTTTGAAGTACTTTCGTTTTTTGTGCTTCTTTTTATAGCGTTGTATATGCGGATCAAGTATTCGATGACGACTGAGCAGAACAGAGAGTTTCTGCGCGTCGTCATCTCG
>CACYBK010000105.1 GCA_902772635.1 uncultured Lachnospiraceae bacterium | reverse complement strand
TAAAACAAGAAAAATGGGGGCAATATGCCAATATCTTAAAGAAGGGATTCCTTTTTGTATGATTCCCTCAATTGGCGCGTAGTTCAGAAAAATGAGAAGAAACAGGGATGCGATTATTCCAGCTTTGGCAGCGCTGAGCGTCGCCAGGAAGCAGATGCCGTAAAGAACAAGCCCCACTGCGAGAAACACAATCAAGACAGTGATTACCTCGCGAAAATGCGCCTCGCCGGCGTTCTGAAAATATAAGAAAAGCGGTGGGAAAACCGCGACAAGTACAGTGGCGATCATAGCTGCTGCGTCAGTCAAAGGATTTGCTTGCTTTTTTACCTGATTCTTTCTCATCGCTACACCTCGTTATATTGAAGGAATATCATGCATTGGTTTCACTTATTTCAGCTCCAAACATTCCAATTCCCTGACAGAAGGGGATGATTACACTTACATTCATAGTTCAATTCCTCTATGCCGGAGCAGAGGATTGATCAGCTCCGCCTTACTGTTTTTTGAAAAGATAGATTCCACACGCTTTTCTCAAGACCGTCCACGCATTTTTGACACCTATGTCTTTCGCAGTATTATATGCGATCGTGTCAGCGTGTCCGGACTTTATGCCTGTTTTCTTTTCCAGATAGATCCTGTGCGCATGATAGACGGCGGCAAGCGCGTTTTTCACACCTATAGTAAGCGCCATTTGATCTATGCTGTTTTTAATAAGCTGCTGTTCACCCGGTTCTCTTCCCATGGTCTGCTTAAATACATGATTGAACTGTGCCGTTTTATACCCGGTGTTTTTTGCGACGATCGACGGAATGCGCTCTACCGCGTGGGCGAGCGTGCCGCCGACAGGTATCGGCTCCTCCGGAAAATCGTCATACTCCAGCCCGATGGAAAACAGCGGCTCCAAAGCCTTCGGCCTGTACCACATCATGTTTCCCATGGAAAAAACACAATTATCCCTGGAAAAATATTCCGAAAAGCCCATTTTCCGCAGAAGATCCATAATCATGTATTCTTCACCATAATCACCGGAAACAGGGACGTGTAAGCTGTTGTGCACGTCCCTGATTCCGGAGAAGCATCTTGGAAACAGCAGGCCCAGCTTTTCGTCGTTCTCAAAAAGCGCAAGGATCCTGTTCAATGCCTCACCTTCGATCAGGTTATCGTACAGGTAATGCCGCCAGCGATCTCCGAACCCTTCACCATATTGCCCGGACTCTTTGCCGTGAATATGGCAAAAATATTCGTACTTCTCCTGAATAGGCCCCATTTCCAAAACCCAGGGGGCGACATCCCTGCCGCGGTTGGTGGTAAGGATAACGGTCAGCTTTTGCAGGCAGGGGATGATCGCACTGGTACAGAGGTTCTCCAACACCGGCTTAAAGCCTGCGTCCGTGATCGTGATATACAGGTCAAAGGGATGCGTGATCGTTTTCAGATAAGAAATGATCTCTTCAATCAGGTACTTATTATAGAGATGTAGGTGAATCCCGATTTTATATTTTTTCTTTAGTTTCTGTGTGAGACTGTCCTCATCCAAAAACGTATCCGGGTTATCAAACGCCGTTCCGTGAAAACTGTCGCTGTAATATTGCAGCGTCCCGAAGGTTTCATAGCTTTTTTTAGACAGTCTCAGCGATATGCCGTGGCTGTCCGGGAAGAGGATCTGGTCAAATATGTTCAATTCATTGTAGGGAGAAGCAAGGAAGGCAGACCTTGCTATGTCCAGAAATATCTCATGATCTTCTGTGCGAAGCGTGGAAAGATAGGAGCCAAAGGTCCTCTCAAAATCCTCGGCAAACGCAGTGCAACAGCGTTCCAGCGTATACATGCTTGCGCGCATACCTTCTGTGATGTCCAGGGGCTCAAGCACGGGAGCTATCCCGCCTTCGTGCGCTGAGAATCCCAGGCAGGAGCCTTCCATCGGGGAGAAGCATTCTTCAAATATGATGTTGAATCCATACAAGGGATCGCCTTTGAAATAGCAAACTGTTCTTGTCCTGTTTTTTGCATCCAAAGGCCGATTTTCTTTTCCTCTTTCCCATAAATAATACTTATCGACAGGCAGTCCGACCGCCTTCATCAATCCCGTCGAGACAGAGCCGCTGTACCCACAGTCGAACACAAGCTGTCTGCCCGTTTTTCCAGCAAAAGCGGCGTGATAGTATTCAAAAGAAAGCTTCTTCTGCGCGCTGAAATACTCCTCCAGCTCATCCGAAACACGTGACAAAGCTCTGCGCGCGTCAGAAAAATCTTCACACAGGTTTTTTGTTTTTTCCTCTTCTGTCAGGCTTTTAAGGACATGCTCTCTGATGTTAACATCTATGATGAATATGGAGAGAAAATCCTTTAATAAGAATTCCTTCCCGTACCAGCGTGAATGTGTAAAGTAATCTGAAAAGTCTTGAAAGGCCGCATAGCAAAGTGCCTGGCGCGACACATAGAGATAGCGGCTGGGTATGTGCTTTATGTTTTTTCCAAGAATATCGTAGACCTTCTGCGGAAGGAAACCATCTCTCGCGGCAAAATACAGGGTGTCATAGCCACTTTGGACACGCGGATCGGTCATCAGTTGGATACCGAGACCGGTCAGCATCGGTGCAAGAAGCAGATCCGCAAAGGCTTCGATATCCGGGAAGTAATGCCGGCTAAATAAGAGCCGGTCATTTTTATTCCACGCGTGCAGCATAGCGAAGGAATACAGAAGACGCAGCTTCGGGTCGGAGGCAAAGCCGCTGTTGCTTCGCAGCATTCCCCACGGGGAATCTGCGCCCATCATCAGC
>CACYBK010000104.1 GCA_902772635.1 uncultured Lachnospiraceae bacterium | reverse complement strand
TGCCACCGCATCGCCTCCCTCAAACGTCTTGCATCAAGTAATTCTGCCTACGCACAAAGTATATGCAATTGTAAAGTGACACACTAGCATATCATTCTTCAAAACAATATGTCCAAGATTATCTTCGTTTCAATTATTTCCAATATATGCTAAAATGTCACAGATTGTGTTTATTGACAGGAGAGACCATCGGGATGAACATATACAAAAAAAGCAGCAAAACGACTATCTGTGCCGTTTTGATCGGCATAGCCGTAAACGTGGGCCTTGCATTGATAATGTATATCTCCAAGGTCCCGCTCTATCTTGATACCATCGGAACGATCGTGGTCTCGATGGTTGCGGGCTTTTTCCCCGGCGTTCTTACGGCTGTTTTTTCAAGTGTACTCTGCGCATTATTTAATCCCTTCTCAGTCTATTATTCAGTGATCGCGGTACTTATCGCATTCTTTTCGGTATTATTCAGGAAGAAATACAAGGACAGCAAGAAAAGGGTTCTTTACGGACTCCTTCTTGCCCTTATCTTCGCTGTGATAAGCGGCGGGCTTGGTGCTCTGATACAGATCCTTCTTCTCGGGCAGCCGCAGTTTGACAGCATAAAGGCTACGGCAGATCTTATCTTTTCAAGCGGGGGACCGGATCCTCTTCTTTCCTTCTTTTTCCTGAACATTGCCCTGAACTTTGTCGACAAGGCGATAAGCCTTGGAGCGGCCTATTTACTGATCCACTTTATTCCGAAGGAAAAACGCGAGCTTTTGAACATCTTCGGCTGGAAGCAGAAGCCGAGAAGTGATGAAGAACTTCGGGAGTTTTCAAAGAACGCGGGAAGAAAGAATGGCTTCAGTACGCTTCAGACAAGGATGTCCCTGATCCTGATGATAATAGCCGTGGCCATGACCATCGTGATGGCCACCACCTTCATCCAGGTCTACCGCACAAGCGAAAGAAGGGAAGCGATAGAAAGCGCAAAAGGTGCGGCAAACCTTGTCGGGAGTATGCTCGATCTTGAGAGTATCCCGCTCTTCGAGAGGAACGGAAGGAATCAGAAGGGCTATGATGAGACCTATGAAATGCTTATGAGCATCAAAGAGAGCATCAGAAGCATCAAGTATCTCTATGTCTTTACAGTGACTGAGGAAGGAACACGTTATCTCTTTGATATGGAGGCTGATAACGAGGGGAACCTTTCGGCTTATGAGCCCGGCACTCTCGTTCCCTTTGAGAACGCGGTGAAGCCCTATGTCTCTGATCTTCTCAAGGGAAAGGAAGTAGGACCTGTCGAGTCAAATGACATCTGGGGCAGGGTCGTGATGATCTACCATCCCGTAGAAGACAAGGATGGAAACACAGTCTGCTACGTCGGTGCCGATGTGTCGGTAGTAGCGCTCTCAGAGGATGTAAGGGATTATCTTTTGAGGACGATCCTCATCTTCTCCGGCTTCTTCATCCTCGTTATGGCCTTTGGTCTTTTCAATACGAAGTATTATCTCGTTCATCCCATAAATTCCATGGCGGACTGCGCCGGAGACTTCGAGTTTGACACCACCTCCGGAAGCTCGCTTCGTGAGAATGTGAAAAAGATCAGGGATATCGGCATTGAAACAGGGGATGAGATCGAGATACTTTACAGGACCCTCTGCAGGATGACCGAGGATACGGCGGATCAGGTGTCGGATATCAGGCATCATACAAAACAGGTTGAAGAGATGCAGTCGGGACTCATCATAACCATGGCTGACATGGTGGAGAGCAGGGATTCCGATACGGGCTTCCATGTTCAAAAGACTGCGGAGTATGTGAGGATAATATTGAACGGCCTGAAGGGAAAAGGCTATTACTCCGACAAGATGACGGAGAAATATATGGAGGACGTGGTGATGTCTGCGCCTCTCCATGATATTGGAAAGATCAATATCCCGGATGCCGTTTTGAACAAGCCCGGAAGGCTTACAAAAGAAGAATTTGAGATAATGAAGCGTCATACCACGGAGGGAAAGAAGATACTCGAAAAGGCCATCAACTCCGTGAAGGGCGGAACCTATCTTCGAGAGGCTCTCTCCATGGCAGCTTATCATCACGAGCGCTACGACGGAAAGGGTTATCCGGAGGGGCTTTCAGGAACAGTCATCCCGCTTTCGGCGCGCATCATGGCTGTCGCTGATGTCTTTGACGCCCTTACCTCAAAGAGGATATACAAGCCCTCCATGACCTATGAGGAAGCTATGCAGATAATAACAGAGGGCAGCGGGACCCAGTTCGATCCCAAGTGCGTTGAGGTCTTCGTTGAGTCCGAGGAAGCGGTTCGAAAGGTCCTTCGGAAGTATCAGGATAAGGAATGAGGCTATGAGACAAAAAAAGCTTATTTTTGCAATAATGGCAGGCGTGCTGCTTTTTGCCTCCGCCCCTCTTTTGACTCTGGCAGCGTCAACTGACACACTGACTGGTGTGGAAAGCCAAACTGAAACCGGAGGGGGCTATGCCGTTACGGGGCAGATTCCCGGTGCAGGGTTTTCATCGGAGCTTTACGACGCGAAAAACGGCCTTCCCACATCTGACGCAAACTGCATATTTTCAGCCTCTGACGGCTATATCTACATAGGCAGCTATTCGGGAATAGTGCGCTATGACGGAACGACCTTTGAGAGGCTTGATTCATCAAAAGGACTGGCAAACGGAAAGTGCATATTCGAGGATAATGCAGGCAGGCTCTGGGTAGGAACCAATGACAACGGTGTTGTAGTGCTTGAAGATAATGGCTCAAAGACTACTCACTTTACCTACAAGAAGGGTATCCCCTCATCCTCGATCAGAGCTTTCGAACAGGACGACGAAGGGCTTGTCTATGTCGGGACGACGGACGGGATCTGTTATGTCGATCCCGCTATGGAGATCCAAAGGATCGAGGATGAAAGGCTGAAGGATGCCTATATACTGGGGCTCTCAAAGGATCAGAACGGGATGATATACGGGACGAGCCGTGACGGTGCTGTATTTTCCATAGGCGGTGGTAAAGTTCAGGAATTCTTCAATGCAAAGGACCTTGGTGCAGCGAAGTTTACAAGTGTATATGCGGGATACGGTGATGATATCTATCTTGCCGACTCTGACGGAAGTCTCTACAGGGGACGCTTCGGTGACAAGGTATCTTCAATGCAAAAGATCGAGATGCCAAAAGGACTTACTATCAATTATATGACAAAAGCCGCCGGGCGCCTTTTTATCATCGCGGAATCGACAGCAGGCTATCTTGACGAAAATATGAGATTCAATATCCTGTCCGATCTTCCGCTTACAAGCTCGATCGAGATGATGACAGAGGACTATCAGGGCAACCTCTGGTTTGCCTCTACCCGCCAGGGCGTGTGCAAGGTCGTGACATCCAATTTCAGGAATATCTCAAAGGCGGCAGGCATTCCGGAGGAGGTCACAAATGCGACATGCAAAAACAGCGGGCTCCTCTATATCGGAACGGATCAGGGCCTTATGATACTTGATGAAAACGAAAAGCCTCTTTCAAACGCGCTTACGCAGAGGCTTTCCGGTGTCCGTATCCGCTGCATAGAAGCTGATGACAAAAACAATATCTATATCGCGACCTACAAGAGCGGTGACGGACTTCTGATCTATACTGCGGCCGGTGAGATACTGACACTCAATGAAGAAAACGGCTTTTTAAATAATGATGTAAGATGCATTACGAAAGCCTCCGATGGAAGTCTGCTTGTGGGAACGAATTCCGGCGTTTCCATCATAAAAGACTTAAGGCAGCAGGAAGTCATAGATCATGGCTCGGGCCTTGAGAATACCGTAGTCCTGACGATCGAGGAGGGCTTTGACGGCTCGTTTCTGATCGGGACCGACGGTGGCGGGATCTATATCAAGGACAAAAACGGCCTTTCAAAGAAGGGGCGTGATGACGGGCTTACCAGTGATGTCATCCTTCGTATCAAGAGAGATGATGAAAAGAACGTCATCTGGGTCATTACCTCAAATTCGATCGAGTATATCGAAAATGACTCGATCATTGATGTAAAGGATTTCCCTTATACCAACAATTTTGATATCTATCAGGGCAGCGACGGGAACAGATGGATATTATCCTCCTTCGGAATTTACTGTGTGAAGGCTGACGATCTTCTGAAGGCCGGGACCTTTGATTACAAGGTCTTTGGTACCGCGAACGGCCTCACCTCGGTTCCCACCGGAAACGCCTTCTCCTGCATGGATGAAAACGGAGATCTTTATATATCCGGGCGGACGGGGGTCTGCAGGATGAATACAGAGAATTTCTTCCAGAATTCCGGACGACTGAAGCTTGCTGTCAGGAGCATTGACTGTTCGGAAGGGACAGTGCTTCCAAATGAAGATAATGTTTATGTGATACCAAAGGATGCCGGCCGTATCAAGATAATGGCCTCGGTACTCAACTACGACCTTACGAATCCGTATGTAAGGCTCTATCTTGAGGGCGCAGATGATGAAGGTATCACGGCTTATCAGGACAGGCTGCTCCCGCTCGAATACACAGGCCTTGATTACGGTGATTATACTCTTCATATACAGATACTTGACGAGTCCACAAAGGCAGTTCTTCAGGATCAGACCTATGCTGTCAAAAAGGAGCCGAAGCTCCTCGAACTCATGGCCTTTCGTATCCTCATCATAGCCGCTGTCGCAGCCATAGTCGGCATCATAGTATGGAGGATAATGTCCGGGACCGTCATCAGGAAGCAGTACAAAGAGATAGCGGCTGCGAAGGAGGAGGCGGAACGCGCAAACAGCGCGAAATCGAGATTCCTCGCGAATATGTCGCATGAGATCAGAACCCCCATCAATACCATTATCGGTATGGATGAGCTGATCCTTCGTGAGGAAGCCTCTGATGTGCCGCGGCCTTATTATCTTTCAATGATGGGCTACGCAAGCGATATCAAGTCAGCGTCAGAGTCCCTGCTCTCACTCATAAATGATATCCTTGACGTTTCAAAGATAGAGTCCGGAAAGATGAACCTTGTTGAGGTGGAGTACAATGTCGAGGATCTGATCCGCTCGCTCGTCACCATGATAAGGGTCAGGAGCGAGGAAAAGAAGCTTTCCTTTGACCTCGATATCGATCCTGCAATACCGAAAAGGCTCTACGGCGATATGGGAAAGATCAAGCAGGTCGTTTTGAATCTCCTTACAAACTCCGTCAAGTATACAAGCGAGGGAGGCCTTTCACTTTCAGCATCTGTCGTGAAGGAGGAGGACAATTACATTACTGTCTGCTACAGGGTGGATGACACCGGGATGGGTATCAAGGAGGAGGATATCAAGAGACTCTTCTCAGCCTTTGAGAGAATGGATGAAAAGCAGAACAGCGCCATCCAGGGTACCGGCCTCGGACTCAATATCTCAAAGCAGTTCGCAGAACTGATGGGCGGAGAACTGACATGCGAAAGTGAATACGGGAAGGGATCGAGCTTCATCTTTACTGTCAGCCAGAGGATAGTCGATCACGCTCCGATGGGGGCCTTTATAGAAAACAAGGAAGAGGCCATCGGTCCTTACAAGCCGCTCTTTGTAGCGCCTGATGCGTCCGTACTCGTGGTTGATGACAATCCGATGAATCTCACCGTCATCAAGGGACTCCTCGCTGCCACAAAGGTCTTTGTGACAACTGCAGTCTCCGGAGAGGAATGTCTTGAAAGAGTGAAGGAGAACAAATATGATGTAATACTCCTTGATCATCTGATGCCCGGAATGGATGGCATTGAGACTCTTGAAAAACTTCGGGACAAGAATTACACGATGCCGGTCTATGCAATGACAGCAAATTCCGAGCCTGAGGATGGCTATTACAAGTCGCTTGGCTTTGACGGCTATCTCGCAAAGCCTATCGAGGCAAGGTTCCTTGAAGAGCTTATCTTAAAGCACATACCGGGAGACATAGTACAAAGGATCGAAGACCCTTCCGGGGAACAGGAGACCGAACTCATGGAAGAGCACAAGTGGCTTGAAGAGATTGAAGAGATAAAGACAAAGGACGGCATAAAAAATGCCGGCGGCGTATCGAATTATCTTTTCTCCGTGAAGCTCTTCTTTGAGACTGCGGACGAAAATGTAAAGGTTCTTCACAAGGCCTATGTCGAGGATGATATAAGAAATCTTACAGTGAAAACACATGCCATGAAGACCTCGCTTCGTATCATAGGAGCAAATGAGCTTTCGGAGGAGGCACAGAAACTCGAGGATGCAGGAAAGAGCGAGGACAGAGGCTATATCGAGGCAAACTTCGAGGGCTTCCTTGAGAAGCTCCATCGGCTCCGTGAGAAGCTTTCAAACATAGCGCCGGAGGAGGCAAGAAGAGAAAAGCTGATACTTCCTCCCATTTCCGAAGAGGAGATAGAGGACGCAATAAATACATTAAACGAACTCATTCCCGCAATGGACTATGATGCGGCCGAGATGGTGATCAAAGAAGTGCTTTCACACAGGCTTTCAGATCGTGATGAAGCGCTTTTCTCCGGTCTCTCTGCCGCCCTTAAGAAATTTGACTGGGATGCGATGGAAAAGATAATGAAAGAGCAGAAGCTTGAAAAAAGATAATTGTTTTCGGAGGAAACGATGACAGAAACAAATATACTCATCATTGGAGGAAAAGAATCCTTTATCATAAGGGTCCTCATGAAAAAGCTTTCCGATGCGGGCATTCATCCCGTTTTTACAGAGCCGTCGATAGACGCTGTAAATGAGCTCTTTGCAAAGGTCAATCTCGTGACATATTATCTTGAGCCTCATGAGCAGCCTTCGGCTGAAATACTCACATATCTTTCCGACCATCTGAGGCAGGACGGGAAGCAGATCATCCTCATTGGTGAGCCCAATGATACCGATGATGTAAAGAAGGTCCTCCACAGCAGTGTGGTTTACAAGGTCTTCAAACGGCCGCTCGATTATGACGCATTTATCAGTGCCGTGAACCTTCAGAGCTTTGAGGCGGATGAGGGGCTCAACAAAAAGAGCATCCTGATAGTGGATGACGACCCGAACTATATGAGCCTCATCCGTGAATGGCTGAAGGATACCTACAAGGTCTCTATGGCGACCTCCGGACTTCGGGCGATGAAATGGCTGGGCGCTGAAAACAAGGTGGATCTCATATTGCTTGATTATGAGATGCCGGTGACTGACGGACCGCAGGTACTTGAAATGCTCCGTAGTGATGAGGATACGAAGCGCATCCCTGTTATCTTTCTTACCGGAAGAGGCGACAAGGACAGCGTGATGTCCGTCATGAGCTTGAAGCCCCAGGGCTATCTTTTGAAGACCATAAGCCGCGTGGAGCTTCTTGAAAAGCTTAGCGCATTTTTCGACAGGATGTGAGGGAGGGATCTCTATGAGCGTTGCAGACACACTTTTCATCAATATGTGTAATGACATATTAGAAAACGGGACCTCAACAGAGGGCGAAAAGGTGCGCCCCCACTGGCCCGACGGAAAGAGCGCCTACACTATCAAAAAATTCGGTGTCATAAACCGCTATGATCTTTCAAAGGAGTTTCCGATACTGACGCTTCGCCGTACAGGCCTCAAGAGCTGCACGGATGAGGTCCTTTGGATATGGCAGAGAAAATCCAATAATATCAATGACTTAAAGCCCCATATCTGGGATGAGTGGGCGGATCCGGACGGCTCTATCGGAAAGGCCTACGGTTATCAGCTTGCGCAGAAGGCTTATTATCCCGAAGGGGAGATGGACCAGGTGGACCGGGTGCTCTATGACTTAAAGCACAATCCCTTTTCAAGAAGGATAATGACGAATATGTATGTCCATTCCGATCTTTGCGAGATGAACCTCTATCCCTGCGCTTATTCCATGGTCTTCAATGTCACGGAAAAGAAGGGGCATGACAAGCTTATCCTGAATGGTATTTTGAACCAGCGCTCCAATGACATCCTTGCGGCGAACAACTGGAATGTGGTGCAGTACGCCGTTCTCCTTCACATGATAGCCCAGGTTTCGGATATGGAGGTGGGAGAACTCGTGCACGTGATAGCGGATGCGCATATCTATGACAGACATGTGCCGATCATCAAGGAGCTTATCAGCAGAGAACCCTTCCCCGCGCCTGTATTTCATCTGAATCCCGATGTAAAGGATTTCTATGACTTTACTCCCGATGATGTGAGCCTTGAAAACTACGAGTACGGGCCCTCTGTCGGAGAGATTCCGATCGCGATCTGAGAAAGGACTGTTAATGAACCTGATAGTAAATGCGGACAAAAACTGGGGGATAGGAAAGAACAATTCCCTTTTGATCAGGATCCCCGAGGATATGAAATTTTTCAGAAGGATGACAAAGGGGAACGTCATAGTCCTCGGAAGGCGGACACTTGAGAGCTTTCCCGGCGGCGTCGCCCTTCCGGAGAGGACGAATATAGTACTTTCAAAAAAGAAGGAGCTTAAGGCCGACAAAGCCATAATAGTCAATGACCTTCCGGCACTTTTTGAAGAGCTCCAAAAATATGATGACGACTCGGTCTTTGTGGTAGGCGGAGAGTCAGTATACAGAGAGCTCCTTCCCTATTGCAAAAAAGCCTATGTGACAAGGACAGACTATGAATACGACGCGGACAAGTATTTCCCCAACCTTGATGAAATGGATGATTGGGTAAAAACCGGAGAGTCCGAAGAGCAGACTTATTTTGACATAGTCTACACCTTTGATACTTACGAAAACAATGCAGTGAAGGATCGAAGATAATGGAAATATCAGGAAGCGCGCTTTTTGTCAAGGCGCTTAAGGAAGAAGGTGTTGATACTGTCTTCGCCTACCCGGGCGGGAACAATACGGATCTTCTCGACGAGCTTTACAAAAATCCCGACATCAGAGTCATACTCCCGAGGCACGAGCAGGCCCTCATCCACGAGGCTGAGGGTTACGCGCAGGTTTCGGGAAAACCGGGAGTCTGCCTTGTGACAAGCGGCCCCGGAGCCACGAATACCGTCACAGGGATTGCGGATTCGCATTATGATTCTGTTCCCCTTGTGGTATTCACGGGACAGGTTTCCCGTCCCCTCATTGGAAATGACGCTTTTCAGGAGGTGGATATAATCGGGATGACGCGCCAGATCGTCAAGTTCGGTTCTACGGTAAGAGAGAGGGAAAAGCTTGCCGAACGGATCAAGATGGCCTTTCATATAGCAAACACCGGAAAGAAGGGGCCTGTCATCCTTGATATACCAAAGGACGTTCAGACTGAGATGGGGCCTTCGGATTATCCGAAGGAGATCCATATGAGAAGCTACCGTCCGCCGGAGGGAGTACACGTCGGACAGTTGAAGAAAGCTTTTTCTCTCCTTCAATCGGCAAAGATGCCCCTCATCCTTTCAGGCCACGGCGTGATGATGAGCGGGGCAGAGGACATACTCAAAGCCTTCGCCGAGACCATGAAGATACCTGTGGTCACAACCATCCTCGGAAACGGGGCGATCCCTGTGGACAGTCCCTCCTTTGTGGGAAATGCAGGCATGCACGGGCGTTTCGCCGCCAATATGGCGATCACCCACTGCGACGTACTTTTTTCGATCGGAACCCGCTTCAATGACAGGATCACCGGCGAGCTTTCCGACTTCGCGAAGAACGCGAAGATAATACATGTTGACGTCGATACCGCTTCCATCTCAAGGAACGTGGTGGTCGATATCCCGGTTGTCGCTGATGCAAAGACAGCTCTTGAAAAGCTTCTGGAGTGGGCAAAGGAGCCTGAGGGAGATTCATTAAAAGAGTTAAGTGACTGGCGCAATACCATAGATTCATGGGAAAAAGAGCATCCGCTCTCGCTTTCCGTTAATGAAGGGGTCGATCCCAAAAAGATAATGGAAGGGATAGACGAGGTATTCCCGGACTGTATTGTGACTCTTGATGTCGGACAGCATCAGATGTGGGCAACACAGTTTCTTCCCGTGAAAAGGGAGAGGCCTGTTATCTCATCAGGCGGACTCGGGACCATGGGCTTCGGCTTTCCTGCGGCGATCGGTGCAAAGGCCGCCTGTCCCGAAAAAAAGGTCCTTGCGATAACCGGGGACGGGGGCTTCCAGATGAACATGCAGGAGATGGCAACGGCAGTGGCTTCCCGTCTTCCTGTTACGGTCATTATCTTAAACAACGGATATCTTGGAATGGTAAGGCAGATGCAGGAGCTCTTCTACGAAAAGCGCTATGAAGCCACCTGCCTTACTGACGATAATGGCAGATACATCCCTGATTTCATAAAGTGGGCACAGAGTTACGGAGTTTCCGCGATCAGGGTGGAAGACGGATCCGATATCAAAGGGGCGCTTCAAAAAGCCCGGGACAGCAAAGAACCTATGGTGATAGAATTTATGATCCCTTCAGAGATCAATGTGCTTCCGATGGTAAAGAGTGGGACGCCTATAGACCAGATGATACTGGAGTAAGGGGAGTGAAAAATGGCAGGCAGGATGAAGAAACGCTGGATAGCGCTTTATACTGAGAATGAGGTAGGAGTGCTCTCAAAGGTCTCCGGACTGTTTTCGGCGAAATCGTACAATCTGAACAGCCTTACCGTAGGCACCACGGAGCATCCGGATATATCCAGGATGACGATCTCGGTGGAGTCTGACGATGTGACCTTTGAGCAGATCAAAAAACAATTCAACTCAATGGTCGAGATAATAAAGGTAATAGATCTTACAAATGTGCCGATACATATGAAGGAGGTTCTTTTTGCAAAGATCAAGCAGATAGGACCCGAGGAGAAGGCTGAGGTCTTTCGGATAGCAGAGACCTTTTCGGTGAAGCCCGTTGATATCGGGACTGATGCCATTATCCTCGAAAGTACTCTTACGGAAAGAAAAAATGACGAGCTTGTTTCGATACTCCGGAAAAGCTTCAAGCATATTGATGTGACACGCGGCGGCGCCGTTGCTGTGGAGGGCATTAGTACATCCTGCAGATGAAAAGAAAAGATCTTACAAAAAAAATAATCTGCCTCATTACACTTTCAGGGCTTACTTTTGCAGCCCTTTTTTCCGCTCCGGCAGAAAACGCACTCGCTTCCTCCTATGAAGCACAGTCAAAGCTTGACGAACTGAAAAAACAGTCGGAGGAAAATGAGAGGGCGATCCTTGACGCCGAGGCAAAGAAGAAGGCGGCCGAGGCTGCAGTCGATCAGGCGCAGAGCATAGCCGCACAGCGGCAGGAGAACGCCGACCGCTACAAATCGCTCTACAATGATGTGAGGACGAACCTTGATCTTACAAAGCTTGAGGTCGAGGATATGAAGTATGAGCTTTCGCAAGTGAACGAGTCTTTGAAGCAGACAGAGGAAGATGCGAAGAAGCAGTACGAGGCGATGAAGAAACGGATCGCCTATATGTACGAGCACAAACTGAACAAGGACTTCTTTACGATAATGGCCGAGAGCGGCTCCTTTGCGCAGGCTCTGAACGAGATGGACAATGTCAAGGCCATAGCGGCCTATGACAGGGCACAGCTTCAGCGTTATCAGAATACGATGCAGGAAGTCGCAAAAAAGAAGGAAGAGGTTGAACAAAAGCACGCAGAGCTTTCCCAGTTCCAGCAGGTGTTGAATAAGTCCGCAGGACAGCTTCAGACGCTCTATGCTGCGGCAGGCGAGGAGCTTCGGGAGGCACGAGCCGATGTGAATGCGGCCGCGAACAATGCCCGGGCAGTGGAGCTTCAGCTAAAGGAATTTGAGACAAAGAGGGCAGCCCTTTCCGACAGGCAGGCTGAGGCCCAGGCGCTTCTTGCCCAGGCTATCGCAAAGGAGCAGGCGGCCAGAGAGGCAGCAGGAAAGGAAAGAGAATATACGGGAGGAGCGGTGAGTGCGACCACTGATGAGCTTACCTTCCTCGCGGCCACGATACAGGCCGAGGTCGGCATCCTTCCGATGGAAGGAAAGCTTGCAGTGGGCTCCGTCATCATGAACCGTGTGAAGAGCTCCTACTTCCCCGATACGATAACAGATGTCATCACATCTCCGGATCAGTTCACGACCTATACCATAGGCGCGATCGATTACATCCTTGAAAACGGCGGCCCGAACGAAGACTGTATGGAAGCGGCCCGTCGTGTTGTGGCCGGAGAGCGGACGGGAGACTGGCTTTTCTTCATGACCGTGAAGGCGGCTGAGCGCCTTAGGATAGCGCATTATGAGCTGGTCTGCGGCTGTGCTTTCTTCTACAAATGGGAGAGGCTGCCTGAACCCGAAGAATCGCAGGAGCCGCAGCAGCCTTCAGCGCCTGAAACACCGGCCGAACCTGAGCAGCCTTCGCAGCCTTCAGAGCCGGAAACGCCCCAGCAGCCGGAGCAACCTAAGCAGCCTGAAAACCCGCCGGAACCCGTGCAGCCGGCAGAGCCTTCAGAGCCTGAGATACCGGCTGAACCCGAGCAACCTTCAGAACCGGAGACACCGCAGGAACCGCAGACTTCCGGTTGAGCATTTTCTACAAAAAAACTTGCCTGTAAACGCCCGTTGTACTATAATTTTTCTCGCTGGTACTTCGGGCGTTTATTTTTTTTACGGGTAATTGTTAAATTTTTAACACATCTCGCGAATAGATCCCGAAGTCAAAAATATAATTGTTGTTTTCATCAGAAGGAGGCAAAAATGGCAGGAAAGGTTGTTATTGCCGGCGCATGCCGGACGGCAGTCGGAAAGATGGGCGGAGCGCTCTCCACGACACCCGCTGAGAAGCTGGGCTCCATCGTTATCAAGGAAGCGCTTACTCGCGCGGGCATTCCTGAGGACAAGTATGATCAGGTTGACGAAGTTCTGATGGGCTGCGTCATCCAGGCAGCCCAGGGGCAGAACGTTGCGCGTCAGGCTTCACTTCATGCGGGACTTCCCGTTACGGTTCCGGCCGTCACATTGAATGTGGTCTGCGGCTCCGGTCTTAACGCCGTGAATATGGCTGCTGATCTCATCAAGGCAGGCGACGCAGATATCGTTGTGGCGGGCGGTATGGAAAATATGTCAATGGCCCCCTTCGCTCTTGATAAGGCGCGCTTCGGTTATCGTATGAACAACGGTACGCTCATCGACTGCATGATCAAGGACGCTCTCTGGGACGCTTTCAACAATTATCATATGATGATCACAGCCGAAAACGTAGCTGAGCAGTGGCATCTCACAAGGGAAGAGCTTGACGAATTCGCATTATCCTCACAGAACAAGTGCGAGGCTGCCCAGAAGGCAGGCAAGTTCAAGGACGAGATCGTTCCCGTTGAGATCAAGCAGAAGAAGGAGACTATCATCTTTGATACTGATGAGGGCCCCCGCGCAGGACAGACCATAGCTGACCTTCAGAAGCTTAAGTGCTGCTCAGGCAAGGAAGGCGGAGTCGTTACCGCAGGAAACGCTTCCGGGATCAATGACGGGGCTGCAGCTGTTGTCGTTATGTCTGAAGAAAAGGCAAAAGAGCTTGGCGTAAAGATAATGGCTGAGTGGAAGGGCGGAGCTCTTGGCGGCGTCGATCCTTCGATCATGGGCGTTGGCCCCGTTGCCGCTACAGAAAAGGTAATGAAGAAGCTCAACCTTACAATAGATGACTTTGATCTCTATGAAGCAAATGAGGCATTTGCTGCTCAGAGCTGCGCAGTTGCAAAGGATCTCAAGTTCGATCCCGCAAAGCTCAATGTAAACGGCGGCGCTATCGCTCTCGGCCATCCTGTCGGAGCTTCAGGCTGCAGGATCCTTGTTACGCTTCTTCATGAAATGAACAGGTCAGGCGCAAAGCGCGGTCTTGCAACACTCTGCATCGGCGGCGGAATGGGCTGCGCGACAGTAGTAGAGAAGTACGAAGGCTGATTTATCATAAAGGAGGAAAATTTAAATGAAAGTAGCTGTAATCGGCGCCGGTACAATGGGCTCCGGCATTGCGCAGGCATTTGCTCAGTGCGGTGATGTTGAGAAGGTTTATCTTTGCGACATCAAGCAGGAATTTGCTGACGGCGGAAAGGGAAAGATCGAAAAGAACCTCGGTCGTCTCGTAAGCAAGGAGAAGATGACTCAGGCTGACGCTGACGCTGTTCTTGCAAAGATCGCGACAGGTCTTAATGAAATAGCTGTCGATCCCGATCTCGTAGTTGAAGCCGCTCTTGAAAAGATGGATATAAAGAAGGCCTGCTTCAAGTCTCTTATGGACGACATCGTAAAGAATCCCGACTGCGTTTTCGCTTCAAATACCTCATCCCTCTCCATCACGGAGATCGGCGAGGGCCTTTCAAAGCCCATCATCGGCATGCATTTCTTCAATCCCGCTCCCGTGATGAAGCTCATCGAAGTCATCTCCGGAAAGAACACTCCGAAGGAAATGACCGACTGTGTTGTTGAGATCTCAAAGAAGCTCGGCAAGATCCCCGTAAAGGTAAATGAGGCTCCCGGCTTCGTCGTAAACAGGATCCTTATCCCGATGATCAACGAAGGTATCCAGGTTTATGCTGAGGGCACATCCGATATCGAAGGCATCGATACCGCAATGAAGCTCGGCTGCAACCATCCCATGGGACCGCTTGAGCTCGGCGATTACATCGGCCTTGACATAGTCCTTGAGATCATGGATGTCATCTACAAGGGCACAGGAAATGAGAAGTACAAGGCAAACGACCTTCTCCGCAAGATGGTGGAAGAGAAGAAGCTTGGCGTAAAGACAGGCATCGGCTTCTACAAATACAATGAGGACAGGACAAAGACACCCACTGATCAGTTGTGATTGAAAATAAAGGAGCAAAGATAAATGGATTTTTCATTGGATAAAAAGCATGCGCTTGCTCAGCAGCTCTTCAAGGAGTTTGCCGAGAAGGA
>CACYBK010000103.1 GCA_902772635.1 uncultured Lachnospiraceae bacterium | reverse complement strand
TGCCGGAAATGTATCGCTATTAAGGATCCGTCTGACAATTCCCTCAAAGGTCTCGGGGTAAAGCTTCAGATCGTTCCCCTGCTGCCCAAAGTCATAGCTCCCCTTCGCCTCCGTCTCCCCGGCCTGATAGAGAGGCAGGACAGCATCAACATCATTGACGGAAAAATCCAACACCACGAGATCCGGGCGATAAGCAATCAAGTCCTCGTCAAGGCGCATCGCGCCATAATAGGAACCCGTGCCTCCAATCCCGGCATTCACGTATTTGAAATGCGCTTTTGGATAACGCTCACGCAGCATTTCGTAGAAGCGATATGCGTAGCAGTTCTCCTCCTTTGATGCAAGCGACCCCTGTGTTATCGAACCGCCAAAAAAGGCAACGACGAGATCCTCCCCCGCCGCTGCCCTATTCAAAAACCCGTGTATCCGCTTTGAACCTATCGTATTCACTGTCCCCTATCCCCTATCCCCTATCACTGTCTTCTTTCCGTCAGGAGTAATGAAATGCCCGCTTATATTTCCTATGCGGCTGCTGCGATATGATCTTTTCTGAAGCTTCCCGCCTTCAAGGCTTATGCCAAGCAGGTACTTGACCATGAAGCCGCCGATGGCAGAAAGATATTCCGGAGAAAGAGGTCCTTCCCTCTCCGAAAGCTTTATAAGAATATCTATGGCGCTGTCCATATAGCCATTGTCGGCGAGCACCGATGAAAGAGATGAAAGCGCAAGGGGTCCAAGAGAATAAACATCAAAGGAGGGCCCGTTCACGAGCTCGTTCAGCCTCTCCGCCGCCTTGTTTTTTGATATTATCCCGCCCTCTTCGTCGGGAAGGAGATCAAGGTAAAGAGCCCTGATCAGGAAATCCGCGGAGCAGTCCAAAAGCCCCTTCACGTCCGCGAAGGTATAACGGTAGGCCGCAAGCGCCTTTGTCCCCCGCTTCTTGTAAAACTCAACATCCTTTTCGAGGGAAGCCCTCGCAGCCTTATCGATATCCTTATCTTCTAAAAGGATCGAAGCTATCCTTGAAATAAGAAGCCCGGAATGCGCAAGATAGGCCGTTCCCATATCCTTGAAGGCGTCGGCAAGATGAAGCCTTTCCGTCTGGCCCGGGTTTTGCTCGGCATTGTCCCCAAGAGGAAAGCCCTTGTTTATGACAAATCTCTCATAAGGATTCTTTTTCCTGACAGGTGCGGTTATCTTTCTTGAGACCGGACGCTTCTCCGCCCTTCTGATGAGCGACTGATACCACTTTTTCATCGCGTTGTAATTTGCTTTAAGTATCGAAGCATCGCCTGTAAATGAATAGATAATGTATGGAAGATCTATGACGACATCTCCCCACCCCGTGCTCTGCGCAGCCTCATACTGCTTCATTGAGGGGAGCGCGTTTGGCGGGATCAGATTCCTTATCTTCCCGCTCTTGTGCTGCCACTTTGAAACGCAGCGCGAGAACCATGAAAGGCTTTTCTCCGCTGTCATAAGGGAAAGCGCCCCAAAGGAAGAGGCCGACGCGACAATGGTCCTTCCCGCGCCGTGCCCCAAAGATGAATAGCCATCTGAAAACATTCCTGTAAAGAAGCACTTTTCAGCGTCAAGGCATCTTTGAAATGCTGAGTTTAATCTTTCATCATCGCAGTGGAATGAAGCCCGCTCCTCCATTTCAGAATAATAAGGGATTACGGAAACAGAAAGCCCTTCAAATTGGAAATCGGCTTCTACCTCGATATACCTTCCTTCAAATACTGAAAAATGGGATGTGCCGTGGTTTTCACCGACAAGAGCCTTGTATTTGAAAAAGCGTTTTCTTTCATTCTTCCTGTCTTCAGGATCTTTACAGTCAAAGACTGAAAATGTGATGACGCTTCCCTCTTTCGCGCCGGAGAATGAAAAGGAAAGGGCGCCGGACACATAACGCCCGAGATCATAGAGGTTTTCACCGATCTTTTCGGCAGGAACGTTCTCATGTGAGCTTATCCTTGAATAGCTTTCCAGCCTTGAGATCACAGACTCGTCCTTCATGAGCTTTACTATGCGTGCCTTTTTCTCATAAGAGACCTGAGAGAGCGTAGCGTCATAGCATTCGCCGAGTACGATATCATTTCCGCGTATCGGACCGTTTACCGAAGCCTCAAAGCTGTCATCCGTAAAAAGGACGCACTCCTCGCCGGAATATATCGAAGCTATGATGGAAAGATCGGTCCCGAAAAAATTCTTCCTGTTCCCAAGGATCGTAAAGCTTCTGTACCAGCCGTTTCCAAGTACGGCGGAAAACTCATTTTCGCCTTCATGTATGAGCGGCGTGATATCAAAGACTCCCACCGGGATCTCAAAATAATAAGAAAAAGGCCCCGGAAACAGCACATCCGAAGTCACGCTCTCCCCGTTCACGTATATCTCTGCAACTCCATGAACAGCAATATATAGCGTATATGGTTTTCCTTTTTTTGCAAAAAAAGTCTTCTTCAGATAGCCGGCAGGATTTCCCATTTCCTCCTTCGGCGGCTTCTTTCCCGGATTTCCCTCCTCGGGAGATATAAATAACGCTTTTTCAAAATAATCAAATTCTTTTTTCATATACGATCTAAAAAGCACAATGGCTTAAACTGATCGCAGAAAGGTTTCTATCCAATCTGCCCCGAACAGTATACATTTTCGCCATGGAAAATGCTATACTTTGAATGTCGCGCAAATTTACTTTTGAAAGGAAAGATATATGGAAAGCAGAATAAAAGATGAAAGCCTCTATCCCTCCGGAGATCTGAAGATCGACTGGGTAAGAAAGAACTGCCCCCTTCTTCGCTCTCTCGAAGAGGACTTTTCAAAGGAACGTCCCTTTGAAGGAAAGACTATAGCCCTTTCAATACATCTTGAAGCAAAGACCGCCTATCTTTGCAAGGTCCTTGCGGCGGGTGGTGCAGAAATGTACATAACCGGCTCAAACCCGCTCTCCACGCAGGATGATGTGGCAGCAAGCCTCGTGCATTCAGGACTCTCAGTCTTTGCGCATCACGGCTGCAGCGAGGAGGATTATTTTTCGGATATCAAGGCAGTCCTCTCCCACCACTGCAATATCATAATAGACGACGGCGGTGACCTCGTTCATATGCTGCACACAGAGCTTACTGACGAGTTGCAATATGTCATCGGCGGCTGCGAGGAGACCACCACCGGGATCATGAGGCTCCACGCCATGGACAGGGAGGGGAAGCTTCATTTCCCTATGGTCATGGTAAATGACGCAGACATGAAGCACCTCTTTGACAACCGCTACGGCACGGGCCAGTCCGTCTGGGACGGCATCAACCGGACCACCAACCTCATCGTGGCAGGAAAGAATGTGGTCGTGGCAGGCTATGGCTGGTGCGGCAAGGGCGTCGCTATGCGCGCGAAGGGTCTTGGAGCAGAAGTAATAGTCACGGAAGTCGATCCCATCAAGGCTGTTGAAGCTATCATGGACGGCTTTTCCGTAATGCCGATGCATGAGGCAGCAAAGATAGGAGATTTCTTTGTAACCGTGACCGGAGACCTTGGCATCATCACTCACGAAGACTTCCTCGTAATGAAGGATGGAGCCGTTCTCTGCAACGCCGGCCACTTTGATGTCGAGATCGATATGAAGGACCTGAACGAAAACTCGATCAGAAAATTTGAGCAGAGACAGAATATCACAGGCTATGAGGTCTCTCCCGGAAAATGCGTCTATGTCCTCGGTGAAGGGCGTCTCGTAAACCTCGCCTGCGGCGACGGACATCCGGCTGAGATCATGGACATGAGCTTTGCTATTCAGGCGCTTTCAGCGAAATACCTGATAGAGCATGGAAATGAGCTCTCCGAAAAGCTCATAAAGGTCCCGAGGGAAGTGGATCTTGAGGTCGCAAACAGAAAACTCGATTTCCTCGGTGTCACGATCGACAAACTGACTCCCGAGCAGGAAGCTTATATCAACGCGTCAACACTCTGAATATCATGAACGAAACCGCAAAGCTGATAATCGAAGCCATTATCCTTCTCGTACTGCTTGCCCTCTCCTTCTTCTTTTCCTCCGCGGAAACCGCCCTTACGACGGTGAACAGGATAAGGCTGATGACGATCGCGCAGGATGACGAGTCCATCCTCCAGAAGAAGGCAAAGCTGGTTCTGAAGATAATATCTGATCGTCAGAAAATGCTGACTGCCATCCTCATCGGAAACAACATCGTGAACCTCTCCGCCTCTTCGCTTGCGACTATGCTCGCGGTAGGTCTCGTGGGCAGCTATGGTGCCGGGATCGCCACGGGTATCCTTACCTTTCTGATCCTGATCCTCGGAGAGATCACACCGAAGAGCCTTGCGACGATCCGCTCGCTTCAGCTCTCCCTCCGATACGCAAAGATAATATGGACTCTTATGGTCATCCTCACCCCCTTCGTCTTCTTCTTCACAAAGATTTCTGAAGGTCTCCTTGCCATCATAGGAGTAAGCTCAAAAGAGCGCGAAAAGGCCGTTACAGAAGAAGAGATCAAGACCATCGTCGATGTCGGGCACAAGAGCGGGACCATTGAGGAGGATGAAAAGGATTACATCCACAACATTTTTGATTTCTCAAATACAAAGGTTCGGGAGATCATGATCCCGAGGATCGATATGACATCAGTGAATGTGACCTGGTCATATGACAGGCTGATAGAGATCTTCGCAGAGCATATGTACACAAGGCTCCCTGTCTACGAAGGTGACTCCGACCACATAGTCGGCATCATCAATATGAAGGATCTTCTCACAAGGGACAAGGACAAGCCCTTTACGATAAGGCGCTATATGAGGGAGCCCTTCTTTACCTTCGAGCACAAGAAGGCAGCGGAACTGTTTGATGAGATGCGTTTGAATTCCATCCCCCTTGCCATCGTAAAGGACGAATTCGGCGCGGTCGCTGGAATGGTCACTTTGGAGGATCTTCTTGAAGAACTGGTAGGTGAGATCAGGGACGAATATGATACCTATGAGGAGGATGATATAGAGAAGACGGGCGAGATGACCTATGACGTCCTTGGAAGCACGAATCTTGACGATCTTGCAGCCGCCCTCGATCTGGACTTCTCATCTGAAGACTATGACACTCTGGGAGGATATCTGACGGGGCTTTTTGACCACTTCCCCTCTGAAGGCGAGACCTATGTCACAAAGGACGGAGTACTGCTTCGGGTGAAGACAGCTGACAAAAAGAGGATCAAGAAGGTCAGCATCAGACTGCCTGAAGGCTGGCAGGAAAGGAAAGAATCTCCTGACGATATGGATTGAGATCTGAATCCTTTATCCATTTTGTCATATATTCATCATAATAACGCTTGAGATCAGAGGTGGTGGGAGCTGAAAAGCCCTCGCCATCTTTTGTTTTCAGAGTCTTTCGAAGCGTAATGATATTGTAGTCCGTCATCCTCTTCCGAAGGCTTACGGGATAAATCTCCTCAAGTGTCTCAAGACAGATTGCGCAGAGCATGCAGGGATATTCCAATATCCGCCCGTAGTGAAAGCAGCCTCCATCCGTAAAAATGGCATGAGGCCTGTAGCCGATCATACCGGGACGGTTCACTCCCGGAATACCGGACTTGCTTGAAACAAAGACCGCAGAGATTGTTGGGGTATGACCGCAGAGCACCACCGGTATCTCATCAGGATGGCTCTCTTCATATTTTTTCAGCTCAAAATCTGATATTCCGTCACAGGATCTGCCGTAAAGGTTGATCCAGCGCTGTCTCTCGGTATCGGCATCCTCGGAAACGGAATACCATGCATGTGAAAGATAATATGTCACGCTCTTCTTTCCCGTCTCCTTTGCCGCAGGAAATGTAAACTTTGCGGAGTAGGGAAGAGTGTGAAAGAAGTCAGCTATCCTGTCAAGAAGCTCATCATCCACTGAGACCTCATTCTTCAGTCTCTCATAGAAATCATATTTTGACTCGGGAGGCTCTGTTGTCCTGTTGTCACTATTCTGCCAGTCGAGATATTTCCTGTACCAGAGCAGGACCTCCTCCTCGTGATTTCCGCGAAGACACCTGATCGGCCCTTCAAGAGTCACATTCTCCATTGCCCAAAGCAGCGTTTCCGTCGCCCTCGGTCCCTGGTCTATGATGTCCCCCATCAGATAAATGACGGCAGCACTATCAGACTTTTGGATCTTTTCAATTAAAAGCTCGAGCTCACTTAAGCAGCCGTGAACATCTCCTATGCAGTAATGCATCGCTCTTGATAATAAGGGACGTCCCTTTCCTCCTGTTCATCTGAAAACATACCGTCCCACATCTTACCACAACGACAGTCCTTACGCAAAGGCTGTAAGCTCTCCGTTCATTTCCCTTTCAGCAGTGATGACAAAATTCCCGGATACTGTCCTTCCCATATTGTTTTCAAAGGTGAGCGCGGCCCTGTAGGATCCGGGTGCCTGAAAGCAAATGACCTCACGACCGTCTTCACTCATTGAAAGGACCTGATCCGTGACATCAGCTCCTGTTCCTGATACGGAAAGCATTTCGACACTTCTTGCCCTGACTTTTATCTCCTGTCCGTTAAGAGAGCGGGCGAGCGAATCGAGGTAGTATGCACAATCTACATAAAGCATGCTTTCAACCTCTATTTCGGAAAGTGAAAGGCTTCCCTCCTCTCCTGCTGCCTTAAGGAAAGAGAGGTCATTATCATCGGATGCTTTATAGCCCGCTGTGCTTCCCATAAGAAGCGTCTCCTTTCCAATTGTCTTTAACAGCCCTCCTGTTCCCGGGAAAAGGCCAGTGAAGAGAAGTCCTATCACAAGAAGTCCGCTTACTGCAGAGATCAGAGCGCTTCCGTATTGCTCTATCACATTTTTCATTTTTGTCTCCTTTCAAGATCATCATGTTGAAAGATCGTTTTTTATGGTAAGTTCAAAATCAATTGACAGAATATCCGCTTTGACATTGTATGAAAGCTCCATCCTTCCGTAGCCCTTCCTCTCGCCGGTATCATTTGTCGTCTCCTTTATCTTCACATAAAGTCCATAGCCCCTTTCCCTTGCTTCATTGACACAGGCCTCTATGACATCGGGAGAAAGCGATGAATACTCTATCCTTTTTTCCACATCACGGGCATATCTTTCGGCCGTATTGACTGTAAGCTCTATCCCGAGAAAGGAGATACTGACCATGGAGATCAGAAGGAGAAAGAAAGTTCCTATAAAGCTTTTGATGATAATGTCCAATTGAGATATCTCCCGAAAAAATAAATCAGATCAGCCGAGTGAAGAAACACAGCCGAAGAAAAGAAGCAGCATATCGCAAATGAGTTTGAGACCGCCGCTTAATTGCGGCAGGAGAAAGAGCGCATAGAGCCTCGAGAGACGGTCCTCCTGTGATGAGCGCTCCGACCTTTCAAATAGAAGCTGGTTTCGTCTGATGATATCTGTGATCTGTGCGGAGGCATCCCCGCCGGCTCCGATCGAAAGCGAATAGAGCATCTTCATTGAGGATCTTACCTCGGGAAGTGAAAATTCAGAGAGGAAGGAAAGATAAGGCTCCACCTTGTCGGGATCCATCTTGAGGTCGTAGATAAGCTTTTTCAACGGGATACGAAGGACAGGAGGCGCATTGGCATATGACTTTGTGATCGCGACCTGGACGTTTTCATTCTGGATGAGAAGTGAAGTCTCCAGAAGCCATATAGGATAATCCCGCTCTATTGCCCTCTTCACCCTCTTCTTTGCGGCATGCCGTTTCAAAAGATCAAGAGGCAGCTTCGTATTGCAGGAGAGCATTCTTTTATATACCTCTTCCATCTCATCATCCTCTTCCTTCTCCTCCTCGTCGGATGCGGAAAGAAAGGAATCAGCCCTGTAGAATATGAAGAGGTCAAAGACCAGTACTGCCGTTGTCACGATATTTCCAAGCGCATTTTTTGATATGTCCACATTGAGCCGCCCCGATATGAAATAGATGCCTGAACAAAGGATCAGGGAAGAGGCTATTGAAAAAAAGACATTGCGCCTCTCACGCCTCTTCTTCAAAAGGAGCTCATATATCCTGTCCGCCATCATCCTTCTATAGTTCAAAAGCAATAATATCTGGTCGTCGCAGTTTCCTCCAAGCTTCTCCGCATCAAGCGCGAAGCGGTGCACCATCTTTATCACACGCCCGGGGTGCTCTTTTTCAATTATTGAAAGCGCGTGTGATTCAACATCGGCTTCGTTGTAAGTATGCCTGATATGGTCGATGGCGCGCAGGATAGCATTCTTCATCCTCCCGCCTTCAAAAAGGCAGTTGACATCACAAAGCGCCGAAAGTATCTTTTTTGATCTTTTGAAGGAATAAAGAAACTGCTCGATATAGATAGATGTATCTGAAAAGCTCTGCTGGATGAAGCGGTTTTTTGCCGCATTCCTTATGAAAAACGGGAGGATAATGACAAGCGCACAAACAAGGATGAGTCTGTAAAAGATAGGGAGCGAGAAGAATCTTCCAAGAAGGAGCATTGCCGCAGCTGCGAAGGAATACAGGAATACGCTTTTCTTTGCTGAAAAAACATAGCCGTATTCCTTCAGTTCATCAGACAGCCCCTGCCGTGACAAGCCTTCCGCCCGCATGCAGATTATGTCCTTTCTTCTTCGGGGACAGCATCTTTCGCCCTATATCATCCATCCTCCAGGCCTGAACTATGGAAGGCGCGCTGTCGTTTTCCGCTGTGCTTACGAGTATCCTGTCCGACGAGAAAAAAAATGACTCTTCATCCCCCTTGCACTTTTCTGCCCAGGAAAGCTCGCAGTTCATGGCCTCTTTCATTTTTTTCATGATTCCCTCCGGTACCTCTTCGCCCGTGAAAGTCCCGTCCTCAAATACTACGGAAAGATGATTTTTCCCGTTTCGCCTTTCAAAAAAACCTATCTCATCTATCGTCCGCCTGAGCACTCCCCCTATGATCTTTTTCTTGATGAGTATCCCGACATCTATGAACTCATAAACATTGTTTATGAAACGGCCCTCGTCCGCTACCTCTCCTGCCATATTCAGCATCCTATCCGGTATCTTTCTGATGTCGTCTGCATGAAGTGTGGTCATTCCCTTGACACCCGTTGAGAAGCCCTCAAGGAGCCTTTTCACCTCGCGGCCTCTTGCCTCTGAAAGCATCATCCATTTAGGATTCAACCGCATAGAAGCCTTGATCGCTGCGCTGTAATCGAGTCTGTTGCCTATCCGAAGCTCAACGCAGTCATGTCCCGGCGAGAGGCTTTTGAAGTGCCATTCGGGATTGTCCTCTATCGTGATGACCCGCTCGTCCGGTTTTATAAATGTCGAGAAAAACTTCGCGCATTCAGTCTTTCCGGCCCCGGGCTCCCCGATGAAGACCATATTAAGATGCGCCTTCACACAGTCCTTCAAAAGGGAGATGACAGGCTTTGCAGCATAGCCTTCTTTTTCCATCGTTTTCTCATCCATCCTTGTCTTGGGAAGCGACCTCCTTATGGATAATGAAAGCCCGCCCTGAGATACCGAAGGATGGACTATCGTGATCCTAAGCGTATCCGTATCCGCTTCAAGAACCGGTGACTCCTTGTTGAATGGAAGGCTGACAAGATTTGCGACCCTCATTGAAAAGGCGGAAAGGAAGGCATTGTCAAGACTGCTCTCATCAATCCTCTTTCTGTTCATATCCTTGTCCGTCGTGAAGATAACCCCCTCCGACGCATCAATATCAGTGATGTTCTGATCATTGATAAGCGGATAAAGCGGACCGAAAAAGCCCATATCAATTTTTTCTTCAGTCATATCAACCTCCTGCAGAAATAATATTTTCAACAGCGCTCGTCACACCGCCTGCCGCAGCGCTCCCGTTGATCCCGCCTGCAGATTCAGCGCTTCTGAAGAAGCCCGAGATAAGCTCGGAAAAAGCCTGCCCTACTACAGATCCCGCATCTGTTCCGATCAAAAATGAAATGAGCCCGATCAGGGCGACGATGGATACGACCGTGATTATCGCCGGTCCGTATTCCTTTAAGATGTCCTGCATAACCCCCACCTCCTGACTAAAAGATGCAGAACAAAAGATCTGCCAAAAAGAAATGACCTTTCATGAAAAGTGTAGGAGGGAATATATCAGCCTTTTGAAAAAAAAGCAAGAAAAAAGGACACGATTTAATAAAAGTTTTAAAAAGTGCCCTTTACCTTTATAAATTTTTTATAAATGTGCTTCGCATAGCTGTTTCTTAGGACTCGTTCCGGAATGATGTGCAGCAATTCATTTTTCAATCAGGCGTCACTCGTATGCGAAACAGCTATGCTCATTATTTATCAGAAGCTAGTATATATATCAGCGGGGAGTTCCAGTATATCGTCACCTCATTTGTGGAATAGCTCTGGGCATTGTCCGCGTAACATTTCATCGGAGAAAGCCCAAAGAGTATGGTCTTTGCATAGGAGTCATCGAGGTTCGAGTTGGGTCCGCCGACGAGCATCCCCGGCACTGCATGGCCTGCTGCCTCTGACGGCCTGTGGTGCGGATCCTTCGGTGAGAAGGTGCCCTCTCCGGTGATATAGCAATATCCAAGGCAGTTTGCCCCGAGAAGATAATCTGTCTGTTTGATCGCAAGTTCTTTCGGTTCGTCCTCTCCCGAAACCTTTGAATACATGAAGAGCGCCATTGCATTGTTTGCGATAGTCATATTGGAGCCCCACGGGAAGTTCTTTGAAAGCGTTGTGAAATAAGGCTCCTTCGCTGCCCTCTCGGACAAGGTTTTCGCGTTTTCAGAAAGATTTGAAAGCGCCTTGTCATTTATCCCTGAAACATCCCGGTCACGCACATCCTTTGCCTTTGCGAGAACATAATCCGCATAAGTCCCGACCGCGGCCCAGCCAAGGCCTTTATTTATCTTTTCATCGGAAACCGCTTCAAGCACAGCGGCGCAGTAATTCCCGGCTTCCCCGGAGGGAACCGAAAGGAAGAGCTCGGCAGCCGCCCAGTACCTCTCATCCTTTGATACAGAATCCGGATACTCTCCCGTCTCTATCCCTTCGGGATTCTTGAATCCTACGGTATTGGCGGGATGAGTAAGAAGATAATCATAAGCCTTCTTCGCGGCTGAAAGGCACCTCTCTGAAAAAGCAGCGTCAATATCTTTGTAGACGATTGAGGCGTGCGCCATTACCGCCGAGAATGTCCCTGTAGCCGTATCGGATATGGGGGAAAGGATGAGGGGCGCAGTATCCGCTGCCGCGTCAACGCTTGTATCGGGAAATAAAGCAGTAGTCACCTTGTGGTAGACTCCGCCCGATGCCTCATCCTGCATCTTGAGCAAAAAGTCAAGCTCATAACGCGCCTCGTCAAGTATGTCAGGAATCTTGTTCCCGCTCTCCGGGATGCCAAGGTCATCCGCGTCATAGGCCGTGTCCTCGTATGTAAGCAGAAGGTCATATGCCGCCTTTGCCCCGGGAACCGTGTATTTTCCATAATCTCCGGCATCATGCCAGCCGCCGTTCACTTCCTTTGTCTGATCGGTACCGTAGATCGTAGCGGGAGAAGTATGGCAGGGCGCATGGGAAAATTCATTATTTCCCCCAAAGGTAACGGCTGTCCCGCAGCGCTGTGAATAGAGCATCAAAATCGAGTCCCGGAGCGCCTTGTCGTAAAGCTTTTCCCCAATCTCAAAGGGGAAGGAACTTCCAAAGCCGTCCACATAGATATAATATTTCCCGGGCGTCTCAAACGCTGAAAAATCGCCCCTCTTGATGATCTGTCCGGCCCCGTCCGAATACATGCCTTCATCAAGCTTTCCCTCAAAGACCACTGTCTTTTTTTCGGCGTCGCAGACATAGAATAATGATGCCTCGGGCGCTCTCTCAACAAATACAGTCTTCTTGGCCTTTGGTTTATATCCAAGCTGGTTGATATTCACCTTCACATAATCGGGCAAAGCATTTACGACCTGTGCGTTTGAAGCGTCCTTTACAACAAGTTTGATATTATCGATATAAATATTATGAGCAGGGGTGTCAGGATCCATCCCTTCTATGCGTCCCATATTGAAGACCAGGCGCGGCGCGGGATCGGAGTCCTCCTTCATCTCAAAATCCTTTGAGAAATGAAGGACCTCGGGCGTCACATCTATATATTCCCCAACATAGGCGTGATAGTCCCCGCCGTTCTTCTGAAGGCGGTATTCCACCTTCCTCGGGATATCGCACCTTATGTCGAATGAGTAGGTATAAACGCAGCCCATTGAGAGCGCAAAGCCGTCCCTGTAGGCCTGATCGGCGTAATCAACAACACCGATATTTTTGATCTCGCATACGAGCTCACCGCCGGAGACCTTGAGATTCAAACTTCCTCCCTTGGTATATTCCGAAAAGCCGCCCTTTTCCCCGGAGCTTGAGTCAAACTGGATATTGATGATCTCATCCCCGTTCTGAAGTGGCTTTATATCCTCTCCGCCCGAAGCTTTTTCAACATCTGCAAGGAGGGCAGGCCCATATGCCACAAGATTTCCCATCATTGAGGCGGGGGCTGCGCTGCTTTCGGAAGCCTTTGAGCTGCTGCTGTTTTCATTTGTCTTTCCGGCACAGGAGGAAAGGGTCAGGGCCATCACGGCCGAAAGGATAATGGCAGTAACTTTTTTGGTTTTTCCCATAATAATATCCTCCTGTCGATTACAACAATTATTTTTGGATAATTATGCTTTATAAAATAATGGCTCCGACCGCCTTTTCAAATTCATCGTCCGACAGAGCTTCAACATCGCCCTTGTCACAGAACTCAGCTACAGACGGATCTATCGGAAGCTTTGCAAGTACAGGTATCCCTGCAGCACCTGAAACTGCATCAAGATCCGACTTTCCGAATATCTCATGGCGCTCGCCGCATTTTTTACATTCAAAATAACTCATATTCTCGATAATCCCGATTATCCTGATGCCCATCATCGAAGCCATATTCCGGGCCTTGTTTACGATCATTGAAACAAGCTGCTGGGGCGATGTCACAAGGACTATCCCTTCAACGGGGAAGGACTGGAAAACAGTGAGCGGCACATCCCCGGTTCCCGGAGGCATGTCGATCAAAAGATAATCAAGCTCTCCCCAGATCACATCTGTCCAGAACTGCTTCACTGCACCTGCGATCACGGGGCCTCTCCAGATCACCGGAGTTTCCTCGTCGGGAAGAATGAGATTTATCGACATTATCTTTATCCCGCCCTTTGATTCCACGGGATAGCTTCCTTCTTCAACCGCGTAGGCAGGGCCTTTTACGCCAAAAAGCTTTGGAATGGAAGGACCGGTGATATCGGCATCGAGGATCCCGACCTTAAAGCCCTTGTTTTTGAGGCAATTTGCAAGAGACGCGGTAACATAGGATTTTCCGACGCCGCCCTTTCCGCTCATGACGGCGATCACATGCTTGATGTGGGAACCCTTGTTTCCTTCCACGAGAAAGGACTGCTGCTTCTCATTCTCTTCCTTTTCAACTTCCTCTTTCTTCTTTCCGGAGCGCGCGAGAACCCTCTCTGCCGCTTCCTTCCCGAGTCTTTCTTCTTCTGTCATCATTTCATCCTTTCAGATAATGTATTCCGTTTTCAGTGATAATACCGGTGATCAGACTGTGGTCCGTCACATCAAAGGCGGGATTGTAAACCTTGATATCATTTGGCGCCATCCGCTTTTCATACCACATTTCGGTGACTTCACCTGGTTCCCTTTCTTCGATCGGGATGTCGGCGCCTGTCTTTATGCTCTTGTCAATAGTTGATGTAGGAGCGCAGACAAAAAATGGAATATTATAATGCTTTGCCGCAAGTGCCAGAAGCGATGTCCCAATCTTGTTTGCGGTATCGTAATTAGCCGCGATCCGGTCTGCCCCGACAAAGACAATATCTATCTTTCCCGCTCTCATAAGTGAAGCGCTCATATTGTCGCAATTAAGTGTCGTATCGATCCCGGATGCCGAAAGCTCAAGCGCCGTAAGCCTCGCGCCCTGAAGGAGCGGTCTTGTCTCATCGCAGTAGGCTCTGAAATTAATCCCCTTTTCGTGCGCTATGTACATCGGCGCTGTTGCCGTTCCGTATTTGAGGCAGGCAAGACGCCCGGCGTTGCAGTGCGTGAGGACACCGAAGTTTTCTTTTATGAGGGGAGCTCCAAATTCCCCAATCTTCTTTTCGATTGTTTCCTCATCATCCCTTATTTTTACAGCGCGATCATAAAGCTTTTCAACGATGGCAGGGACATCTTCTGATCCTTGTGTCCGGGCGCAACTCATCATTTCCTTCAGCGCCCAGGAAAGGTTCACGGCCGTTGGACGTGAGCTATTCAAAAAGTCAGCTTCCGCCTGAAGCTTTTCAAGGAACTCTTTTTTGTCTTTTTCTTCGATGGAGCGGGAGAGAACAGATAGCGCCATCGCCGCAAAGACTCCGATAGCAGGGGCTCCACGCACACGAAGCTTCTTTATTGCATCATATAATTCTTCTCTATCAGCGACATCGATCACTTTGACCTCACCCGGCAGGAGGGTCTGGTCTATGATCCTGACCGCCTCGTTACCGGGGGCGAAAGCAACTGTATCTATTTCATTCAAGACCTTCATCTTTTTTCCTTTCAGGAGCTAGCTCTGTCTCCTTTTATGTTATACCAAAACAGGACCAAGTAAAAGCAGAACTTCCAAATGCCATGCCTTTCAAAGCTTGATCTTTGAAAGCATTTCAGCCATCGTTCCGTTCTCTTCAGCTATGATTGAAACAATGTCCATTTCTAATCTCCTTGATATGCAAAACAAAACCGCCCGGGAACTTCAAGCTTCAGAGCGATCTGCTCTTTCATTGACATTCCCGGACGGAGATACTGAGTTATACTGAGAATACCTTGGCCTGCTGGTGAAGGTTGTCGGCCATATCGTGCATGGATTCCGTCTCATGCGAGATCTCGCCAAGCTGCATCATCTGATCATCCGCCACAGTACTGGTTTCTTCCACCATCTTCATGCAGGAATCCGCGTTTGTGCTGATATTCTCAAGTGCTCCCTCGATCTCGGATTCAGCCTGTACCACTTCATCAAGCTCCTTTGTCAGATTTCCTGTCATATCATAGATGCCCTGCAGTCTCGTTGACAGAGTATCGAAGAAGGCCTGCGCCTGCTGGGTGTCCTCACGGTTCTCACTGAAGAGGCGGTTGAACTCTTCCACGAAGCTTGCGATATCCTTCATCTGTGCCTGCAGGTTGATCGTAATGCCTGTAATGCCGTCGATGGAAGCTTGCGTCTGCTCCGAGAGGTTCCGGATCTCCTCTGCCACAACAGCGAAGCCCTTGCCGGCCTCTCCCGCCCTGGCAGCCTCAATGGAAGCGTTCAGAGCCAGGAGATTTGTCTGGGAGGCTATAGCGGTAATGGTGGTTACGATATTTGATATATTCTCGGAATTCTGATGAAGCTCCAGCATTCGTTTACTCAGTTCTTCCACGTGATCAGAAGAAATATCAGTATTCTCCCGCATCCTGCGTACCGTTTCCTCATTGTCACGGGTATTCTGCTCAAGCTCCCTTATAATATCATTCATCGACTGGAAATTGTCTCCAAAAGCAAGCGCCTTTTCCTTGAAGGCTGTAAGAGAGGAAAGTCCCTCATCCACTGCCGACTGCTGCTGTCCCATCGCTGCGTTGACAGAATGCATGATATCGGAAGTCCTATCAGCCCCTTCACTTACTTCCTTCAGACGGCTGCTAAGCTCCTCGCTTGTGTGATTGATATCATCCGCGGTGCCGGAGACACCCATCACAACTTCTCTGAGGCGTCCCATCATCGCATTAAAATCATAAGAAAGCTTGCCGATCTCATCATTGCTTGTCACATCAATATCACGGGATATGTCTCCCTCAGCCACAGTGCTGGCAAGCTTGTAAATATTACGAAGGATCCTGGTTCCAGCAATAGCAGCCAGCAAAACTCCGATCGCGATGGCTATCAAGGCTCCGATCGCAAAGCCCGGCAGCATGCCCCGGACCGTCTGCCGGATCACATTTTTGTCGGTGGCAACTCCCACATACCAGTTCATGCTTGGAATCACCGAATAATTGACAAGCCTTACGGCGCCGTCATAGTCCCTGAGCTCCACCGGTGTCATGTCACCCGATGCGATCTTGTTCATGAGCTCGCCATAGGGAGCATTCGCCACATCCATAACGCCGAAGGGTTCATCATCAAATTTATAAACTTCATTGGGATGAACCACCATCCCGCCTTTATTGTCAATAAGGAAAGCGTAGCTGTTATCCTCAACCTCCGCATTACTGATTACATCAACCAGTGTGTCGACAAAGACATCCTCGCAAAGCACGCCTCTGAGCTTGCCGTCAGTATAAACTGCCTGTGAGATAGTGATGACCGGAAGCCCCGAATCAGAATCCATGTAAGGAGTGGAATAAAAAAGCTTGCCTGTTCTGACCGCTTCAACATACCATTCCCTGTCATGCACGAAATCCACACTGCCGTCACTGACATAATCGGATGCGCATATCATGACATTACTTGGATTGGTAAAATAAATATCATACATCACTTCATCATGGTTCAGTTTGTTGTATACACTCTCGAGATAGAGATGCAGATCATCATCCTTAAGATCAAGAGCACCGTCCGTCACCATGGTTGCAGCCACAGTATTTATGATCGCGCCATGAGAAGCCACCCATGAATCCAGTTCCTGTGCATATCGCCCGGCGGAAATTGAATACTTTTCATTAACTTCATTCTCCATGATCCGGGAAGCACTGAAATAGCTGAAAATAGACAGTGCAAGAGCACCGGCAATGACAGATACGATAGCCATTAAGACAAGCTTTTTTCGAAGCGACATATTGACCTCCTATTCTGTAGAATAATTAGCTAAGCTGCAGCACAGACAATTTTAATCGCCCACGTAAACGGAGTCAAGGTTGACACGGGGACGCCTTTTATCTTAGCGCCTTGATGAATCTTTCATTATCCTCATGCTTTTTGATCCCGATCCTGTAATATCCCTTTGAAAGCCCGGGGATGTTTGAGCAGTCCCTTATCAGAATGGAGACAGGGGACGGTTCTCTGTCTCCTTTTTTGAAGAGCAAGAAATTGCAATCGGAGGGGAAGACCGTGAAGCCAAGATCTTGAAGGCTGTTTGAAAGATAAGCCCTTTCTTCTTTGATGAGAGAGTTTGCTTCGGTCTCGTAGGAAAGGTTTTTCAGACAATATCTGCCTGCCTCCTGGGCGATCACAGACATATTCCATTCGGGAAGATTGCTTTGCAGAAGCTCAGCCGTCTTCTCATCAGTAGCGCAATACCCGATCCTGACACCCGGGATCGAAAAAGTCTTTGTAAAGGCCCGAAGCACTGTAAGATTCTTTTTCCCGGAAAGCCTGGTAAGATATGAATCGCTCTCATCCCTCCCCGTAAACGGAAGGAAACATTCGTCGATCACAAGATGAGTGCCTGCTTTTTCGCATATCGATACAATTTCTGAAAGCAGGCTTTTTTCTATCAATGCGCCATTTGGGTTATTGGGATTTGTAAGAAAAATGATATCCGGGCGCTCCCTTTCTATCGCCCCAACTATACCCGGATCTAGACGAAAATCATTTTCCTCATTCAGATTGTAATAGACTATCTCACGATCCGGGCACACATTCTTTAAGGCATAGATATAGCCAGTAAAACACGGCACTACAAGAAGCGCTTTTTTCCGTAGAAATAATCTGGAAAGAGCCATAATGAGCTCAGACGCCCCGTTCCCAAATACAATTTCCGCCGGAGAAATACCAAAGACCTCTCCCGCCATCATGGAAAGGGTTCTATTTCCGGGTTCCGGGTAGTTGCTTGCGCATGAGACAGAAGAAATGAGTATATCCTTAAGTCCCTCTGGCATTCCGAGAGGATTGAGGCTGACTGAGAGATCGAGGAGAGAACCGTCCCCTGCCTCCTTCACAACATCATAAATATTACCGCCGTGCACAAAAGATAGCATAAAAACTCCGTAATAAACATCAGTCTGTTTGTAAGTCCTATATCATAAGGGGCAACCGGCCGCAGGTCATTTCCTATAAAGGGCTTTTCCACCAATTCCCCAAAATAATAAGACGGGCCGCCGAGCCTTATCCCAAGCGCCCCCGCTGCAGCGCTCTCGCACTGGGCGCTGTTTGGGCTGCTGTGCTTTCTCCTGTCACGCTTCCAAATATGATAAGCCCCTCTCCCGTTAAGCCTCTTTCCCCCAACAAAAGCAGCAATGATCATAAGAAGCGCGCTGATCCTCGCCGGGATGAAATTGAATATATCATCAAGCTTTGCCGCGCAGCGGCCGAAATCTATAAATTCTTCATTTTTGTAGCCTATCATGGAATCCATTGTATTTACGGCCTTGTAAATTATACCAAGGACGGGGCCGCCGAGGAAAAGAAATAAGAGCGGTGCTGTCACGCCGTCACTTGTATTTTCCGCCACAGTTTCAACGGCAGCTCTTGTGATTCCGCTCTGATCAAGGCTTTTTGTATCCCGCCCGACGATCATGGAAAGGGACTGCCTGGCTTTTTGGATATCATCTTTCAATAAATCCCTTGAAACCTTTGTGCTTTCTTTGTAAAGACTTCCGGCAGCAAGGCATTGATAAGAAACTATCCCTTCAAATACCGTCCCCAATATGAATGAAAGCTTGTAAAAAAGGACTGTAAGTCCAAAAAAACTCCCTCCAAAGCAAAGAAGCATGAGAATGACAAGAATTCTTCCAAGCCTCCGCTTTGTTTCAGCGTCAAGGGCCTCCTTATTGAATTTTTTCGTAAGCTGTCCGATAAATCTCCCCATCAGTTTCACGGGATGGGGAAAGGAATGCGGATCACCTATCAAAAGATCTAAGATAAGGCCCGCCGAGATCGCCGTCAGGTGACAGCTCAAAAAAATACCCCATTCCATTTTTCACCTGATGATCGTAAAAATTACTGTTAAAAAGCTCTGATATTATTGTCATGATCGTGCCGCCATGGACTATGAAAACCGCTGTTTCCTCTTCCTTTATGTGAGGAAGTGCTTTTCTGAATGCTTTCATCACCCGGACACATACACTTTTCCTGCCTTCTCCTCCCGGAAAAGCCGTTGTTCCGCCGTTTTCAATCCATTTAAGGTATGATGGGTCATTCTTTAGCTCATCATAGTTCTTTCCTTCAAATTCCCCGAAATCCGTCTCCCGGAAATCCTCTTCGACGCTCACGTCGCTTCCGGGATAGATAAGCGCCGCTGTCTCAAGACATCTTTTCATAGGACTTGAAAAGATGATGTCAGCCTTTGGGTATTTTTTTGAAAGGATCTCTTTTCGCCCAATATCCGAAAGGCTCTCGTCTGTGACACCGATATACTTCTTTTCTTCATTTCCGGGAGTCTTTCCGTGCCTGATGAGATAGATATATTTCATTTAAGCCTCTCTCCTATCCCGGCTGTGACCCTGAAAAACTGATATGCTTTTTTTGCAATATCAGTGATTATCCGCCCCGTGACCTCCCGGTAACGCCTTTCAAATGGATCGATCGGAACGATGCCAAAGCCTATATCATCAGAGATCACGACAGTCTGACCGCTTTCTGCAATCCCCTCTATTTTTGAAAAAATATCAGCCTCTGCCTCTTCTTCCGTCATCCCATTTAAGAGCCCGTCCCTTATCAGAAGATGAATATCGGAAAGTACAGGAATAGCCGGAAATTCTTTTTCTGCAAATCCTTTCTTTCCCTGAAAAGCCCCGCCTGTGATAAGGATGATATTCATATTATCCTCCCAAAAACTGTCATCAAAAATAATGAGAACGAAAACAGACATTCATTCACGCACAAAAACCAGCCCGACGTGTCACCGGTGACCCCGCCAAAAAGCTTATAGGCGCGGCTTTTGTAGAGCAAAAGAAACAGGAGCGAAACCAATATCGAAACAAGACCATACACTCCCGTAAGATAAATGCAGATAATACTCGTTGCAGCAAGTTCAAGACAAAGGACTGTCACGACAAGCCCCTTCCCTGCTGTATCTGCTTCTTTTTTTACCATCCCGTCCGCCCTTGCTTTTTGGAGTAACAAAACAGAGAGCGCACTTTCAATACGTGAAATGACAAACGAAAACAATAGCGCTACGAAGGCCGTCCCTTCATTCTGAAGGCTTGAAACAAACGCAAAGTAAAGTATCAAAAGGACAATAGTCCTTATTATCCCAAATGCCCCAACATGAGGATCCTTCATTATCGAAAGGCGCTCCTCCCTGTCCTTAAAAGATGAGACGGCATCGCTCGTATCAATAAACCCGTCCAGGTGAAAGCCTCCTGTGATGATAAGAGGGATAGCTACTGTAACTCCTGTAAAAAGGATCGGATTAAATGAAAACCGCTCGCTTACCATCTTCCAGAGATAGAGCAAGCCCCCGATCACCGCCCCTACAAGCGGAAAGAAGATGAGATGATATCTCATATCTTTTTCTCCCCATCTGAAGCGAGGCATGGGGATCCTTGAATACATTGAAAAGGCAACTGCAATGCCCTTTAATATGATCATCATTTTTCGTCACTTAAGCTGCTTTCCTATACCGTAATAAACCTCAAATACACGCGATGCGTTTAACGCTATCATTCTGTGAAGCTTGGCAAGGCATCTCATATATGAACGCGTAGCCCCTTCGTAAGCAATCCCGTCTGAAAAGATCTGATCAGATACTATCACGAGACGCTTCGATCTTTTTGAAAGAGCATTGATCGCCGAAAAGATCTTTTCCTCGCACTCTTTCTCCGAGATCACATCTTCGCCCCTGAACATCTCATTTGAAAGAAAATCTGACAGGCTTTCAAGCAGGATAACATCGGCAGTACCCTTTACCGCTTCTTCAAGCCTCGCCTCAATATCCCGCTCTATCTCAAGAGTAATGAACCCCTTTCCCGCACGGTTTTCCTGGTGCCTCATTATCCTTCCCTTTATCTCATCAAAGTGCGCGCTTCCTTCTTTGGGTTTTTCCATTGTCGCAAGATAATATTTTTTTTCGCCGATTTGGGCGATTTCCTCCGCGAAATGAGATTTCCCACTCGCGCTTCCTCCAAGGACGAGGACAATTTCATTTAAATCTTTCATATTGCTCCACTCCGGACTCACCAAATTTTAATGCCTTCTCATAAACTTCTCCGGAAAGCCGGAGCAGCGGCACCAGCATAAGCGCCCCTGTTCCCTCCCCCGTTGCCATTTTTCCGTCAATGGGGGCAGAAAGCGAAAGGGCTGAAAGAAGCGCCCTGCAGAGGGGTTCCTTTGTCATATGTGACGGGATCAGGATGTCCTTTACGCGCGGCTCAGTCATCACGGAATATAATGCGCAGACGTGGGAGAGCATCCCGTCAAGGATGACAGGGATATCAAGCCTTGACGCTTCTTTCATCATGCCGGACATAGCTGCAAGTTCAAGCCCTCCGAAAAACCGCATGGCATCATCTGCAGAGAGGCTTTCATGCATTGAAAGGGCTTTTCTTACAACAGACCTTTTTCTTTCAAGCCCTTCGTCGGAAAGCCCGGCCCCGCGCCCGCAAAGTTCAGACGCTTCAAGTCCTGTGCCAAAAGACCTCAAAAGGTAACCCGCCACAACCGCAGCGCTTGTGGTATTTCCGATTCCCATCTCGCCTGAAAGAAGGATGGTAATGCCTTCCTCTTTTGCATTCCTCGCGCAATTTTTTCCTACAGAAAGCGCTTGTTCAAATTCCTCCAAGGTCATGGCGGGGGTCTTCAAAAAGTTTCGTGTCCCTCGTCTGATCCTTGAAAACTCTGTTCCATCAACCGGACCGTCAGAATCTATCCCGACATCAACTGCTTCGATCTTTATACCAAGTGATCCTGCCATGACGCCGGCGCTTGTCAGTCCTTTTCCTATATTTTCAGCGCAAGACCTTGTGACTTCCTTCCCGCACTGGCTCACGCCTTCCTCCACGATCCCGTGGTCAGCGCAAAAGACTATGAGCTTCATATGAGAAAGATCCGCGGGATCCTTTTTCTGGATGGACGCGATCTTTGCGTAAAGACGCTCAAAATCCCCAAAGCCGTCGATGGGTTTTGAGATATGATCCCAATTATTTTTTATTTTTTCTTCAAAGGTCATTTCTTCTGTCCCTGATAATCCTTTGCTTTCTTTATGAAATCCAATGCAAACTCCGGATCTGAAGGATAATAAAGATGGGGGAAACCCGCGATGATATTGTCTTTGATATGCATACAGGGCCATTCCTTTGAACCGTCGGGCTTTTTTGCTATTGCATCGGTGCCGTTATTGTCCGAGTCAAAATAATGAAACTCATGTCCCCTCATCCTCCTGCCTTTCCCGCGCTCTACAATGATATACCCAAAGCGCTTCTTTGCATCCTTTGGGGAATAAAAGGCTTTCCCCTTTATGACGCCTGCCATCGGAAAGCTCCGTTTTTCATTGTCCTCTATCACATCAAGAAGATACATGAAACCGCCGCATTCCGCGATGACCGGAAGGCCGCCTTCTATCTTTTTTCTGATATCGCATAGCATTTCAGTATTTTTTGATAAGGCTTCAAGGTCGCCTTCGGGATAACCGCCGCCAAGGATGAGACCTCCTATCCCGTCAGGAAGATGGTTGTCATTGATCGGAGAAAAATAGAAAAGCTCTGCTCCGTAGGTCTCGAGCATCCTGAGATTTTCACGGTAGTAAAAGGAGAATGCCCTGTCACGGGCAACGGCAAGCTTCACGGTTTCTGCCGGCTCCGGATAGGTAATCGTGCTTCTTATTTCCCCGTTTCCCTTTGCGATCTCAATCATCCTTTCAATATCAATATTTTTCTCAAACAGTTCTCCTAAGCCCTCAAGCTTATTTTTTAATTCCTCTTTTTCAATGGCGTCCGGCGTCAAAAGCCCAAGATGCCTTGATTTTATGATAATCGTTTCATCAAAGGGAAGCGCCCCGAGAAATGAGACTCCAAGCTCCTTTTCCATATATCTGCCAAGCTTCTTCCCGTATGAAGCGGATACTCGGTTTAAGATAAAGCCCTTTATCAGACGCTTCCTGTCATATGAAAGAAATCCGGAAAGGCTCGCGGCAAGGGTCCTTCCGACCCCCTTCGCGTCAAGGACCAGTATCACCGGCGCGCAAAGTGTTTTTGCAAGATCATAAGTGGAACCGCATTCTTCTGTCCCGCCTATGCCGTCATACAGCCCCATGACGCCTTCTATCACGGAAATATCACCCTCTGCCTCACTTAAAAAAATCTCTCTTGTGATCTTTCCATCCGTAAAAAAGGTATCAAGATTCCCTGAAGGAATATTAAGAACCTCCCTGTGGAATAGCGGATCGATATAGTCCGGGCCGCATTTAAATGAACTTACCGAAATCCCTCTTTTCTTCAGCGCATTTAATAGCCCAAGCGTCACTGTAGTCTTTCCACAGCCGCTCTTTTCAGCTGCTATCACAATCCTGCTTTTTGATATTATTTCTTCAGACATATTTTTGTACCGGCCTTATCTCAAATGACAAAATATAAATTGGATTGTTGGGCAAAAACGAAGCCTCTTTATCTTTTTCCGGCTCTTTGACGCTCTTTACAGATATTTCATCAAGCGACGCGTTTTTTATGGCGTCCTTCTTTTCAACAAGCATATTCCGTAAGAGAGAAAGCGTTTCTGTCTTCACTGCATTTATCACGACATTTATCTTTTTCCCTAGGGCGAAAAGATATTCAAGGATATCAGAGAGCCTGCCCTTACTCCCACCGATGAACACGCAGTCAGGAAGGGGGAGCGTAGAAAGGCACTCCGGCGCTTCACCTTCGACTACACTTATATTGGGCAAAAAAAGCTTCTTCGCGTTTTCTTTTGTAAGCGCTATGGCTTCATCATTGTTGTCGATGGAATAAACCCTGCCCTTCGGCGAAAGCGAAGCGGCTGCACAGGATATCGAACCTGTCCCGCAGCCGATGTCATAGAGCACGGCTCCTTCAAACAATGAAAGCTTTGAAACAGTTATCGCCCTTACATTCTCCTTTGTCATAGGGACAGAACCCCGGATGAAGGAACTGTCTCTTAAGAAGGGAGTAAGGCTCCTCTTTTTGGGTGAATTGTTTTTTATGAAGAGGATGTCAGGTCCATCACCTTCAACCGGATGATCTGAAACTGTTTCATGATCTGATCCAAGAGCCTTTCCCAAAGTGATATCAAAAGGACCAAAGCCTTTTTCCTCTGCTTCATCAAGGAGTACAAAAGTCTTTTTCACCTCCCACTCTCCTGATGTAAGAAGATATGTTTTTTCATTATGAATCGCGCTCTCAAGAAGCGACAAGATCCAGTCCTCCTCCTTCTTCCCGTGGGAGGAAAGCAGGGCGGAGTCTGACCAGGGCTCACCTGTCTTCGATGAAAGAGCGCTGACTGATGAGATCCCGGGGATGAGCTTCACTTCAAAGCGATCATCACCTTTTAGTGCTTCAAAAAGCTTTTTCGCTCCCGAAAAAAATCCACTGTCCCCGGAAAAAAGAATGGCCGCGCTTTTTTCATGAAAATAGCTCCCTTGCTCCTTTTCAAATCCATTTAGGACCGGCAGGATGTCAGAAGCCCTGTAGTGTGAAAAACACTCCTTCCCTTCCATAAGGCTCTTTGGAAGAAAAGAAAGAACCCTTTTTGCGCCGAAGATCATCGACGCGTTTTCTATCGCTGAAAGCGCCTCAAGCGTAAGGTCTGTATACTTTGTACCTGCCCCTATCAAAGAGACCTTGATCCTCTTTTTCACGGGGTTCTTGTCAAAAAGCGAAAGGACTTCTTCAAATACAGTATCTATTTCATCTCCCGGATCAGAGACCGGCCTTTTTATCAAAAAGCAGGGGATTTTCATATCCCTTGCTGCTTCTATTCGCTCATCCTCTCCACCCTCTCTTCCGCTTTCCTTCATGACAAGGACTTTCGCCTTTGCCCTTTTTAACATGAGAAGATTCTCTTCTTTTGAAAACGGTCCCTGAGCCGCTATTATCCTATCTCCCGCTATTCCGCAGTCTTCACATATCTTCAGGCTTTCAATATTGGGGATCACCCTTACAAAAAGCCTCTTTCGAAGTGGCTCGTCCTTTGAGAAGACAGGGAGTGTCTTTGTTCCGGTTGTAAGAAATACCGTTCCCTCTGTTTGAAGAAGCGCAGCTGCACAGTCGTTTTCATTATCAAAATATCTTACTGCCTCATCACCGCAAATAGCTAATTCGCTCCTTTTGACACAAAAAAGCGGAATTTCGGGCCTGTCTATAAGCGCTTCCCTTATGCATTTTTTTACTTCCGTGGCATAAGGATGGGTGGCATCGACTATGGCCTTTGGCTTTCTTTCTTCGACAACATTCTTTATCCCATCGGATGAAAGCCGCCCTTCCCTGATCTCAACAAGCGGAATATCTCCGAGCAGGTCCGCGCCATAGCCTGTCGCGGCAAAATAGACTGACGGCACATTATTTTCAGAAAAGCCCTTTGCAAGAAGCCGGCCTTCTGTTGTCCCGCCGAATATCAAGACCTCATTCATATACCATAGCCTCTTTTGGTAACAAGCTTTTTATTCATAATTTCAGTATCCGAATTTCCGACAAAGACAGTCGTAAACATGTCCACTTCCATTTCCCGCAATTCAAGAAGTGTACAAATTTTTGCTTCTTCCCCTTTTCTTCCGATATTTTTTACTATCCCGCAAAAGCAATCGGGGCTTTTTCCCTGAGACAGCATTATATCCACAGCCTTCTTCAGATGATCTTTCCTTTTTTTACTGCCGGGGTTATAGAGCACTACAACAAAATCCCCCAAAGCCGCAGCCTTGAGCCGCTTTTCGATCACATCCCGGGGCGTGAGAAGGTCACTTAAGCTGATGATCGCGCAGTCATTTCCTATGGGTGCTCCAAGTAACGCGGCGCCGGAAAGAAGCGCGGATACGCCGGGTATCACCTCAATTTCAACCTCGGGATAATTATTGGACAGCTCAATAAGCGGGGACGCAAGGGCATATATTCCCGGATCGCCGCTTGAGACAAGGCACACATTCTTTCCCGAAAGCGCCTCATCATAGCATCTTTTTATCCTTTCAAGCTCACTCATCATGGGGCTTTTGAAATAATCCTTTTCAGGGAGATATTCCTTTACTATATCGATATAAGTATCATAGCCTATGATGATGTCCGCGCCTTGAAGGGCATCAAAAGCCTCAAATGTAAGCCCTTCCTTCTTCCCGGGGCCAAGGCCTACTGCTGTTATCCTTCCTGCCATTATTTTTCTCCAGTCTCTGCCGGTTCAATGCCACATCTTTTTGCCGCCGCCAGCGTGATGCCGTCCCCTGCTTTTTTTGAAAGGGTGAGTTCCGTCCCTCCCGAAAGAAGAAGGGCTGCCCTTTCACATACATTGTCAACTCCTACCGTCTCTTCTACAAACGGGGAGGCGGCAGGATCCTCATACTCAACTTCAGACAGTTCTTCTTTTGTAAATGTAAAAAAGAAAGCCCCGTAATATGCCGCAAGGGCAAGCAGCCCGATCTCTTCCGCCTTTACATCTATCGTGCCGATGGCATAAAGCTCTTTTCCCAATTCTTCGTCATCAAAAAACCGGTTCAAAAAGGCTTTGAGCTCAAAGAAGCTCTTTCCCTTTTTACAGCCCATCCCAAGGCAGAGGGCTTTTTTATGAAGTATGAGGTTCCTTGCCTTGATATCTCCATTGGGGAGTTTCAAAAGATCGATCTTTTCACCGGACAGGGCAAGGGAGTTTATCTCTTTTATCCTGTCATGATCTTCTTTTTCAATGTAGTAGCCGTTTTGCTTTGCAAAAACATCTATCGCGAAGGTATTGTTTATATCACTTGCAGATGTCCTGACCAGTTCAGACGAAAGGCTGTTTGCGATCTCACCGGCTATGTCATACCCTCCACCGTAATGCCCCGAAAGGATCGGGATCACATATCGTCCGGCTTCATCCATGACTATCACTGGCGGATCACTCAACTTATCATTTACAAATGGCGCAATAAATCTTACCGCAATGCCGGCTGAGCCAATGAAAAGGAGCGGAATATGGAGGTCAAAGGCTTCTTTCACAAGAGCCTCTGCTGACATTTCCGCTGCCAAAGACTGAAACAAAAAACTGTCAGCACTCCGGCAAAGCCTCTCATAAAGCGCTTCCCCTCCCTTTGAAAAATACAGGCATCTTATCAAAGACCTCTGCTTCATTTGGTCTCGCCTTTCCGGAAAGCTGTATCAAATGCTTTGTCATAGAGCTTTGAGTTTGAAAAATTATGGCTGTCAAGGGCAGCCCCTACTATCAAAAGCGCAAAATGATCTATCCCTTCTTTTTCTGCCAATTCAGGGATCTTTGAAAGCGGCGCCCTTATTATCTTTTCATCAGGCCAGGTCGCTTTGTAGATGAGTGCTGACGGGGTATCCTCATCATAGCCGCCTGCTGTCAGTTTTTCTGTGAGTTCTGAAAGCATAGCACCGCTTAGATATATCGCCATTGAGGCACGGTGGGCGGCCAGGCTTTCGATCGATTCACTGTCAGGAACAAGAGTCCTTCCTGACATCCTTGTAAGTATCAATGTCTGGCTTACATCAGGAAGGGTATATTCAAGTGAAAGCCTTGCTGCTGCGCCAAAGCAGGCACTCACTCCGGGGCAGATTTCAAAAGGGATATCTCTTTTTTTGAGTTCTCTCATCTGCTCCCCTATCGCGCCGTAGAGCGAAGGGTCTCCGGTATGAAGGCGGACAACAGTCTGATCATTTTTTGCGGCGGCGGCCATCTCATCGATCATCTCATCAAGCGTCATTTTTGAGCTGTCAAAAACAGATACGCCTTCCTTTGCAAATGAAAGAAGTTCCGGGTTTACGAGTGATCCTGCATAGATTATGAGATCAGCCTCCTCCAAAAGCTGCTTCCCCCTTAGAGTGATAAGGTCTGTGGCTCCCGGTCCTGCCCCGACGAAATATACCTTTCCTTTTTCAGCCATTTTGAAAGTACTCCTTTACACCTCGCGAGCGCGCTATTATCCCAAAAGAAGTCGAATAGACAACGCACTTTACATCAAGCGCTCCCTCCGCCCTTTTTGAAAGATAATGTTCAATCCTTTCTGAAATCAGCTCCCCCGTTTTTTGAAGAAGCTCAGGAGAGGCATCATTTATGATCGAAAGCGCTTCCTCCGTATTTACACAACCAAGTACCCTTCTTGCAATATCTTCATTTCCTCCCGCCAAAAGCACGATCGACGCCAATATCTCAAGCCTCGAATCCGCCTCCCTTGAATGGGTATTCATGATTCCGCCCGCGACCTTTATGAGTTTTCCGATATGCCCGGCAAAAAGCAATCTCTTGAACGAAAGAGAAACTGCCATATCAATTGCATCTCCGATGAAATTCGAGCATTTCAAAAAATCATCGATATCACAGCCGAATTCCTTTTTCATTGCCTCCCGCCCCATATTCCCGGGAGCCAAAAAAAGAGTGTCGGAGGAAAGCCTCTTCTGCTTCATCTCAAGATAAATAGTATCGAGGAGCGCTTTTTTGCTCATCGGCTCGACTATGCCGCTTGTGCCGATTATCGAGATCCCGCCGATAATCCCAAGCCGCGGATTGAAGGTCTTCTCTGCAGCTTCTTCGCCTCCGGGAACTGAAAGCCGCACCAGAAAGCCGCCTTCATAGTCAAAAAGATTGCTTATCTCACAAAGTTCCTTTTTTATCATCTCTCTCGGGACGGAATTTATCGCATATTCCCCTACCGGCTGATCGAGGCCTTCCCTTGTGACACGGCCTATGCCTGTTCCTCCTGTGATCGTGACGCCCTTTTCATCTGATAATGAAACTTCTGAAACAATGAAAAGACCACTCGTCACATCGGGATCATCCCCGCCGTCCTTTAAAACGCTTACGGATATTGAAGAATCATTTCTTGTTATGTCATAGAGCTTTGTTTTAAAGCTTATCCCGGAGGGCGTTATTATCTCGATCTCATCTTTTTCAAGGCCTGAGAGCAGCATGAAAGCCGCTGCCTTTGATGCCGCGGCAGCACATGAGCCCGTTGTAAAACCCTTTCGAAGTTCTTTCATCTTTCTTCACATTTTTGCAGGAGCGCATTGATTATCGCGGCGCAGACCGTGCTCCCGCCCTTTCTGCCGCGGTTTATGATGCAGGGAACATCAGATTTCAAAAACAATTCCTTTGACTGCACCACATTTACAAAGCCAACCGGTACCGCTATCACAATATCCGGAGTAAAGATATTTTTCTCCATCATTGAATGAAGCGAAAGAAGGGCTGTTGGAGCATTTCCTATCGCAAATATCTTTTTTCCTTTGATGCGGGAAGCACGCTCCATACTGACCCATGCCCTTGTCACTCCCCGCGTCTTTGCTTCCTTTTCAACCGAGCCATCTGACATAAAGGTAAGAGCATTGCAGTTGAATGATGAAAGCCTTTTTTTGTTGATGCCTGAGAGCGCCATTTCTGTATCGGTAATGATCGTAGCACCGGATAGTATCAGCTCTTTTGCCTTTGCCACAACATCATTTTGAAAACAGAGAGTCTTTACATAATCAAAGTCCGCCGTCGTATGGATGACACGCACTGCGATATCCTCATATTCAGGCGGAAGTACTACCCCCGTTTCGAGGAGCTCTTTTTTTATTATCTCAAAGCTCCGTTTTTCTATCTCGTTCGGAGCTATATATTCAAGTTCTTCCATGTCATTTCACCGACAATTCTCTATAGATCGCTTCTATATCAAGGTTTTCACGTATCATAGCTGAAAGTCTCGAGTGCTGCGCCTCTCTGTATTCAGAAAAGCTCAAGCACTTTGAAAGCGGCTCTTTTGAAAGTGCTTCTGAAAGATCAAGTGCAAGACTTCCATTGTCAAGAAAACCGTGGATATAAGTTCCGAATACATTACCGTTTTGAAGGGTTGTGATCTCGTCCCCATTTGAAAGCAAAAAACTTCTTCCGGTATGTATCTCGTATCCCGAAAACTCTTTTTCTGAGAGGCTTTGAAAGGGTCCCGTGAGCTTTTCAAAGCGGCCCACTGTCTGCCTTTTTTTCTTTTCCTTTGTGAGGATGGTCTTTATCGGAAGAAGCGAAAAGCCCTCCTCCTCCCCGCCTTCCTCTGTATTTTCAGGGTCTGAAACAAGAGTTCCAAGCATCTGAAGTCCGCCGCAGATCCCGATCACAGGCCTTCTCTTTGAATACTCATGCAGCGCCTCTGAAAAGCCCCCGGCCTTCAGTCTCCGAAGATCTCCTATGGTATTTCTTGACCCCGGGATGATGATGATATCCGCATCTCCTATCTCCTCCGGTCTTTCAATGAATCTCACCGAGACCCTGTCGATCGAAAGGAAGGGGTATATATCGGTATAATTTGAGATACGCCCTGTTTTCAGTACCGCGATATCAAGGGCGCTATTGCTTACTCTACGTCCCCGTTCAAGAAATTCTGAAAGGCTGTCCTCATCCTCCACATTGATATGGATATAAGGCAATACCCCAAGTACGGGTTTTTTGCCCTTTTCCTCAATTATCCTTACGCCATCATCAAATAAAGAAAGGTCACCCCTCAATTTGTTTACTATGAGGCCGCAGACCCTTTCTCTCTCGCTTTTTGAAAGCAGATCAAGCGTTCCGAGAAGCTGCGCGAAAACACCGCCCCTATCCACATCTCCGACAAGAAGGACCTTCGCGTCAACAAGTTCTGCAAGCCCCATATTTACGATATCATCTCTTTTGAGATTCAGCTCAACCGGACTTCCCGCGCCTTCGATCACGATGATATCATTCTCTTTTGAAAGACTGTCGTAGGCTTCTTTTATCACAGGAAGGAGCTCTTTTTTGTATGAAAGATAATCCTTCGCTTTCATGACGTTTTGTGGTTCGCCCATTACAATGACTTCAGAGCCCCGGTCATTTACGGGCTTCAGAAGCACAGGGTTCATTCTGACATCCGGTTCCTTCCCTGCACAGTACGCCTGCATGGCCTGAGCCCGTCCCATCTCAAAGCCCTCCCTTGTCACAAAGGAATTCAGCGCCATATTCTGGGACTTAAAGGGCGCGACCCTGTAGCCGTCCTGCGCGAACACCCGGCACAGGCCAGCCGTGATGAGGCTCTTCCCGACATTTGACATTGTGCCCTGTATCATCAAAGCGACTGCCATATCAGCTCCTTCAGCCCTTTCGCGTATTCCATGAGACCCCCTGAAAGGATCCTTCCTTCTTCCTTTGTCACATGGTAGAGCCTTTCCATCCCCTCTCCTGAAAATATCTCCTGTGGGCTTCCCTTGGAGATTATCCTTCCCTCGCCAATGGAAATTACGGTATCTGAAACCGCTGCCGCAAGCTCAAGTTCGTGAAGCGCCATAATGACACACAGCCCATTTTCATTTGCAAGCCTTCTTATCACGGACATTATCCTGATCTTTCCTGAAATATCAAGGTACGAGGTGGGCTCGTCAAGTATAAGGATCTCCGGCTCCTGGCAGATGGCGCGGGAAAGAAGGGCTCGCTGTTTCTGCCCGTCGCTTAAGCGCATGAAATAATTGTCGGATAATTCAAGTACCCCGGTAAGCTCCATCGCGTCATTCACTTTTTTATCATCATCGGATGATAATACCCCAAAGCCGCCGGTATAGGGATATCGCCCAATGCTTACGATCTCACGCACCGTCATAAGCTCAGGCCTGACCCGCTCGGTCGTCATTATGGATAGTTTTTTTGAAAGCTCCGCCCCGCTCATTTTTTCTATGTCGGAGCCGTCTATCATTATTTTCCCTGATAATAATTTCTGGCTTTTGCTGACCGAACGAAGCAGAGTGCTCTTTCCCGCGCCGTTTGGGCCCGCAAGGACCGTGACGCTTCCGGGAGACAGGGAAAGAAAAATATCCGACAGCACAGGCGAGCCGTATCCGACCGACAGCCCCTCCGCCAAAAAAAGTTCCTTCTCATTCATGGCGCGCTCCCTTCCCCCTCAGAAGAAGGAAGATAACGATGGGAACAAGCCCCACTGCCGTCACCGAGCTTACGGAGACCTCTGTTGGGGAAAATGCGCTCCTCGCTATCGTGTCGCAGAAAAGCGTGACGATAGCCCCGAGAAGAAATGAGACCGGGATCATCACAAGAGGCTTCATTGTTTTTGTAAAGAGCCTTGCTAAATGCGGTACCGCGATCCCGACAAAGGATACAGGCCCCGCAAAAGCCGTGACTACCGCTGAAAGCAGGCTTGAAAACAATATCAATAATACGCGAAGAAGCTTTATATTAACCCCTACACTTTTCGCGTAGGTCTCTCCCAAGGAAAAGGCAAAAATGGGCTTTGACATAAAAAGAACCACTACAAAAGCTATCAGTATGAGGACTGCCGAAAGAAGCACGTTCTCACTCGAAAGCCCTGAAAAGCTGCCAAGTGACCAGTTGTGGAGATTTACGATATCGGAGTCGGACGCAAAGGTGACTATGAGATCCGTGATGGCGGAACAGATATAACCGATCATGACCCCGCAGATGATGAGGATCGACATGGTCTTCACTCGAAGGGACAAGAGAAGGACGATCCCCATCGAAAGAAGGGAGCCAAAGAATGCCGCGGCAACCGACATTCCTGCTGACATGACGCTCCCGTTTGAAAGCAGGACTATCATAAACATTGCGACAAATAGCTTCGCTCCGGATGAGATCCCAAGCACATAGGGTCCGGCAAGCGGATTTTGAAAAAAGACCTGAAGAAGGAAACCGGAAAGCGAGAGCGCTCCGCCAAAGAGCGCTGCACCAAGTACCCGCGGCAGCCTTATATCAAGGATAATGGAAGACATTCCGGCTAATGCCGCATCATCATGCTCCCCTTTTAATATCGAAAGAACCTCTGAAAAAGAGAGTTTCGCGCTCCCTATCGAAAGGCAGAGAAATAGCGAGAAAAAGAGCCCTGCCGAAAGGAGGATTATTAAGAGCACATATTTTTTTGTATCATTCTTTTCCGTGCTCAATCGGAAACCTCTTTTAAAAACCGAAGGCCTTCCTTCTCTCCCGAAAGGACCTTCCTCATATCGGAAATGAAATCCGCCGTGCTCATGCTCATTTCATAATAATCATCTGAAAGGCAGTATATATCGCCCTCATTAAAAGCTTTCATATTTTTCAGGATCTTTGACTTTGAAACAAGGTCCGCCTTTTTTTCAATTTCTCCTGAAATTGTGGAATTGTAGATCAGGATATCGGCGCCCTCGCATTTCAGGAAAAAATCCTCCATCGAAAGCTTTACGGTCGATGATGAGGAATCACCCAAAGGCCCTTTGGGAAGGTATTTCCCGCCCGAAAGCTCTATCATCCCTGAAATATAATCCCCCGGCCTTCTGACTGAAACCCTTCCGTTTGTGTCAACGGAAAAGACGGCAACGGTCTTGTCGGTTTCGGGAAGGCCTTTTACCTTTTCGATCCTCTCAACCTGTTCATCAAAGAGTTTGTTTGCCTCTTCCTCCCTGTCAAATATGGCACCGTACAGCTTCACCCACTCAAGCCGTCCGAGCGGATCATCCTCATAGCCGGATCTTTCAACAAGAACCGGGATTCCGATGCTTTCAAGCTTTTCCTTGATCTTTGGATTGTGATATATCATTGTATTTTCTATCATGAGGCCGCAGCCTCCTGACAAAAGAAGTTCAAAGTCGGGAGATGAATACTTTCCGGCATAGAGAATCCCGCCCTTTTCCATGGCGTCTTTTGCTTCCGGTATCGCCCAATCCTCTTTTTTTCTCCCGGAAAAAGCGATATTCTCAATTGCCCCAAGCTTTGCGACGGGGTCCATGGCCTGTCCTGATACAATGCAGGTCTTTTTTGTGTCATATATCACGGTAAGGCCGGGATTCTTTTTTTTATTTTCCTCCAAAAGTGAGATATCACCCTTTCCGCCAGGTGAAAGCAAGAAATATTGGGTGGTCTCACCCGACATATCCCCGTCCTTTATCGTGATGAAGGAATATCTGTTTTTCTTATTATCCTCATAATGTGAAACAGAAAAGCCGGATGTGTATGAAAGTTCCATATCGTCTATATGGGTAAGGCCTGAAAGATGAGGCTTTTTTGGTTCATCAGAATTCTCGGATCTCACCGGATCATTATCAACGGCTTTTCTTCCGGGCGACCTTATCAGAAGAGAATACTCTATTTCGTGCGGAACACTCATTGCCGTTGTATCGGCGATGATGGAAAACTCCCGATCAAAAAATGGAACCGGGATCTGAAATACAGAATTCCCGCCGGGCGCTGCCTCGTTCATTATTTTTTCAGTCTCCCCGTTTTCATCTGAAACCAGCATATAGTCATAGTTTGAGGAGGACCAGATGAGCCTTGCAAAAATCTTTCCGTTTTCTATTCTGACGCTGCAGGGGGACTCGATCGAAGCTTTCCCGCTCCCGCCGGAAAGCTCTGCTTCACAAGGATATTCCCCGTCTGCGGTGAATAAAGAAGAAACCTCCCCCTCCTTTGTTGTGCTTGACGCACAGGAAACAAGAAGGAGGGAGAAAAATAATAAGACTGAAAAAATGCTTTTTTTCAGGAGAGCTTTACTGAACATACGTGATCATACCATTTGCCCTTGGTTCCAAGGATCGCGACATCAAAATCCGTGTCGAGGGAAGGAACCGGGATCTCAAATGCATATACTTCTTCCTTCGTTCCATCCGGATAAGTCACTGAAGAATCAATCGGATCTATCCGGTTTGCCTTATCATTTTCTGCATCAGAAGCCTTTCCGGCATAGAGATTTATTATATTTTTTGATGCGAGGTTGACCTTTATCGACATACTCCCGTCGCTCTTTACTGTCAAGACTCCAAGCCCGTTGTCAGCTTCATTTACACGAAACATTGAGGAATCTGTTTTAAAACTTGCTTTGTATTCACCGGCGGAAAGGGTATCTGCCGCCGCATCACTTTTTTTGGGAGAAAGCCCTGCGGCTTCCCCTGTATGCTCTACATAGATCGCCTGAATATCAGAGATGCTTCCAAGCCCGTTAAGCACACATGAGAGACTTTCAATACCGGCTTTTCTGAAGCTTGAAAACCAGGAGTCCTCATCATCTCCGGCAATATCATTGTTTGCGTGATCTCCGGCAACGACCATGAGCGGGCGCATTACTACTGCTTCATAGCCCTTTTCCTTTGCGGTCTTTATTATATTTTCACAGGATGTTTCCTCCGGCTCGCCTTCTACTGTTCCGATGAAGACATTGCTGTAGCCGAGTTCATCCATTACTTTCTGCATTGATGAATAAGCTGCCTTTGCGGCATGGCTCGTTCCATGTCCTACAAAGACAAATGCTTTCTTCTGCTCCTGCGCCTCTTTGAGGCTCTCCAGCCCTTCGGCCCCAAGCGTATCGGCAACGACTGCCTTTGCTACGGCTGTCTTGTCTTTTTGACCGGAATTTTCTTCAGTACTGTCCGCGCCAAGAAGAGGACTTGCGATCTTGATCGTCTCAAAACTGTCTTTATATCCTTCGAGAGTCTCTTTCAGCTCGTCATATTCCGCTCCGTTCATGAGATGGGTAGGTTGGACGATAAGCTCCTTCACACCGCTCTTTTTCGCCCTTTCAAGAGCCTCTTCCATATTGTCTATTTTTTCACCGTCACGGGCGAGGATGTGATTTATTATGATCTGCGAAGTAAATGCTCGACGGACCGTATGATCGGGAAATGCTGCTGTGATAGCTTTTTCAATCCCTCCAATATCATTTACCCTGCTGTCATTAAAGGAGGTTCCAAAGGAGACAACGAGGATCTCCTTCTCACAATTCTTGTCACTGTTTAAGGGATCATCCTTCGACACGTCACCCGTGTCCCTTCCAAAATAATCGGGATCAGCGAACTCTCCCTCAACGAGTTCCTTCTGCGTATCGGTAAGCGCGTCCCAGGCTGCTTTGGCGGCTTTACAGTCAGCCTCGGTCGTAGCTGTCTTTTTCTGGACATAGATTTTGTCAATAAGCTTTGCGACCTTGTCAGCGGCCTCCTTGTCAGCAGCAGTTGCGTTTTCCTTTGCCACGGCTTCCTTGCCGGCTGCTGCATTTACTCCGTTTTCCGCTGATGCGCCCTGCTCCTTTCCGCAGCCCGTAAATAAAGCAACAGCTCCAAATACAAGCGCTGCAGAAAGTACACTTGCAAAAAATCTTCTTTTCATCATTTACCTGCTCCTTCTTTTTTTATCAGAGAGGGAAGGTAATATGTTCCGGGAATTGGGCAGAATCCGCCTTTGAAATGAAACGCAAAAGAAGACCGTCTCAAAAGACGGCTTCATTTTTTAGTCCATATCATGATCAATAAAGCCGAAGCTCCGCGGCTTCAAAAATCCCCGGGTACGGCAGGTCTCCTGGCTTCGATCAACGTCCTCTTCCCTCTTCCCGCGTCGCAACGCAGTGATATATGGGACGGACTCCCTGACACAGTGACGGCTTCGCGCCGGATTCTCACCGGCTTCCCTTTTCACCCGCCCACGAAAAGACCTGCTCTTCGCAGCGGACACCTATACCCTCTGATATTATTTTTTACCGAAAGAACCTAACACAGGGACATATTTATGTCAAGGCTGCCTTCATTGCATAGTATACTTATCAAGCTTTGTGGAAACCTCGATGACCTGATTGAGGTGGTTCCTTGCACTGTCCGCATTCTCAAGGTTCTCATTGCTCACGCTCTCCGCCTGGGTGGAGGATGCGGAAACCTCCTCAGATGTGGCGGAAAGCTGGGTAATAGCCTCAACTATCCTGTTGTTTTCATTTGCCAGATCGTGAAGCATTTGATCGATCTCGTGTATGTCCTTGGTAAGGATCTTGATATCCTTGTTGATCTCATTAAAGCTTTCAGAAGCGTCATCTATAAGCTTCTCTTCAGCTGTCGTTGCTTCAACTGAGGAATCCACAGCACGGGCTGCTGCCTCTGCATTTTGTGAAAGCTCATCAAGGACTGATGCGATATTCTCAGTCTCTGTCTTTGTCTTTTCCGCAAGATCCCTGATCTCATCCGCGACTACCGCAAAGCCGCGGCCTGCCTCGCCTGCACGTGCAGATTCGATCGAGGCATTGAGTGCGAGGAGGTTGGTCTGATTTGATATTGAAAGGATGGTATCCACGATGCCCTTTACAGAGCTTGCCTTTTCCTGCAAGTTCTTCATGGTGGAAGCCACGGCCGCATTTGTATCACTGATTATCTCGGATTGTGACTTCAAGTGCTCCACAATTTTGAGGGAATTCTCGTCCACCTCCTCGGAGTCACGGGCTACATCCACCATCTCCTTCGCCATATTGAGGATATTGTCGATAGAGGTCTGGATATTCTGGGTCATCTCGGTCTGATTCTGAATGTTCTCAGCTGTATTAAGGTTGCCCGCGCTGATCTCCCGGACAGCTCCTGTCACCACATGAGTCGAATCGGTAAGCTTGTCCACGATCTCCATAACATCCGAGGTTCCCTGCCTGACCTCGCCTGCCACGGAAAGCACATCCTGCATCATGTTGTGAACTTCATCCTTTTGCTCCTCAAGAGAGCCCACGGTGTCGGACATGTAGTTTGAAAGCATATTGGTCATAAGGACGGCTGAAAGAGATACCAGAGCTACCGAGATAAGCATGAGCACCTCGCTGAATACATCCACAATGCTGCCAGCCATAAATATGCCTATGATCAGGGATAATGCAGATATGGCAACCACACCAACGGAAGCCATCAGGGTTACCTTGGACTCAAGGTATGCGACATATCCCACTATAGGGAACAGGGCAAAGACCATTACGAAATCCATCCGTATGAAAAACTGCCCGACAAAAAGCAGCGCCCAAAGATAGAAAACAGAATATTTCATGCCGATCGTTTTGGTGAGGTTTCGCATAGTGAGGATTATCATTACGATAAACCCGCCGACCGCGACAACCGAGACCACCACAACGCCCATCATAGAAACCCTGCCGTTGGAAACTCCGCTTATTGATGCTATCACCAGAAATATCACAAACATGGCAAAGCCTATGAGAAGTGCCTTGTTGTTTCTGATGATCCTGTTGTCTTTGTTTGCGTACTTGTATTTGTCTTCCTTCATTCCTGACATAACTTCACTCCTAATGAACGATCGGGGTATTCAACCCCAAAACTCCGCTACGGAAACGATTTTAACACATGGTTCACAGCGGAGTAAACGACTTTATTTTGCCCTGTCAGGTCCTTAACAGGGATGCATTTCAAGTTCCATCTTCACATGCATTATGCCCTCTTCAAGGAACTCACCTGAGCATACCTTAAATCCTGATTTTTCCTTGCAAAATCATTGCAGGAACCTGTATTTTTTTATTTTTTTTATCAATAATAATATGACACCTCTTGTGCTATAATAAGGGGCGCTTGTCTCCTGCGGGACTTTCAAAAGATCACTGAAGCATTGCGGAGATAAGAAAAAACAATTAGAAAAGAGAAGGAACATGGAAAATGAACTTACACCGGAATACACAGCCTTTTTGAACAAGAACCGTGCAAAAATAAACGGTTATCTGAATAAGGTATTGTGGTTCTTCATTCTGGCAGGGCCGGCCATAGCGGCCGGGATCCTCGGAGGTATCTTTCCGGATATCAGTTATATTACCTGCATCTGCATCTCAGCCTTTGTCGCGGTAATGGCCGCGATTCACCTTCTTCTTTTGAAAAAATATTCAACCGCAACCTTCAGCTGTGTCTTTGTGCTTGCGGGGCTGAATCTGGTGCTTCTATATATGTCCTGTTCGCATGTGAGCATCTATATCACATGGTTTCTGGTACCGCTTCTCTCCCTGCTCTTCTGCGATAAATATATCTATATTTATGCGGTCATCCAGAATTTCATTCTGATGTGGATCGCAGAATGGATCAATGCCCCTTATAAGGCAGCGTTGAATACGAACTACGCTTCTGCATCGGATTATTTTCTGGACAGGATAAGCGGCTTTACCATCGAGTATATCATTATGCTCGCCGCAGGCTTCATCATTGAAAAGCTTATCTTGGGATATTTCAAAAACCTTCTGGAACAGAATCAGTTGATCGGGGAACAGGAAAAAACCGTGGAGGAAAAGGTGGATATCCTCGATTCCATGGCTGAGATCTATGATAATGTGAACCTGATCGATTTTGTAAACAGCACCGAAACCTCGCTCCGGGATCCCGAACATCATACGCACGGCATTGATATGACCGCGCAGACCCATACGCTGATGAATCAGAGGCTCAAAAAACAGGTCATGCCGGATATGCTCGATGAATTCCTGGCCTTTACAAACATCAAGACAGTGCGCGCCCGACTGTCCCACAAAAAACTGATAAGCGCCGACTTTATCGATGTTGTCTCCGGCTGGTTCAGAGCCCAGTACATCACTGTGGATTCCACTTTGGACGGGATCCCGAATATCGTTATCTATACAACGCGGAATGTGGATGCGGAAAAACGAAGGGAAGAACATCTGATCCGGATCTCAATGACTGATGAGATGACGAGGCTCTTTAACCGAAGATGCTATGATGAAGACCTGAGGGAATACCGCAATGGTGAGCTTTCTGAGGATTTTGTCATTTTCTCCATCGATGTGAACGGCCTGAAGACCGTCAATGACACAAAGGGACATGCGGCCGGGGATGAGCTTATCAAGGGCGCCGCAGACTGCCTTGCGCTTTCCGTCGGGAACAAGGGAAAGGTTTATCGGACCGGCGGGGATGAGTTTATGGCCGTAGTGTACACAAAGGATCCGGCCGCATTACGAAACGAGATCCTTAATAAAACAAAAGAATGGCACGGGGTCTATACCGAAGAGATCACAATGTCCGTCGGTTTTGCCGCACATAAGGAAAAGCCGGATGCCGGTGTGGACGACCTGGAGCATATCGCGGACGCGGATATGTACACCCAGAAGGAAAAGTTTTACAAAGAACGCGGGATCGAGAGAAGGAGATAATGAGCCCCGGGGACGGAGTCAATGGCTCATTGCAGACTGCACAAAAGAATAGATAAGGCTGGTCTATCACATTGATGAACATTATTGAAGAAGCGATAATATACGCCACCATTTTACATCAGGGGAAAACCCGTAAGTTTACCGACACCCCTTATATTCTGCATCCACTGGAAGTGGCCCAGATCCTTTCCACCATAACCGAGGATCAGGAGCTTATCGCCGCGGGCATCCTTCATGACGTGGTTGAGGATACCGACGGAACATTGGAGGAGATCGAAAAGCGATTCGGGAAGAGAGTGGCTTATTTTGTTTCCTCGGAATCCGAGGACAAGTATCCCGGAGAGGATCGTGAAAAGACCTGGGTAAAGCGCAAGGAAGGATCCATTGCGAAACTTAAAAGCTGTAAGGATATAGACGTGGAAATGCTGTGGCTTGCGGACAAGCTCTCAAACATCAGGTCTCTTGCCGGACTTTATTCCGAAAAAGGTGAAAAGCTCTGGGACTTATTGCGGATGCATGACCCGATGAAGCAGTGCTGGTACTATCGCACCATCGCTGAGACTATCGAGCTTAATCTGAACAAGACCGGCGCCTTCAAAGAATATATCAAGCACATCAACTCCATCTGGCCGGGAACCTTCAATCCGGAAAAGGCCAAGTACAAAAAGTACACGGAGGTCTCAATCGATGGCTGCAGGCGATTGGGATACGGAGCCAAGGGCGAAGTTTACCGATATAATGATGAGCTTGTCATCAAGGTTTATAACGACAACAACACCTACTCGGACATAGAGCGGGAGATAGCATTAAGCCGCAGGGCCTTTGTACTTGGAATCCCAACCGCTATCTCTTTTGGCATAGTATCTGTTGGAAATCGCTACGGAGCCATGTATGAGCTGATGGATTCGGATACCGTCTCAGGATTGATCAAAAAAGCACCGGGGCAGATGGATAATTATGCCAAAACGATGGCTTCCCTCGCGCATCAGATACATAGTATTAATGTTGAAGATGACGACTTCTTCCCGGATGCCCATGAAAGGATAAAAGAATATATATCGGAGGGAGTGGCTCAGGATGACGAGGCAGTCTCTTCGAAATGCCTGACACTTCTGAATTCCCTTCCAAAGGCGGCTACCCTCATACACGGCGACTTCCATACCGGAAATGTGTTCATGCAAAAAGGTGAGCCCCTCCTCATCGATATGGACATGCTATCAAAAGGCCATCCGATCATCGAGATAGCAGATCTCTTTTCTACCTATGTTGCCCGCGGTGAGGTCGACCAAAGCGTGGTTTCAAACTACATGGGATTTTCCTATGAGACTGCAAAAAAGTTTTTTCTCTGCTTTCTGAAATATTATCTTGATACTGAAAATGAAAAAAGGATAAGTGAGGTCACGGACAAAGCCATGGTGTTGAGCTATATCAGGATAATACGAAAGCTCCATCAAAAACCCCGGATCAGCGAAGCGGACCAAAGAAGAATAGAAAGCTTGATAGAAAAGCTCCGTGTTCTGACCGGTAAGATCGACACTCTCGAATTTTAAAATGAGCCATGTCTCTTTCCAACGATCACAAAATCCCCAGTTCCTTCAGCCTGTTCATTGTATCTTTGGCATTCACATTGAGGATACCGGTGCCGCCCATCCCGTTCCATTCTTTGATATTTTTCTCCATATCGTCGATAAGGATACAATTCTTTCCTGTGCAGAACTTGGGCTTTTCTTCACGGAATACTATATTTACGACTATATCCCCGGACAGCAGCCTTTTCACCCAAAGCTTTTTATCCGGCGTAGCATTAACTATCCCTCGCCTCGGCTTGGGGATTCCGGTCAGTATCTCGCATTTGTCGCCATACTTCGAATAAACAGCGTCAAACATTGCCTTTGCCCCCGGCATCAGCTCCAGCTGATCATAGAAATGAGGGCACTCCCTGATTGCCGCCCACATTTCATCATCCGCGCCGGGTCTCTGATCTTTATCCTAAACTCTCCACTTTTTACACTCGGAGACGAAGTTGGTCGATTTCTTTTCTGACCTTTGCCTCCGTCAGTTGAAGGTGAGA
>CACYBK010000102.1 GCA_902772635.1 uncultured Lachnospiraceae bacterium | reverse complement strand
CAAGGAAATCTAAAGTAATGTAGATCAAATTTGTGATAGAAACCGCATATCTTAACTTGTCAATGAACTATATGTATATTTATTATACCGAACATCTATTTCGATAAAAAAGATTACCTTGAGAAGAAAGCGATCAGAAAATGGATAAAGCCGATCATTCTAAAATGAATAAAATATTTTTGCGTACAGGGTTCATAATCCTTTGTGCCATGACGGTCGCGGGAATCGTACTCAGCTATGTCCGCGGCTTTGAGGCCCTGGAAAAGAAGTGGGCTTTTAATATAGGCATAGGCATTCTGGGAATGGCCGTTTGTACGGTATTATACTTCAGCTGTATGTTGGATAATCGGGAGGCTGAGCAATCGACTTATCAGTTCATTTCCCTGATCTTTTCGGACGCGGTGGCACTGTTCTTAAGCGAATGCACGTGGCTGATGTTCGGTATACCGGATATGAGATGGCTGAGCCTGATCGCAAATGTCCTTTTCTATCTGATCGGGATCGTGCTGGTCTATCAGTTCTGGTTGTATATCTGCAGTATTCTGGAGATGGAAGAACGCGCGAAAAAGAGAAGGGCGGTCTTGATAAAGGTTGCCTTCATTATCGCGGCGATCATGGCACTTTCAAATCTGTTCGTCCCGTTTTATTTCAGTATCGACGAGCAGGGCGTTTATCAGCGTGGAGCGTTGTATCCCATTTCCTATATCTACCTGCTGTTTACGACTGTTGTGATCCTGATATCGCTGATACGGTCTTCTTCACCGAGGCGGCAGAAGCTTGTCGTTGCTTCGTTTATTGCTGCACCGCTGATCAATCAGCTGATCACCGCTGGGACTTTCGGGATCTCGACCCAGTATGCGGCAACTCTCCTGGCGATCCTGCTGATGTATACGTTCCTTTTTGCAGAGCGGGGAAAGACTCTTACTGCACAGAAGGCCGAGTTGGATGTGGCGAATCGCCTTCAAGCGGACATGCTTCCCAATATTTTTCCGGCATTTCCGGATCGGAAAGAGTTCAATATCTATGCAAGTATGACGCCTGCCAAAGAAGTAGGCGGGGACTTTTATGATTTCTTCTTTGTGGATCGTGATCATCTGGCGCTGGTGATCGCGGACGTATCCGGCAAGGGAATACCGGCAGCCATGTTCATGATGATGGCGAAAAGCATGATCCAGACGCAGGTCATGACCGGTCACAGTCCGAAACAAGTGCTTTCGGAAGTGAACAGACTGATCTGTGCGAATAACCGGGAAAACATGTTCGTGACGGTTTGGCTGGGTATTCTTAATATAAAAACGGGCGTGATCACCGCCTCGAATGCAGGGCATGAATATCCGATCATAAAAACACCGGACGGAGAATTTGAGATCCTGAAAGATAAGCATGGATTCGTTATCGGCGGAATGGCCAGGATGAAATTCACGGAATATGAACAGCAGATGCAGCCCGGCTCCAAGCTGTTCGTTTATACGGACGGAGTCCCGGAGGCGACCAATTCTGCCGAAGAACTGTTTGGATTAGACAGGACCGTAAACGCGCTGAACAGGGTAAAAGACTCAGATCCGATGGAGATCCTGAAATCTGTGGAACATGGTGTTGCGGAGTTCGTAGGAGGGGCAGAGCAGTTCGACGATCTGACCATGCTGTGTCTGGAATACAAAGGAGAAGAACAATGAATGCTTTGGAACAGTTCAATTATGAGTTTACAGAAGACGATATGCAGCCATTGAATGATGATGATATGGAAGATGTGAGCGGCGGCAGGATCAAAATTACCGGGTACGGAATGCTTGCTGCGTTGATGGCTCAGGTAAAGCTGCTTGGAAAAGACAAGGAACACTGCATTGAAATACTCCGGCACGGCTGGGAGACGGACTGTGAATTTAAAGTGAAGTTAACTGACGGCACGGACGAGGATCTGGAGAAAGCAATCGCTTTCATCGAAAAGAACTGGAGCTTCTGAGCGAACGGCTATATTTTATAGCCGTATTCATTTTTTTACCCGCTTTTTCCTATTGCCTTATGGGTGCGACCCGTGATAAAATGGAAACTGTAATTCTTGAAACGGTTTCCATAAGGGGGAATGAAAATGCGGGCAGCTGCAGAGAACAGGCTTCGGATCATAAAGGGCGGGCTTTCGATTTTCAAGGAAAAGGGTGCGCACTTTACAATGGACGACCTTGCTAAGGAGATCTCCATGTCAAAGAAGACCATGTATATGGTCTTTTCCGACAAGGAGGAGGTTCTCCTTGCAATGGTCGATTTTGTTTTTGATGAGATAGAAAAGGAAGAAGAGAAGGCACTTAAGGATGAGGGACTTCCTACGGTCGAGAGATTCCGGCGTGTCCTTGGTGCTATGCCGCCTGCTTATTCCGGCTTTGATTTCAGCGGTATACTTGGAAACGCAACCCGCTATCCGGGTGTCATCAAAAGGATGAACGAGCGCCTCGAATCAGGCTGGGAGCTTACATTTTCAGTACTCAGGAAGGGGATAGATGAGGGGGTATTTCGACCGGTTGATTTTACAGTATTTAAGCTCATCTATTCGGCAGCGCTTGAGAGATTTTTGAATTCAGAGGAGCTGAAGAAGAACAAGATCAACTATATGGAGGCTTTTTCTTCTCTTGTCGATCTTTTGATAGACGGCTTGTCCGTAAGAAAATAACAGGTCACATCGATTCAGAAAAAAGGGGGATAATGATGAGCGAGAGGATATATATAGACAGGGAATGGAGATACAGGGACACTTTCGAGGACGGGCAGAAGGGGAACTTGATGGAGGACGCCCCATTCGTTTCGCTTCCTCATTCCGTAGCGGTCACACCTCTTCATTATTTTGATGAGAGTGTATATCAGAAGATATCCTGCTATCAAAAGACTGTCTTCGGAAAGGAAGAGTGGGCAGGGAAGGATGTATTCATTACCTTTGAGGGCGCTGCCCATGAGGCGGAGGTCTACCTGAACGGGGCCTTCCTCGGGGTGCATAGATGCGGCTATACCGCATTTACATTTCTTTTAAAGGATCTGAAGATAGGAGAGGATAATCTCATCACTGTCAGACTCAGCTCAAGCGAGAGCCTGAACCAGCCGCCCTTCGGCTTTGTCATAGATTATATGACTTATGGGGGACTCTATCGTGATGTCTATCTTGAGGTAAAGGATCCTGTCCACATGACGGATGTCTTTTTAAGGCCCGAGCTCTCGGTGCCGCCTGAGACCTCTTCGCTTACAAAAAAGGAACTCTCAGAGCTCCTGCTTCCGGGAAAGCTTCAGAGCGTGATCTCGCTCTCAAAAGAAGCAAAGGAGATCGCAAAGGAGAGAAGGCTTTCCGTAAGGCAGTTTCTTGATGACCGAATGATATCGAGCCAGCCCCTCCGTGAGGACGGCCACACCTCGACCCTTGCGGGCGACGTAAATCTTTGGGACATCCATTCGCCGAGGCTCTACAAGGTGAGGACGGAGATCCTTGTCGATGGTGAGGTCTGTGACTTTGATGAGACTGAGATCGGCTTTCGGAGCATAGAATTCAAAAAGGACGGCTTCTATCTGAACGGAAGGTATGTAAAGCTTCGTGGAGTGAACCGCCATCAGAGCTATCCTTATGTAGGCTATGCTATGCCGGAGTCGATGCAGAGGCAGGATGCGGCAATCTTAAAGAACGTGCTCGGACTGAACGCGGTTCGGACTTCACATTATCCTCAGTCTCAGTATTTCATAAGCGAGTGTGACCGTGTCGGGCTTCTTGTTTTCACGGAGATCCCGGGCTGGCAGCATATAGGCGATGAGACATGGAAGGACATCGCCGTGAACAATGTGCGTGAGATGGTAACGCAGTATCGGAACCACCCTTCGATCATCCTCTGGGGAGTAAGGATAAATGAGTCTCAGGATGATGATGAATTCTACAAAAGGACTAATCAGGTTTCTCATGACCTCGATCCCACAAGGATGACCGGTGGCGTTCGATGCAACAAAAAAATGTCCTTCCTTGAAGACGTCTATACCTACAATGATTTTGTTCACAGCGGAGACAATCAGGGCTGCGAGAAGAAGGAGGATGTCACTCCGGATCCCGAGAGGCCTTATCTCATCAGTGAATACAATGGTCATATGTTCCCGACGAAGCCCTACGACAAGGAGGAGGAGATCCTCGAACACGTCCTTCGTCACGCGAGAGTCCTTGACAGCGTAAACCGTGAGCATGATATAGCAGGTGCCTTCGCCTGGTGTATGTTTGATTACAATACACACAAGGATTTCGGAAGCGGAGACAGGATATGCTATCACGGCGTCATGGACATGTTCAGGAATCCGAAGGCGGCGGCATACATATATGCTGCCCAGTCAAAGACAAGACCGGTCCTTTTCGTCACATCCTCAATGGATATAGGAGAGCATCCTGCATCTGTCCGCGGCAGCATCTATATCATTACAAACGCGGATTCAGTGAAGATGTACAAGAACGGGCGCTTCATAAAGGAGTACTTCCCTGCTGACACACCTTTTAAACACATGAAACGCGGGCCGATCCCGCTTGACGACCTGATAGGCGACGAGATGATTGAAAAGGAGGGCTTTTCCAAAAAGCAGAACGAGCTTGTGAAGATCTGCCTTAATGAAACAGCCTTCCACGGCTACAAGATCACTCCAAAGATAGCGCGTGCGGCGGCAAAGCTCATGGCCTTTTATCATATGAGCCCGGATGACGCGAAAAAGCTCTATGAGAAGTACATAGGCGACTGGGGCGGTGAGTCAAAGGAATACAGATTTGAAGCGATCGTTGGTGGAAAGGTGGTAAAGACCCTCACAAAGAGTGTCATGAGGAAGGTCGTCCTTGAAGCCGAATGCTCATCAGATAAGCTTATTGACGGCATTACCTATGATGTCGCAGAGATTTTTGTAAGGGCTGTGGATGAGAACGGGAATGTGCTTTATTTTATGAATGATTCTCTTGAAGTTTCAATAGACGGTCCGGCAGAGCTCATCGGCCCTAAAGTAGCGGCATTCTCCGGAGGACAGTGCGGTCTTTATCTTCGAAGTGTCGGAAAAGAAGGAAATGTAAATGTAAAGCTTCATCTTGACGGGGCAGAGGATATTGTTGTTTCACTTAATGCAGTAAAGGGGGAAAAGGAAAATGACTGACAGATCAAAGGTAATATTCGGAAACAAGATGTCCGACAGCGTTTACAAAAAAGCGCTTGATTCAAAGAAAAAATTTCTTGAAAAATATCCTGACGATCCGGATGTTACCTACAATGCCGTGATTAAGGACAATCCAGTGATCGGCGACACTCTCGGAGTAAAGGATATAAGGCTTGAAGAGGGTGAATCAAAATATCCCTTTGATGAGGAAAAGGGGCTCATCGTCGGTAATATCAGGATGGGCTTCGGACATTATCGGATATCAATGGCTATGGCTTCGTGTGCTCATGCTCTTGGCTATACTCCCTACTGGCTCGATCTGAATTCATTTCCCAAGACCACCTGTACAAAGGTGATATCCGCGCAGAACGAGCTCTATTCACTTGGTTCAAGGCTTTCGAAAAATCCGGTATTCAACAAGGTCGTATGGGAACCCGTGAATTATGAGGGCTTCAGAGCGCTTTCCTATAATGCAACGGATCAGAAGAACGCAGAGCTTATGGCAGCTGTTTATCAGAATATTCCGAAGGACATACCGGTGATAGGGACCCATGTATGGCCGGCGCAGGCTGCGCTCCATGCGGGGATGAAATATGTTGTGAATGCTATTCCTGACAACTGGCCCATGGCGCTTCATCTTGCGGAGGGCGCTGTCCATACGATCCAGTGCAGGAACGCTTATATGGGATACCGTGTTTTAAACGGCATGAACAAAAACAGGGTATGCAAGCCCATGCCGAACAATGACCTCATCTATACCGGACATTATGTGGATGATGAGATCGTAAAGAATATCAAGTCCGATTCAAAGAAGAGGATGAAGAGGAAGAAGGACAAGAAGCCGATGCGCTTCCTCCTTACCATAGGCGGTGCGGGAGCACAGAAGGAGATATTTGAAGCGATAATAAAGCATCTTCTTCCCGCGGTGAAAAAAGATCAGGCCGCGATCTTCGTAAATGTCGGCGATTATCGGAATGTATGGGACGAGCTTGTTGCATCGATAGACGGGATGAAGGATGTCTCGACGGAGCATTTTGAGGATTTCAGGGCGGCGTCAGAATTTTCAGCCGAGGCTCTTGAAGCTGATGTTACGGGCATCCACGGCTTCTATCACAGCAATATATTTGAAGCTGTCTATATCACAAACCTTCTCATGAGATGCTCTGACGTTCTTGTTACAAAGCCCTCGGAGCTTTCGTTCTATCCTGTCCCGAAGCTTTTCATAAGGCGTGTGGGAAAGCATGAGATGTGGGGAGCCATCCATTCCGCGGAGGTGGGCGACGGGACTCTTGAGTGCAGGGATATTCCGCACATCCTTCAGATGACGGATATGTTTTTGCATGGAGACAGGCTTCTTTCCGACATGACGGAGGCCATCCTTTCAAACAACAAGGCAGGCCTCTATGACGGCGCCTACAAGGTAGTAGAGAAGGCCTTTGAACTTCGGAATAAAGAAAAATAATGATCGCTTTTTAAAGGGGGGAGACCATTATGATAAAAAAGCTTGAAAAGGAAAAGGCATATCTTCTTTCAACAGAAAATTCATCCTATGCCTTTCGCGTGATGGGGACGGGGCAGCTTGAGCACCTTTATTACGGGAAAAAGATAAGCCTTTCAAATGTGACGGCGTTTTCCGAGAAGCAGCTCTTTGCTCCGGGAAATTCCATCTCTTATGACAATGTGAACCTCTCCGTCTCCCTCGAAAACAGGATGCTTGAAGCATCCTTTACGGGGAAGGGCGATATCAGGGAGCCCCTCATCGAAGCTGTCCTTCCGGATGGCAGCACGACCCTCGATTTTGTATATGATTCTGATTCTGTAGAGGAAGGTGCCATATCGCTTTCGCGCCTTCCATCGGCCTATTCAAATCCGGGTGATGGGACAGAGACTCTTATCATCAACCTGAAGGAAAAGCATCTTCCGCTGTCACTCTCACTTTACTATATCGTATTTCCCGAAAGCGATGTGATAGTGAAGACCCTTTCGCTTCAAAACGATCTTGACGAAGATATTTATGTCACAAGGCTTCTTTCCTCAATGACGGATTTTCCGGACGCTTCATATACCGTATCGAATTTCACCGGCTCCTGGACAAACGAGATGAACCGGCACGACACCCTGCTTTCCTCTGGCTTGTTCATAAATTCCTCTTTCACAGGAACATCCTCAAACCGCGCAAATCCCTTTACGATGTGGACGCGTTTCGCGGATGAAGATCATGGAGAGGTCTATGCCTCAAACCTCATTTACAGCGGGAACCACTATACAGCCTTTGAGACCACATCCTACGGGAAGACGAGGGTGGTAAGCGGGATCAATCCAAGGAACTTCTCGATACTCCTTTCAAAGGGAGAGAGCATAGAAGCGCCTGAAGCAGTCCTCACCTATTCCGACAAAGGCTATGGCGGAATGTCAAAAAATATGCATTCCTTCGTAAGGAACAATATCGTAAGAGGAAAGTACAAAAACGCTGTCCGCCCGATGCTCATCAATTCTTGGGAGGCACAGTATTTCAATATTGACGAGAACAAGCTTCTGACACTTGCGAAAAAGGCTGCAAGTATAGGCTGCGAGCTCTTTGTAATGGATGACGGCTGGTTTGCAAAAAGAAATTCAGATACTTCATCCCTGGGCGACTGGACCGTAAATGAGGAGAAATTACCGCATGGGCTTTCAGGCCTCGCGGAAAGGATCAAGGCTCTTGGTATGGGACTTGGTATCTGGATAGAGCCTGAGATGGTAAATGTCGACAGCGACCTTTACAGGGCGCATCCCGACTGGACCATGGATATCCCCGAAAGGGATCATTCGGAAGGAAGGAACCAGAGGCTCCTTGACCTCGCAAATCCCGAGGTTGTTTCCTATATTTCGGAAAAGATAATAAATGTCCTTAAATCTGCTGACATAAGCTATGTCAAATGGGACATGAACAGGATAATCTCTGATTATTTTTCAAAATATCTTCCGAAGGAGAGAAAGCTTGAGAGCGGGATACGCTATGTTGAGGGCTTCTATGAGCTTTGCAGGAGTATAACCTCTGCTTTTCCCGACATCCTCTTTGAGGGCTGCGCCGCGGGCGGAAACCGCTTTGACCTTGGGATGCTCTGCTTCTTCCCCCAGATCTGGGCTTCTGACAATTCCGATGCCATATGCCGGCTTTCGATACAGGAGGGCTATTCCTACGCATATCCGCAGGAGACCTGGACCAGTCATGTTTCATCGGTCCCCAATCATCAGACGCTTCGAAGGACGCCTCTTCTTTCAAGGTTTGCGGTAGCTGCTATGGGAAATCTTGGCTTTGAGATGAATTTCTCCGATATGAAGAAGGAGGAGCTTGAGACAGTAAAGGAATATGCCGCTTTGTATAAGAGGTTCAGGGAAACCTTGCAGACCGGGGATTTCATGAGGATAGAATCCGGAAATATTGTGACCTGGGTCACGGTCTCAAAGGACAAAAATCAGGCTGTATTGATGCAGCTTCAGGTCAGGGCAATGCCGGGACAGACAGTCCGTCATATCAGGTTCAAGGGGCTTGACAAAGAAAAGAACTACAGGCTCTCCTCACTCTCATTTGATCACGACATCAGACTCTATGGAGACCTTGTAAATACAGTATCTCCGATACATGTAAAGCAGGATTCCTTCCTGCATAATACGATAGCCAAATTCGTCCATATGAAGGAAAACGGGGAGGACATCATAATGAGCGGGGATGACCTTATGAACGCGGGTGTGTACTTGAATCCCGCATATGTAGGAACAGGTCTTTCAGACGATACCGCGACGATAGGAGACTACGGCGCGAGGATGTACTTGCTTGAAAACACTTAACGAGCGACAGCGAGTTTGGAGTTTTCGGTACAGGGCCACTTAACGAACATTCCCTTCCAGCTCTATCATCCGGTCGATACACCTTTTCGCACCAAGACGGATATCTTCATCAAGGATTATCTCCTCACCACCTTCTCCTGTGCAGCATTTATAAAGCCCGGGGAGGGTGGTGAGCATCATATTGGGGCAGACAAGGGCCTTTGAGAGAACATAGAAGCTCTTATCAGGACATTCATATTCAAGGTGCTTTAAGATGCTGTTCTCGGTACCTATAATGAATTCCTTTTCACTGCTTTTCTTTACGAAATCAATGATCCCGGTGGTAGAGCCCACATAGTCGGCAAGGTCTGAGACCTCGCTTTTGCATTCGGGATGGACTAATAGAAGGGCATTGGGGTGCGCTTTTTTTGCTTGAAGCGCTTCTTCCTTTGTGACCGCCGCATGCCTCGGGCAGCCGCCCTGCATGAATTTGAAGTTTTTCTCGGGGCACTGCTTCTTTACGAAGGAGCCGAGATTGATATCGGGAACAAAGAGTATGTCCTTTTCGGGCATATTTTTTATTATCTTCACGGCGGAGGAAGAGGTAACGCAGACATCGCACTCGGTCTTCAATTCCGCAGTTGTATTTACGTAGCATACCGCGGCATAGCCCGGATTTTTGGCTTTCAGATCCCTCATTTTTTCAGCGTCGATCTGGTCTGCCATGGGGCAGCCTGCATCGGGGGCGGAGAGGATGACTGTCTTTTCAGGGGAGAGGATCTTCACTGTCTCTGCCATGAAGCGGACGCCGCACATTATCACTGTTTTCTGGGAGACAGAGGCTGCCTTCACGGAAAGACCATAGGAGTCACCCACAAAGTCCGCGACCTCCGTGATGTCGTGGGACTGGTAGGAGTGGGCGAGGATGCAGATGTCCTTCTCTTTTTTTATCCCGATTATCTTTTTTTGAAGCTCGCTTACGGTCATTTTCTTCTCCCTTCAAACAAATGATTATGAAAAAAACCTGAAAACCAATAGACAAAAGGTTTTCAGGCGTTTTTTAAAGAAAAGCTCCAGAGCGGATTCGAACCGCTGACCCCTTCATTACGAGTGAAGTGCTCTACCGGCTGAGCTACTGAAGCAAAAGTCTTCT
>CACYBK010000101.1 GCA_902772635.1 uncultured Lachnospiraceae bacterium | reverse complement strand
GGAGAAATGCCAAAGGCGAATTTTTACAACAAGTCGAGACGTATCCACAGGGGGCTGTTTTGCAGCAATGCCGGGGTATGCATCAATGCGGATGTAAACGCGGCATATCAGATCCTGAAGGCAGGCGGGATCAATGACCTTAAGATAAAAGATTCGGAGCCTGTTAAAAAAATAAAAGCAGCCTGAGTCACATCAGGTAGAGGCATCAGGCCGGTGCCATTAAAGGACCCTCGCGGTTAAGAACGCATGGGCGATTTATAAATATCAACTCTTTGTTGGTAAACAGCCATTCAAAAATGAAGTGATCGATAAGGAAGTTTATGAAGCTCTGATGGAGAGACGCGGTCTTATAGACAAACATAAATAAAAACGCGTTCAGGAATCTTGACTCTACGACGCCACCGGTGTGAAGCGACCATTTACAGTCAGGATTGAATGTGTTAAAAAAATTCAGCAAGGAGGATCATAGCAGATGAAAGTTTTATTTATCGGAGGAACCGGGCAGATCAGCAGTGCCATAGTTCAAATGCTGTCCAAAGAACAGGATTATGAGGTATGGCTTTTAAACAGGGGGAACAGAGCTGTTCCCAAGGGCGTTCATCAGATTGTCGCTGATGTGAATGATGAAGCGAAGGTGGCTGAGGCTATCAAAGATTTGAGCTTTGACACTGTCTGTGAATTTATCGGATTTACGGTTGAACAGGTGGAAAGGGACTACTGGCTCTTCAAGGACAGGACGAAGCAGTATATCTATACAAGCTCTGCATCCGCTTATCACAAGCCTTCGGCATCTTATCTGATCACGGAGGGAACAACGCTTGCCAATCCCCGCTGGCAGTATTCGAGGGATAAGATAGCCTGCGAGGAATTCCTGATGAAAAAGTATAGAGAGGAGGGCTTTCCCATCACTATTGTGCGTCCCAGCCATACCTATGATGAGAGACATATCCCTCTCGGCGTACATGGACGAAACGGTTTTTTCCAGGTTATCAGAAGGATGCAGGAAGGGAAGCCTGTGATCATTCAGGGAGACGGAACATCGCTCTGGCATCTGACCTTTAATGAGGATTTTGCAATTGGATATACGGGTTTGATAGGGAATCGCCATGCGATCGGTGAAGCATTCCATATCACAGGCGATGAGGTGCTTACTTGGGATCAGATCTATCAGACCATCGCTGATGCCCTTGATGTAAAACTTAAGCCTTATCACGTATCATCGGACTTCCTCGCGGCTGTCGGAGACAAATACGGTTTTGACTTCGAAGGGAGTCTTACCGGAGACAAGTCAGTATCCGTTGTGTTCGACAACTCAAAGATCAAAAGACTTGCACCAAATATGACGACACATGTGCCTTTCCATATCGGAGTGAGAAAGGCACTTAAGTACGTATTAGCTCATCCAAAGGAATACAAGGAGGATCCGGAATTTGACGCATGGTGTGATAGGGTGATCGATTCGCTTGAGAAAGCGAAGGAGGCGATTTAAGGAAATGCTTCGCAAAATGGTCCCGGGGGACGGAGTCAAGGGACCGTTTCAGGTGTTATTTCACAGCACAAAATTGTTACAGAGCGCACAAAAATAATATATTATAATTGGACCCGCTATTAAAATAATAAAAGCCTAAGCGGCGGTTTTTGATAGTTTTTTTTCGAGGGGGTTCAAATGAAAAAGAGGATCATTTCTGTTCTGACAGTGTGCGCACTGGCATTTGCGCTGACCGGGTGCGCAGGAAAGGCTTCTGACGCGGGAAACACGGGTGCTGCTCCAAATCCTGCAAATTCAGACCTTTCAGCTTATTCAGACCTTACAATGAAGGACTACAAGCTGGTCTTTGATGAGGAGTTTGATGGAAAGACGCTTGACAGGAGTGTCTGGAATGTTGAGCTTCATGAACCGGGCTGGGTGAATGAGGAATGGCAGGAGTACGTAGATTCGGATGAAAATATCTATTTAGAGGACGGGCATCTCGTACTTAAGCCTGTTCAGAAAAAGGATACCATGGGCTCAGGCGCATTTACCTCCGGCCGTGTCAATACTATGGGAAAGCACGAGTTCAAGTATGGCTTCTTTGAGTCAAGACTCAAGGTGCCGGCTGGAAACGGCTTCCTGCCTGCTTTCTGGCTGATGACCGGCGATGAACAAAAATACGGTCAGTGGCCTGTTTGCGGAGAGATAGATATCATGGAGGTTCTCGGGGATGCAGTGAATCAGAACCACGGCACCATCCATTTCGGTCTTCCCCACAAGCAGGATCAGGGCACTTATCAGCCCGTGAAGCTTACGAATTTCAGCACGGATTATCACACCTATGGGCTTGAATGGATGCCCGGAAAGATGGTCTGGTATGTCGATGGTGTGAAATACCATGAGACTTCCGACTGGTATTCAAAGACCGAAAGCGGGGAATTGAATCCTTATCCCGCTCCCTTCAATCATGAGTTTTACATTATCTTGAATCTTGCTGTAGGAAACAACTGGGCGGGGTATCCCGATGAGACTACCGATATCAAGAATTCCGAATATGACATTGACTATGTGAGAGTGTATCAGGCGCCTTCTTATGACGAGAATGTGCAGAAACCCGTCAAGGTTGTGGATTTAAGGGAACCCGCGGACGGCAGCAATTATGTGAATAATGGCTCCTTTACAGAAAATGAGGATCTCTCCGACAACAAAAACTGGAAGTTCCTCCTTGCAAACGGCGGAAAGGGCGAGGCCGTGATCGAGGATGGAAAGATAGTGATAAAGAGTGAGGCCGCCGGAACAGAGGAGTATTCGGTCCAGCTGGTTCAGCCCGATATGCCGATGAAGGAGGGCTCGTCCTACAAGCTGTCCTTCAAGGCCTGGGCAGATGAAGACAGGACGATGAAGACTGCGGTAACAGCTCCCAATGAAGGATGGATACGTTATCTTGAAGATACTGAAGTGAAACTCACAAAAGAGCCGAAGGAATTCACGTTTGACTTTACAATGAGCGAGGAAAGCGATCCCAAGGGCAGGGTAGAGTTCAACATGGGAAAGACCGGCTCGACTGCAACTATCTATATCACGGACGTTTCGCTCGTAAAGACGAAGGATTAAGTTTTCGAGGCTCTGTACTCCCCCGGAGTCATTCCGGTCGTTGCTTTAAAAACCTTTATGAAATAGCTGTGGCTTGAAAAAGCAAGATCCGAGGCGATCTCTGAAACAGGCTTTTCCGAAAACCTGAGCATGTCGCAGGCTTCCTCTATCTTCTTTTTCCTGATGTATCCGGAGAGGGGAATACCGGTTTCCTTTTTGAACAGTCTTGAAAGATATGATCTTGAAAGACCGACAGCTTCTGCTATCGAGTCCTCGCAAAGCTTTTCGTGAAGGTGTACAAAAATATAATTTATGGTCTTTTTTACAGGTCCTGAAGGAGCAAGCTTCTTCAGGACCGTTTTTTTCATCCTGTCCGTATAGTCAAATACAGCCTTTTTGTGAAGAGAATGGATGTCCTTCTCATTCTTCAGTTCATCACATCTCGAAATATAGCTGTCGCTCAGTGAATAGCTGGTCTCAAGATCCATTCCGCCTTCAATAGCGTAGCGGGAAAGCTCCGCGATCGTGATCGCAAAATGATATTTGAGACTCTGCAGCCTGTTTTTGGAAAGGCTTCCCATTGAGTCGCTTCCGAGCGGAGACATCAGCTTTTCAACCTTTTCCCGATCCCCGTCCTGCACGGCCTTGTAAAAGGCAAACTCCTGCTCGAAGGAAGCGTGCGCAAACGCCCTTTCTCTGTTTTCAAAAATAATATTATTCATGAGGGGGATGATAATGGTCCCGGGGGACGGAGTCAAGGGACCACTCTGATACCATTTTATGTTAAAATACTATTGTTTGAATTTGAACAATCGAAGGATACAGATCATGAAGGAATATTTTTTTTACGGATGGGAACGCGCAAATGTCTCCCCCATAAATGAAAATTTTTTCGGGATAAAGGATCCAAGGGATCTCTACGATGCCCTGTCAGAACTTTGGTGCGTTGACACTTGTGCACCCAGGCTCCGAAGCGAATGGACGATCGACAATCCAACCCTCGGGCAGTGCTCGATCACGGCCTTTCTTGCGCAGGATATCTTTGGAGGAGAGGTCTACGGGATCGAGAGGAACGACGGGAATTTCCATTGCTATAATGTCGTAGGGGACATTGTCTTTGATCTTACGAGCGAGCAGTTCAAGGGCGAGCAGCTTCCTTATGAAGGAAATCCAAAGCAGCTTCGTGAAGTCCATTTTGCAAAAGAAGAAAAGAAGCTTCGCTATGAGCTTCTACGTTCGCTGCTCTTCAAAAGACAGGACGGGCTTGAGGATTTGACCTTATCCTGGGAGGAGACAAAATGCGAGCATCTCATAAAGGATCGTTGGATCGACCTTCGAAGATCCGCTTACCGTTTTCCTGACGGATCGGAGTTTTCACCCTTCTACAGCTACAGCAGAAGGGATTATGTGGTGATAGTTGCGACAGATACTGAAGAAAATTATATATGCGTAAGGCAATACCGGCAGGGTATAGGGCGCGTCACAACCGAGTTCTGCGCCGGCGGTATTGAAAGAAATGACGGAAATGAATATCGCCAGACAGGCATAAATCCCGACAAAGAAAAAGAGGTTTTTGAAAATGCCCTTTCGGCGGCAAAAAGAGAGCTTCTGGAAGAGACCGGATACGGATCGGACGAGTGGGAACAGCTCTTATCGATACCTTCAAATGCGACAATAGCCGACAATTACGCCTATATCTTCAGCGCAAAAAATTGCAAACGGGTATCTTCCCAGCACCTTGACAGCACTGAGTTTCTGAAGGTGAAATTACTTTCGAAAACTGATATCAGGGAGCGTATCAAAAACGGTGATTTCCTTCAGGCGGTACATGTAATGGCTTTCCTCCTGGAGAGAAAGGAAGATAATGATTAATGCCACTCTTCTTAAAGAAGAACTCGAAAAGCTTGTCGAGCGGCTTCTTTCGGTACGCCGCCTCGTAAAGCCGGGCGTGGACACCGTTGGGAATGCCAATGGCTATGGTCGCGTTCTCTCCAAAAATTACCAAACGATAAGGAATCTTCGGGAGGAAAACGAAAAGGTTTTAAAAGATCTTCTCTATCCGGACATATGAGTATATCGGACAGTCCACGGAATGCGGTAATTCGAGGCATTTTTCAAAGGATCTTCTTCTTTTGATAGACGAAGACATGGAGGAGATGCTTAAGATCTGGCGGCGTGACCTTGAAAGAAACGATGATGTAGTTCCTTTCTGCAACCTGATGCTCCTTTATCTTCGAAATCATTATTTCAGCGGAAAGCTCACGACGGACGAATATCTTTTTGAGCTTCGAAAGCTTTACTACGAGTACAGAAGCGAAAGCTATGATTTCAATTCAGTCTTTCCAAGCGTTCTTGTGCCGCTTGAAATGCTCATCACTTATGAATCTATGGACAGGGATAGACTGCTTTCTGATAAGGAGAAAAGACAGGAGATCGAAGACATATACCGCTGGATACTCCGGTATGTTTTTCACGCACAGAACAAGGAGGCCTTCAGTCTTCTCCTCGAATATTTTTCAGAGATAATGTATCATTTCATCGAAATTGAAGGCGGCATGAGCTTTTCTGATATGGGGCTCTCCTGCATGGCTGCGCTCCATCCTCCGACCTACATTCATTCAAGAATGGTTGGAGAATTGTCAAAAGCACTATGTTCATTTCTTATAGATAATGATCCAAAAGCCTTAACGGGCGTACTCGGGACAGAGGATGAGAAGGAAGTTGTATCGCGTCGTAAAGAGATGATCGACTATTGCTACAAAGGCGCCCTTTATCATGACTTTGGAAAGATTCCGATGATAGATACGATCTTCGTATATGGAAGAAAGCTCCTTGATCCTGAATTCTTCCTGCTGAAGCACCACCCGATAGTTGGCGCGAACCTTCTTTCAAGGTATGCTTCCACAAGTAGTTTTTCTGATATTGCAATGGGACACCATCTTTTTTATGATGGCTCGAAGGGCTATCCGGGCGGCTTTGACATTTCAGCGTCACCTGACAAGCCTTTGATCGATATAGTAACGATAGCCGACTGCCTTGATGCCGCAACTGATACCGTTGGCCGAAGCTACTCCAGCGGAAAGCGGACGATAGATATACTTCGTGAGATAAAGGAGGAAAAGGGAACCCGTTATTCTCCAGATGTCGCTGCCATTCTCGATATCCCTGAGGTTTCAGCAGAGATAGACAGGATACTCACAGAGGAGCGCAGCAGGAATTATTCAGACGCTTTCGATTTCATCAAAGGATTTTTGAATGAGGGATAGAAATGGGAAAATATGATTTTGACAAAAAGATAGACAGGAGCGATTCCTGGTCGCTGAAGTGGGATGTAAGGGAAGGGGAGCTTCCCATGTGGGTCGCTGATATGGATTTTGAGACAGCGCCTGAGATAAAGGAAGCCCTTTCAAAACGTCTTTCAGAAGGGGCTTTTGGATATTCCATTGTGCCTGATGAATGGTATAATGCTTACATTTCGTGGTGGAAAAAGAGACATCACCTTGATATCAAAAAAGAGGAACTCATTTTTTCGACCGGTGTGATACCTACGATCTCGAGTACGGTAAGAAAACTTACCACGAATGATGAAAATGTTTTGATACTGACACCCGTTTACAATGTCTTCTACAACTGCATCAAAAATAATGGCGCACGGGTGCTTGAAAGCAGGCTGATCGAGAAAGACGGGCGCTTTGAGATCGACTTTTCAGACCTTGAAAAAAAGCTTTCGGATCCTCAGACCTCGCTCCTTCTTTTTTGCAATCCTCACAATCCTACAGGGAGGATATGGACGAAAGATGAGCTTGCAAGGGTTGGGGAACTTTGTGAAAAGTACGGAGTAACAGTTCTTTCGGATGAGATCCACTGCGATATTGTTGATCCAAAAAAGGAATATGTCCCATTTGCCACAGCCTCGGAAACCTGCAGCAGGATATCGATCACCGCGATCGCGCCCTCAAAGGCCTTCAATATGGCCGGGATGTGCTCAAGCGCAGTTTTTGTGAAAAATCCGTTTCTTCGTCACAAGGTATGGAGGCAGCTCAATACCGATGAATGCGGGGAGCCTTCGTTTCTTTCGATAACAGCTGCGGTTTCGGCTTTTACAGAAGGCGAAGACTGGCTCCTTGAGATGAACGAATATGTTTATCAAAATAAGCTTTTCGCGGAGACCTTTATAAGAGATAATATCCCGGGTGTAAGGCTCATTCATTCCGAGGCGACTTATCTCATCTGGCTCGACTGCAGTGCGCTTACAAAAGGAAGAGATGACCTTGCTGCTTTTATAAGAGCCAATACAGGTCTTTTTGTTTCAAAAGGAGAGATCTACGGTCCCGGTGGAGAAGGGCATCTTCGAATCAACCTCGCCTGTCCGAAAAGCACTGTTGAGGACGGAATGAAGAGGCTCAAAAAGGGAATAGAGATGTATTGTAACAGTTCAAGCAAATAGAAAGAGAAGATCATGCAGGATGAAAAGAGATACAATCCTTTTTCAAGAAAGGATGAAGAGATCAGAAATGAAAAGTTTACCGGAGAGAGGGCGCTCTATCGGGGAAGGAACCTGAAAGTATATGACAGCGTCTTCTTTGACGGGGAATCACCATTAAAGGAAAGCAGGGACATTGAGCTTTTCGGATGCGAGTTTCAGTGGAAATATCCGATCTGGTATTCAAAAAATGTGCATCTTCAAAACTCCTGTTTTCAGGAGATGGCAAGGTCCGGGGTCTGGTACACGGAGAATATGGTAATCGAGGATTGCATCATCGGAGCGCCGAAGAACTTCAGAAGATGCAAAAACATTACAATAAAAAGAACCTCGCTTCCAATCGCGCAGGAGACCCTCTGGATGTGCGACGGAGTGGAACTTTCAGAGGTCAGCGTAAAGGGGGATTATTTCGGGATGAATTCCGAAAACATCAAGGTTGACCGTATGAACCTCTTTGGGAATTACGCTTTTGACGGCGCGAAGAATCTTGAGATCAGAAACTCAAGGCTCATGACCAAGGACTGCTTCTGGAACTGCGAGAACGTGACTGTATATGATTCCCACATTCTTGGGGAATATCTCGGATGGAATACGAAAAACCTGACCTTCGTAAACTGCACGATAGAGTCAAACCAGGGGCTTTGCTATATCGAAAACCTCAAGATGGAAAACTGCAGGCTGATAAACACGTCCCTTGCTTTTGAGTACGCTGAAAATATAGATGCCGATATCACATCAGATATAGATTCCGTCTTGAATCCCGGCTCCGGTGAGATCAGGGTAAAGGAAATAAAGGAGCTCATAATAGAGCCCGACAACTGCGATATCAAAAGGACGAACATCATCTGCTGACCCTCTTGACAGAGGATTTATCGGGTGGTATCATACCGAAAGTTTAATACTTTAAATCACCAAAGCAACGATGATTTTGAAATGATGCCTTTGCAAAAAGCCTGTGGTTTTCTGGTTCAGGTTTCTTGCAGGGGCTTTTTTTCGAGGTATTGTCATGAAGATCAGACCATCTCTTGAAGAAGCAAAAGTAATAGCAGAGTCCGGAAAGTATGATGTGCTTCCGGTAAGCTGCGAGATCCTTTCCGACTTCATCACTCCGATCGAAGCCATAAGGATACTGAAAAACGTATCGACACACTGCTATATGCTCGAGTCCGCGCAGGCAAACGAGACATGGGGACGCTATACCTTCCTCGGCTACGATCCCAAGATGGAGATCACATGCATTAACGGGCAGATGAAGATGGGAAATCTCTCCGTAAAGACCTATGATCCCTCATCCTACCTCCGGCAGATACTGTCCGAGCACAGGAGCCCGAGGTTTGATTATCTTCCCTCCTTCACCGGAGGGCTTGTCGGTTATTTTTCCTTTGATTATCTTTCATACAGCGAGCCATCGGTGAAATGCGATGTGGAGGATAATGAGGAATTCAAAGATGTTGACCTCATGCTCTTTGACAAGGTCATAGCCTTTGACAACAGAAAACAAAAGATCATCCTGATCGCCAATATGAAGCTTGACAATGTAGAGATTGGCTACAACAAGGCAAAGCTTTCGCTTGAACACATGGCGCGTCTCCTGAAAAGTAATGAAAAGAAGGTTGAGCCCGAGGGGAAGCTCCTTTCGGAGGTCAAGCCCCTCTTCAAAAAAGAAGAGTTCTGCCGCATGGTCGAGAGGGCAAAGAAATATATCTATGAAGGCGATATCTTTCAGGTGGTGCTTTCAAACAGGCTGTCCGCAGAGTATTCGGGAAGCCTCCTTGATACCTACAGACGGCTTCGGACGATAAACCCCTCACCCTATATGTTCTACTTTTCGGGCATGGATGTGGAGGTCGCGGGCGCTTCGCCCGAAACCCTTGTGAAGCTTGAAGACGGAATACTTCATACCTTCCCCCTCGCCGGAACAAGGCCCAGAGGGAAAAATGAGGATGAGGACAGGCACCTTGAAAAGGAACTCCTTTCGGACGAAAAGGAACTCGCCGAACACAATATGCTTGTCGATCTTGGCAGGAACGACCTTGGGAAGATATCAAAATTCGGGACTGTTGAGGTTGAGAAGCTTCATTCCATCGAGCGCTTTTCGCATGTGATGCATATAGGTTCCACCGTAAGAGGAGAGATAAGGGATGACAAGGACGCGCTTCATGCGATAGAAGCGGTACTTCCCGCAGGCACCCTTTCAGGAGCCCCGAAAATACGGGCCTGCCAGATCATAGGTGAGCTCGAAAGCAACAAGAGAGGGATTTACGGGGGTGCTATCGGATACGTTGATTTTACGGGCAATATGGACACCTGCATCGCGATACGCATAGTATACAAGAAGAACGGGAAGGTCTTTGTGCGAAGCGGAGCCGGCATCGTGGCGGACTCAGATCCCGTGAAGGAATATGAGGAATGCCTTAACAAGGCGCGTGCTTCACTCACTGCCCTTGAGAGAGAGGAGGATGAATTATGATCCTTCTTATCGACAATTACGACAGCTTTTCCTTCAACCTCTATCAGCTTGTCGGAGAGATCTCACCGGACATCAGGGTGATAAGAAATGACGAGATGCTGGTGGATGAGATAGTGGAAATGAAGCCGGATCACATCATAATTTCTCCGGGCCCCGGCAGGCCCGAGGATGCCGGCGTCATTATTGATGTAGTAAAAAAGATACACGATATCCCTATCCTTGGCGTCTGTCTCGGACACCAGGCGATATGCGCGGCTTTCGGGGCGACCATTACCTATGCAAAAAAGCTGATGCATGGGAAACAGTCAAGGATAAGCTATGAAAAGAATTGCCCGATCTTTGCAGGGCTTTCGCATGAGCCTCTTGTAGCAAGATATCACTCCCTTGCAGCGGATATTGATACGATTCCGGATGAACTTATGATAACAGCCCGTGCTGATGATAATGAAGTGATGGCGGTGCAGCACAAAGAATTTCCGATCTTTGGTTTGCAGTTTCATCCCGAGTCTATCATGACGCCCGAGGGAAAAAAGATGCTTTACAATTTTATAAAGGAGGTCTTATAAACCATGATTAAGGAAGCTATCGTAAAGATCGTAAACAAAGAAGACTTAAGCTTCGATGAAGCATACGCTGTTATGAACGAGATCATGAGCGGTGAGACCACACCGACTCAGAATGCTGCCTTTCTCTCAGCACTCTCTACAAAGAGCGCAAGGGCTGAGACTACGGAGGAGATAGCAGGCTGCGCAGCGGCGATGAGGGCGCATGCCACGAAGGTCGAAACCGATATGGAGCTTTTTGAGATCGTCGGCACAGGAGGCGACAATGCCGGAAGCTTCAATATTTCCACAACATCCGCGCTTGTTGCAGCTGCAGGCGGAATGAAGGTCGCAAAGCACGGAAACCGTGCGGCTTCATCAAAGTGTGGCACGGCGGACTGCCTCGAAGCGCTTGGAGTAAATATCGAACAAAGCCCAAAGCGCTGCATAGAGCTTTTAAACGAAGCCAATATGTGCTTCTTCTTCGCGCAGAAATATCATTCCTCAATGAAATACGTGGGCGCGATCAGGCGTGAGCTTGGTTTTCGGACTGTATTTAATATCCTGGGACCCCTTACGAATCCCGGCTCACCTTCGATGCAGCTTCTTGGGGTATATGATGATTATCTTGTCGAGCCTCTCGCGCAGGTCCTTATCAATCTTGGGGTAAGGCGCGGGATGGTGGTATATGGTATGGATAAGCTTGATGAGATATCGATGAGCGCCCCGACAAAGGTCTGTGAGATCAAGGACGGCTGGTTCAAGTCCTTTCAGATAACGCCCGAGGACTTTGGTTTTTCGCGCTGCAAAAAGGATGAGCTTTCAGGCGGCACTCCTGAAGAAAATGCTCTTATCACAAAAAACATATTGAAGGGCGAAAAGGGACCGAAGAGAGACGCTGTGCTTCTGAACGCCGGAGCTTCACTCTATATAGGCGGGAAGGCTGAAAACATGAAAGATGGAATAGCTCTTGCCGAAGAGCTCATAGATTCCGGTAAGGCATTTGATACCCTCTCAAAGGTAATAGAAGTAAGCAACCGCCCGGAGACTTAAGATATGACGATACTTGATGAACTGGCTGCTTACGCGAAAGAGAGGGTGGAAGAAGCAAAAAGAAAGGTCCCGCTTTCTGAAATGAAAAGCCTCGCGCTTTCGATGCAAAAAGATGATTTTTCATTTGAGCGCGCCCTCAAAAAGGAAGGCCTTTCCTTCATCCTCGAATGCAAAAAGGCTTCGCCCTCGAAAGGGCTTATTGCAGAGGACTTTCCTTACCTTGATATAGCGAAGGACTATGAAGAGGCAGGCGCTGACGCGGTCTCAGTCCTTACGGAGCCGAAGTGGTTTTTGGGGAGAAATGAATATTTAAAAGAGATCGCTGGAGAGATATCGCTCCCGGTTCTTCGAAAGGATTTCACGGTTGACGAATATATGATCTATGAAGCGAAGACGATCTCTGCATCAGCCGTGCTTTTGATATGCTCGCTCCTCAGCCGCGAGCAGCTTCTTGAATATATCGAGATCGCTGATTCTCTCGGGCTGTCGGCTCTTGTGGAAGCCCATGATGAAAAAGAGATCGAGACTGCACTCTCAGTCAATGCGAGGATAATAGGCGTAAACAACAGGAACCTTAAGGATTTCTCCGTTGATACAAAAAACAGCAAAAGGCTTCGTACGCTTATCCCGGAAGATGTGCTCTTTGTCTCTGAAAGCGGGGTAAGTGATGAGCGGGATGTCGCAGACGTAAAGGCCTTCGGAGCTGACGCTGTTTTGATAGGTGAAGCCATGATGAAGGCCAAAGACAAAAAAGAAATGCTTCTTAAACTCAAAAGTTTGTTATGACAAAGATAAAGCTTTGCGGGCTGTCCCGCACAAAAGATATTGAGATCGCAAATACTCTTTGCCCCGACTATATCGGTTTTGTTTTTTTTGAAAAAAGCAGACGATATGTCAGGCCTGAAAAAGCAAAAGAGTTGAAAAGTCTCCTTTCAGACAGAGTGAAGGCGGTTGGGGTATTTGTAGATGAGACTCCGGAAAATATAGCACGGCTCCTTTCTTCCGGCATTATCGATATCGCCCAGCTTCACGGCAATGAAGATGATGAATATATCAGGAGGCTTAAAACCCTTTCGGATAAGCCCCTGATCAAGGCCTTTCGTGTAGAGAGCAAAGATGAGGTGAAAAGCGCGGAGGCATCACTTGCGGACTACATACTTCTCGATTCCGGACAGGGCTCGGGGAAAGCCTTTGATTGGGAGCTATTACGGGATATCAAAAGAGATTATTTTCTCGCGGGAGGACTTGACGAAAAAAATGTGATAGATGCTGTCAGGCTTCTTCATCCCTTTGCAGTTGATGTGAGTTCCGGGATTGAGACAGATTGCATTAAAGACGAAAAAAAGATGGCAGCCTTTGTTTGTGCTGTCAGAAAGGAAGACGAGAAATGACAAATAGTGACGGGCGATTCGGGATACACGGAGGTCAATATATTCCGGAAACGCTGATGAATGCTGTGATCGAGCTTGAGGAGGCTTATGAGCATTACAAAAATGACACAGAGTTCAATAAAGAACTCACAGAACTTTTCAATGACTATGCAGGGCGCCCCTCAAGACTTTATTTTGCAAAAAAGCTCACCCGGGAACTCGGCGGCGCAAAGATATATCTGAAGCGCGAGGATTTAAATCACACAGGAGCGCACAAGATAAATAATGTACTCGGCCAGGCGCTCCTTGCAAAAAAGATGGGAAAGACGCGTCTCATAGCGGAGACCGGTGCAGGACAGCACGGTGTCGCGACAGCTACAGCCGCTGCCCTGATGGGGATGGAGTGCGTCGTTTTCATGGGCGAGGAGGATACCAAAAGGCAGGCCCTCAACGTTTACAAGATGAAGCTTCTCGGCGCTTCGGTCGAGCCGGTAAAAACAGGTACAGGGACTCTCAAGGATGCAGTCTCCGAGGCAATGAGGGAGTGGACTAAAAGGATCAGCGATACCCATTATTGTCTTGGATCAGTGATGGGGCCGCATCCTTTTCCGACTATAGTGCGGGACTTTCAGTCCGTCATCTCAAAGGAGATAAAAGAGCAGCTCAAGGAAAAGGAAGGGAAGCTCCCGGACATCGTGATAGCCTGCGTTGGCGGAGGATCGAATGCCATCGGGAGTTTTTATCATTTCATAGAAGATGAGTCTGTAAGACTTATTGGCTGCGAGGCTGCGGGGCGTGGAGTTGATACCTTTGAGACCGCCGCGACCATTGCGACCGGAAGGCTTGGGATATTTCACGGGATGAAGTCATATTTCTGCCAGGACGAGTTCGGACAGATAGCACCGGTTTACTCGATATCCGCAGGGCTTGATTATCCGGGGATAGGACCGGAGCATGCATATCTCCATGATATAAAGAGGGCCGAATATGTTCCGGTCACGGATGGGGAGGCAGTAAATGCCTTTGAATATCTTTCAAGGTGCGAGGGCATTATACCTGCGATAGAATCTGCCCATGCAGTCGCTCATGCGATGAAGATCGCCCCGGATATGGAGCGCGACAAAATAATCGTGATAACGATCTCCGGCCGGGGAGACAAGGACTGCGCAGCTATCGCACGCTACAGAGGAGAGGATATCCATGAGTAATATAAAAAAAGCCTTTGAAAACGGGAAGGCCTTCATTCCTTTCATCACCTGCGGAGATCCTGATCTTTCGACTACGAAGGCGGCAGTGATCGCGGCTGTTGAGAACGGAGCCGACCTTATCGAACTTGGCATACCGTTTTCAGATCCGACTGCGGAAGGCCCCGTTATCCAGAATGCAAATTTAAGGGCGCTCTCAAACGGCGTCACTACAGACCGGATATTTTCATTGGTGAAGGAACTTCGTGAAGAGGTCAAGATACCCTTCGTATTCATGACTTATTCAAATGTCGTATTTTCCTACGGCGCGAGGCGATTCATCTCTTCATGCAAGGACATCGGTATCGACGGGTTGATACTTCCGGATCTTCCGTTCGAGGAAAAGGGCGAATTTCTTCCGATCACAAGTGAATATGGGATTGACCTGATCTCTCTTATCGCGCCTACTTCTGAAAACAGGATATCGATGATAGCAAAGGAAGCTGAGGGCTTCATCTATGTTGTATCAAGCCTCGGAGTCACGGGAGTGAGGAGCGAGATCACAACCGACCTACCGTCTATTATTAAGGTCATAAGGGAAAACACATCCCTCCCCTGTGCCATAGGATTTGGAATATCGACTCCCGAGCAGGCAAAAAAGATGGCGGATATCTCTGACGGCGCGATAGTAGGATCTGCTATAATCAAATTACTTGAAAAATATGGAACTGACGCCCCGGAGTATATTGGGGAATATGTAAAAAAGATGAAGGACGCTTTACGATAATATGAAAAAGCAGGTTTTCAATCCCTTTCTCCCGATCGATGAATATATCCCCGACGGAGAGCCCCACGTTTTTGGTGACAGGGTCTATCTCTTCGGCTCCCATGACAGAGAAGGAGGCTATACCTTCTGCATGGAGGATTATGTGGCTTATTCGGCTCCGGTCGAGGACCTTTCAGATTGGAGGAGAGAGGGCGTGATATACAGGGCAGACCAGGATCCTGCCTATCCAAACCCGAAATATATGTACGCTCCCGATGTTGTACGGGGAAATGACGGGCGATATTATCTATATTACTGCATGGGAGGAGATTACGGAGTCGGCGGCTACTGCGGGTGTATCAGCGTTGCCGTATGCGATACTCCCGGGGGAAAGTATGAATATCTTGGAGCAGTAAGGGAGCCGGACGGGACACCTCTTAAAAAATATATCTGCTTTGATCCCGCGGTAATGAATGATGACGGGGTAATAAGGCTCTACTACGGGACGCAGTACGGTGACGAAGAGAAATACGGTCTCACTGACGAAGTCATAAAAAAAGAGATGGATATGTTCGGCAGGAGCAGGGAGGAGATCCTTTCCTACCCGGACAGCATAAACGGCCCAGTAATGGCCGTCCTTTCTGACGACATGCTGACCGTTAAGGAAGGACCGAAGCATATAATTCCTTACAAAGTGCTGGGGACAGGTTTTGAGGCTCATCCTTTTTTTGAGGGCTCGTCGATAAGGAGGGTTCAAAACAGATATTATTTCATTTATTCCTCATGGCAGAATCATGAGCTTTGCTACGCGACGTCAGACTATCCCGACCGTGATTTTTCATTCGGAGGCACCATAGTTTCAAATGGAGATGTAGGTCTTAACGGAAGAGACGAAAAAGACAAGCTCAATATGACAGGGACGACCCACGGCAGCATCTGTGAGGTAAACGGGCAGTGGTATGTATTCTATCACAGGCTCACCCACAAGTCCGATTACAGCCGACAGGCCTGCGCTGAAAAGATAAAGATACTTCCGGACGGAAGCATCCCGCAGGTTCCCGTAACAAGCTGCGGACTGAATGACGGCGCGCTTAAGGCATCCGGCCGGTTTCCCTCTGTCATATGCTGTAATCTCACAAACAAAAATATGCCGCATGGCTCAAACTGTGTATTTTCGCACTCCTTCCCGAATGTCACGCACTTTGACAATGAAAGATTTGTTGGGGAAATAGGGGATGGGACACTTATTGGTTATAAATATTTCGATATGACCAATGTCAGGCGGATAGGCGTTTGCGTAAGATATGAAGAGGATGACAACCGCTTCCGTTTTGAAGGCCCGATAAGGATCGATGAACGAAGTGAGAAATATGAAAGGCTTTTGAGCGAAAACGAAAAAAGAGGTGGATCCTTTGGAAATGACGAGTGCTTCTTTGAAGTTTTGCTTTCGCATGATGGTGAGGCTGTCGGAAGGATCGCTATAGATTGTGGCAATGATAATGATCATCTCAAATGGGAAGACTTCTTCCTTGATATTTCGACAGAGGACGGCATCTATCCACTTTATCTTGTCTATCACGGAAAAAGGAAGATACAGCTCAGGGAAATTATCTTTGAATAGTGAAGGGCGGCTTTTTCAAGCCGCTCTTTTATGTTATCATATCGTTTGTCAGGCGGCTTTTTGAAAGGACATGAAGTGGCACAGGAGCAGAGGATAAATATAATAGG
>CACYBK010000100.1 GCA_902772635.1 uncultured Lachnospiraceae bacterium | reverse complement strand
GCTCTTCGGCTACGGCAAGGACCTTCGCTCCATAACCGGCGGTACCGGAGATTTCTCCTATGAATTCCTCCGTTATCAGCAGGCACCTTCCGATGTACAGCAGAAGGAGGTTGAGGCGAGAGCCGCTCTCCTTGCTGAGAATGCCGATCAGTAATTCAAACTATGAAAAGCCCTGCATCACATGCGGGGCTTTTTTATGTCCTTTAATTTTTATTTTCATTATGATAGAATCATTCCCGTTGCGATTTATTCACGATCCTTTATTTGGAGGAGCAGAAATTGAAGATTTATAATCCTTCCGAGATTGAAAGCAAATGGAACAGGATCTGGGAAGAAAAACCCGTAAACAAAGACGACGGAAAAAAAGAAAAGTTCTACTGTCTTGACATGTTTCCCTATCCTTCGGGAAACGGCCTTCATGTAGGTCACTGGAGAGGCTATGTGATCTCTGATGTGATAAGCCGTTATCATATCATGAAGGGACAATATGTCATACATCCCATGGGCTGGGATGCCTTCGGTCTTCCTGCCGAAAATTACGCGATCAAGGTCCATGAGCATCCTTCGATCTCGACTCAGAAGAATATTGACAATATCAGGGAGCAGATAAAACAGATCAGTGCTGTTTATGACTGGGATATGGAGGTAAATACCACGGATCCCAAATTCTATAAGTGGACACAGTGGATATTCGTAAAGATGTTCAAGGAAGGCCTTGCTTATCAGAAGCAGATGCCGATCAACTGGTGTCCTTCCTGCAAGACCGGACTCGCGAACGAAGAGGTTGTGGATGGCGCATGCGAGCGCTGCGGATCTCCCGTCACAAAGAAGAATCTGAAGCAGTGGATGCTTAAGATCACTAAATACGCGGACAGGCTTCTTGACGACCTTCCCAACCTTGACTGGCCCGAGAAGGTCAAGAAGATGCAGACCGACTGGATAGGAAGGTCCTACGGCGCCGAGGTTGATTTCCCGATCGACGGCAGGGATGAAAAGATCACGGTCTATACGACCCGTCCGGATACGCTCTTTGGATGCACATTCATGGTACTTGCACCCGAGCACGAGATGGCAAAGTCTCTTGCCACGCCTGAAAATGAGAAGGCAGTAGATGATTATATATTCGAGACATCGAAAAAATCCTCCGTTGACAGGCTTCAGAACAAGGAAAAGACCGGAGTCTTCACCGGAAGCTACGCCATAAACCCGATCAACGGGAAGCGTGTTCCTATCTGGCTTTCGGATTACGTACTTGCGGATTATGGAACAGGAGCCGTAATGTGTGTCCCTGCTCATGATGACAGGGATTATGAGTTTGCAAAGAAATTTAATATCCCGATCATCCAGGTAATTTCAAAGAACGGAAAAGCGACAAGTGACGGACGTATCCCGATGGATGGCATCACGCCCGATGACGGCAATGTTCTCCCCGAGAATGAGGGCGCTTATACCGCGGCTTCAGGAATAATGATAAATTCCGGGGAATGGGACGGTATGGAGTCTTCGGAACTCAAGGTAAAGGCGCCGGAGATCATCGAGAAAAAAGGTCTCGGAAAGAAAAAGAAAAATTACAAATTCCGTGACTGGGTCTTCTCACGCCAGAGATACTGGGGAGAACCCATTCCCATTATCCACTGTGAAAAGTGCGGCCCCGTGCCGGTTCCCGAGGAGGAACTTCCGCTGCTTCTTCCGGATGTGGATTCCTATGAGCCCACAGGTACCGGAGAATCGCCTCTTGCCGCCATGGAGGACTGGGTGAACTGCAAGTGCCCGAATTGCGGCGGCCCTGCAAAGAGGGAGACCAATACCATGCCTCAGTGGGCAGGCTCATCCTGGTACTTCCTTCGTTATGTCGACAACAAGAATGATAATGAACTTGTTTCAAAGGAGAGGGTGAAGAAATATCTTCCCGTAGATATGTATGTAGGCGGAGTAGAGCATGCGGTCCTTCATCTTCTCTACGCAAGATTCTATACAATGTTCCTTCACGATATAGGTGTCGTGGATTTTGATGAGCCCTTCAAAAAGCTCTTCAATCAGGGGATGATCACGGGAAAGAACGGGATCAAGATGTCAAAGTCCAAGGGCAATGTGGTTTCGCCCGATGACCTGATCCGTGACTATGGCTGCGATTCTCTGAGACTCTATGAGCTTTTCGTCGGACCTCCGGAGCTTGACGCCGAATGGGATGACAGAGGTATAGACGGGGTTTACCGCTTCCTTTCAAAGCTTTACCGCCTTGTGATGGAGGAAAAGGACAAGGATGTAAAGGAGACACCGGAGCTCGTCAGGCTTCGGCATCAGCTTTCCTATACCATCACATCAAGAATGAAGAATTTCTCCTTAAATACCGTCGTATCAGCCTTCATGGAATTCAACAACAAATTCCAGGAGCTTTCAAAGACGACAGGTGTCGACAAAGAGACACTCTGCACTTATGCAAGGCTGCTTGCCCCCTTCGCTCCCCATATCGCCGAGGAGCTCTGGGAGGCACTCGGAAACAAAACTTCTGTATTTGAAGCCGGCTGGCCCGAATATGATGAGAAGCTGATGGAGGAGGATACAATAGAGATCCCCGTTCAGGTGAACGGAAAGACAAAGGTCGTTGTTACCCTTCCGAAGAACGTTTCAAAAGATGAAGCGATAAAGGCAGGCCATGACGCAGTAGATTCAAAGCTTTCAGGGAATGTTGTAAAGGAGATCTTCGTCCCCGGCCGTATCATTAATTTTGTGATCAAGTAAGGAAGTATAAGATAATGTCAAAGATCGAAATGAAGACTCCCCTTGTCGAGATGGACGGGGATGAAATGACAAGGATCATATGGCAGGAGATAAAGGATGAACTCATCCTTCCCTTTATTGATTTAAAGAGTGAGTATTACGACCTTGGTTTAAAAAAGCGTGATGAGACTGACGATCAGATCACGGTAGATGCAGCAGAAGCCACAAAAAAATACGGCGTGGCAGTCAAGTGCGCTACCATCACTCCAAACCAGGCAAGGGTGGAAGAGTACGGACTCAAGGAAATGTACAAGTCTCCAAACGGCACTATCAGGGCGATCCTTGACGGGACCGTATTTCGGGCGCCCATTCTTGTAAAGGGGATCGAGCCGAATGTCAGAACCTGGGAGAAGCCTATTACCATAGCGCGTCACGCATATGGGGATGTATACAGGGATTCCGAGATGAAGATAGAAGGCCCCGGGAAGGCTGAGATAGTATTTACCGGCACTGACGGGAAAGAAATAAGACAGACTGTATATGATTTCAAGGATGGCGAGTGCGGTATATTCAAGGGCGAATACAATCTTTCCCATTCGATAGAGAGTTTTGCGCGTTCCTGCTTTACCTATGCTCTCGACAAGAAAGAAGACCTCTGGTTTTCGGCCAAGGACACGATCTCCAAAAAATATGACCACACCTTCAAGGATATCTTCGAAGAGATATATGAGAAGGAATATAGGGAGCGATTTGAAAAGAATGGGATCACTTACTTCTATACACTGATAGATGACGCTGTTGCCCGCGTCATGAAATCAAAGGGCGGCTTCATCTGGGCGCTCAAGAATTACGACGGTGATGTGATGAGCGATATGCTCTCGTCCGCCTTCGGTTCGCTTGCGATGATGACATCTGTCCTTGTGTCTCCCAATGGCTATTTTGAATACGAGGCTGCTCACGGAACCGTACAGAGACATTATTACAAGCATCTCAAGGGCGAAGAAACATCAACCAATTCCGTTGCAACCATATTTGCCTGGTCAGGCGCACTTCGTAAGAGGGGTGAGCTTGACAATATAAACGCACTTTGCGATTTTGGAGACAAGCTTGAAAGAGCTACTCTTTCGACCATAGAGAGCGGAAAAATGACAGGCGATCTTACTCTTATTACTTCGATAAAGGATCCCGTAAAGCTTTCAACCGAAGCCTTTATCAAGGCTGTTGCAGATAAGCTTTCAAGTCTTTTGTAATGCTTCTTTCCGTATCACATATCAAAAAAAGCTTCGGTGACCTTTCAGTACTTTCGGATATCAGCTTTTCCATCGAGAGGGGCGAGCATTTCGCACTTGTCGGAAGGAACGGCTCCGGAAAGACCACTCTCCTTAATATAATTGCGGGCGTCCTTTCAAATGATGACGGTGTAGTCGCACTCGAAAAGGATGCCCGGATAGGCTATCTTCCTCAGTATGTCGATACTGTCATGGAAGGGAGCCTTTTTGATTATGTTCTTCTTTCAAGAGAGGACATCCTTTCCGATGAAAAAAAACTTTCGAAAATGGAAGATGAAATGAACACTCTCTCCGGTGAAGAGCTGTCACGACATATCGAGGAATACCAGACGCTTTCCCATCTTTTTGAATTAAAGGGTGGGCCTTCATACAGAAGTGAGGTTGAAGGAGCACTTATCGGTCTTGGCTTTGAAAGGTCTGATTTTTCAAGGAGTACAGCCACTCTTTCGGGCGGTCAGAAGACCAGGCTCTCTCTTGCAAGGATCTTGATGGGGAGTCCTGATCTTCTCATTCTTGATGAGCCCATAAATCACCTTGATCTGAAGAGCATAGAATGGCTTGAAGGCTTTCTTTGTGCATACAAAGGTGCTTATCTTCTCGTAGCCCACGACAGGTACTTCCTGAACAGGGTGACGGATCATGTATTATCCTTGTATGATGAAGGTGGAAGGACCTACCGCGGAAATTACCAGGCCTTTGTATCACAAAGAGAAACCGAGCTTATCACAAATCAAAGAGCAGTCGAAAAGCAGCAGCATGAGATAGCCCATCAGGAAGCTGTCATCAAAAAGCTCCAGCAGTTCAACCGTGAAAAATCCATAAAGCGTGCCGAATCGAGGAAGAAGCTCCTTGACAAGGTCGAGATCATTACAAAGCTTAGCGAAGAGGGCGTGATGCGCCCCCTATTTTCCTCACATATCGAAAGCGGAAAGGATGTGCTTTCCGTAAATTTACTTCAAAAGGCATTTGATGAGCATGTGCTTTACGAGGGTCTTTCCTTTGAGATCAAAAGAGGAGAGCGTGTTGCCCTGATCGGAGACAACGGGACCGGAAAGACTACGCTGATCAAGCAATTGCTTTCATATCTTGATGACCCTGACAATCCTTTTGTACGACTTGGTACAAATGTCGAGATAGGCTATTTCGATCAGGAGCAAAAGCTTCTTTCGCCTGAAAAAACTATAATGGAAGAGGTTCATGACCGTTACCCTTCAATGACTGAGCTTTCCGTAAGGCAGGCGCTTTCTGCCTTTTCATTCACAGGAGACGATATCAATGAGAGGATAGGACAGCTTTCCGGCGGTGAGAGAGCAAGGGTTTCATTGACCTCCCTCATGCTTTCACACGACAATTTTCTGATACTTGACGAGCCCACCAATCATCTTGATATGGAGTCAAAGGAGGCGCTTGAGGACGCATTATCGCTCTTTGACGGGACGATCCTCTTTGTTTCGCATGATAGATATTTTGTAAACAGCGTGGCTACAAGGATACTTGAACTTTATAACGGAAGGCTCATTGAGTATCTTGGAGATTATGATTATTATCTTAAAAAGAGAGATGAGTTTCATATAACCTTTGCTTTGGAGAATGAAACCGTATCCAAAGAGAACGCGAAGAATACGGCATCAAAGGAGGCTTTTTCAAAGAGCAAGGAGGAGAAGGCAAGAAAGCAAAAAAATGAAAGACTTCTTAAGAAGACGGAAGAGGAGATAGAGGCGCTTGAAAAAAGCTTAAAGGAAATCGAAAGTGAATTTGAAAAACCTGAAAACATGACGAATTCACTCCTTCTTACGGAGCTTTCAAAAAAGCAGGAGGAAATAAAAACGACGCTTGAGGGTCTTTATCTTGAATGGGAAAGACTCTCTGAGGTTTGACAAAAGAGGGTATTATTTCTATACTTTTTCTTTATGGACAAAGACATTTCCAGCGCTGTCATAAGGCGCCTTCCAAGATATTTAAGATACCTTGAAGAACTCATGAATGAGGGCTTTGAGCGGATATCCTCAAGCGAGCTTTCGAAGAGGATGAATGTCACGGCGTCGCAGATAAGGCAGGACCTCAACAATTTCGGCGGTTTCGGGACTCAGGGCTACGGCTACAATGTGGATCATCTTCATGATGAGATCGCAAAGATACTCGGCTTAAATACCGTCCATCCTGTTATTATAATCGGTGCCGGAAATCTCGGGCAGGCGATCACGAGATATATCCGTTCCGGGAATATGAGCTTTGACATCATCGGTCTTTTTGATATAGACAGGAAGCTTTCAAACAAAAGCGTGGCAGGCAGAAAGATAATGATGTATGAGGAAATGCCGGCATTTCTTTCAAAGAACAGGGTCGATATAGCTGCGCTTACGATACCAAGAGAAGATGCGCTTCGGGTTGCTTCAGATGTCATCAGAAACGGAGTGAAGGCGATATGGAACTTCACTCATACGGATATTCCGGTTCCTGATGATGTGGTTGTTGAAAATGTGCATCTTTCGGACAGTCTGATGCAGCTTTCCTACAATCTTGCAGTAAGGACCTGCAGCGGATCAACTTAGCAATTCTGCTACAGTTCCTAAAAGAATGGACAGGGGAAAACAAAAATGGATGAAGAAAGCTTTAAGGAAGCCATAAGGCACGCAAAGATTCCCATCCTTGTGCTCGATCAGAAATGGCACAGGCTTTTTGCCATAAGCGGAAAGCCCGAGGAGGTAAAGAAACTTGAGGTTGAATTAAATGAGCTTCTGCAGCTTCAGGGGAAATTGAATAATGAGCAGCGGGAACTGAAAAAGCTGAAAAACCGCCTCATGAACAATATCGTCTCCAATATGGAAAATGCAGGCGATGATTCAATGGAAACCGACAAGCGTCTCATCGACGAGACAAATGAAAAGATAAAGCAGAACGAGGACGAACTTCTCGACCTTCCAAACAGGATCAAGGAAACAGACGGCGTACTTATGATGGCGACTATGCGCTTCTGTTATGCAAAGCTTCGGACGAATGCAAAAGAAGCTTCAGAGATTGCCGACTGGATCAAGAACGTAAGGATCGAACTCAAAAAAAATATCATCAAAAAGCAGAACAGGGAGATAAACAACAAAGAGATATATTCCTATATGCATGATATCTTCGGGAAGGATGTCCTGAATCTCTTTGATGTCGCAGACCAGCAGGAACTTCTTGATACTGCAGCATCTGTGCCTGCTCCTGCGCCTTCAAATAATGCTGCTTCTTCTGATGAAAAAAAGCCGAAGGAAAACATTACTGCAGACCTGAGTTCAAAAGATGATGATTAAAGGGATAAGAAATTGAAATTTGTTCTGACAGGAGAGGAAGCGCGTTCCCTCGATTGCATCACACGGGAAAGCTTTCATATGGATGACCTTGTCCTTATGGAGCGCGCGGCTCTTTCCCTTTCCGAAGAGATAAAAAAACGTTTTTCAAAGGATGAACGCATATTGATATTGTGCGGAACCGGAAACAACGGTGCCGACGGAGTCTGTGCGGGAAGGATCCTTTTCAATGAAGGCTATTTGAATATCAAGATCTGCCTTGCGCTCGGAAAAGAAAAGCTTTCAAAAGCAATGAAAAAGCAGATATCAATCGCAGAAGCCTATAAGGTACCATTTCTTAACGGGTTTCCTGAAACCAATGCCTTTCCGGTCATTGTGGATGCGCTTTTCGGCACAGGGCTTAACAGGCCGATCGAAGGAAAGGCAGCATCAGTCGTTGACTTCATCAATTCAAACGATGCCTTTGTAATTGCCTGTGACAGCGCCAGCGGCATAGATCATTCAAGTGGATCAGTTAACGGTCCCTGCGTTAAAGCGGATCTTACAGTAAGCTTCGCGTTTTTGAAACGCGGACAGATCCTTTTTCCCGGACGGGAATATTCCGGAGAGACAATTGTCAGGGACATCGGTATCTATCCCGACGGATCTTCGGATAATGCTCCCGGGACTGTAATGCTTGAAAAGGAAGATATCAAAAGGCTTCTTCCAAAAAGAAAGAGAAATTCCCATAAAGGCACTTATGGAAAAGTCCTCTGTATCGCAGGAAGTGTTGGAATGGCGGGCGCAGCGTACTTCTCTGCAAAGGCAGCATATCTTTGTGGCGCTGGTCTTGTAAGGCTCTATTCTCCTGAAGAAAACAGGGTCATACTTCAGGAAAGGATTCCGGAGGCAGTGATGACCTCCTTCGTTGAAAAGCATGAAACTGAGCCGCTTTCCGACCTTATGATCGATCAGGATGTCGTTCTCATAGGTCCCGGCATAGGAAAGGGAAAGGGGGCGCGGGATATTCTTGATTATGTCCTTCTAAACGCTTCATGCCCCGTGGTTCTTGATGCTGATGCCCTGAATATAATCGCAGAAGACAAGAGCCTTCTCAATTGTCCCAATTCGGAGCTTATACTGACTCCCCATATGGGCGAACTGTCAAGGCTTCTCAATAAACCCGTTCCTTTCATAAAGGAAAATATTTTCGAGCTTTGCAGTGCCTTTGCTTTGGAGCATCAGCTGTCAATTATTGCAAAGGATGCAGTATCACTTGTATTTTCGCCGGGTAAAAGCGCTGTTATCAATCCGACCGGTGATGACAGTCTGTCAACTGCCGGAAGCGGTGATATATTATCCGGCATGATCGCAGGTCTTATCGCGTCCGGCACTTCTCCCTCTGATGCCGCTTCCATAGCGCCCTTCATTCATGGGCTTTGCGGCGAAGAAGCGGGGAAAAGAAACTCTGCCACTTCCGTTACTGCTCAGGATATACTGGCTGCGATCCCATCTGTTTTTTGTGAGGTGCTTTCCTAATGGACAGAAACCGCGTTCACGCTGACATAGATCTTGATGCTGTAGTATCAAATCTTGAAAATATGAAAAGTGTCCTCCCCGAAGGGGCGTTTATTGCCTGCGTTCTCAAGTCTGACGCCTATGGACACGGAGTTGTTCCCATAGCAAAGACCGTTGAACGGCTTCCCTTTGTATGGGGACACTGCGTCGCTACAGTTGACGAGGCCCTCGATCTTCGGGCATCCGGGATCAAAAAGCCGATCCTGATACTTGGCTACACCTTCCCGGATTCCTATGAGGATATTATCAGGAATGATCTTCGACCGGCGATCCTCTCATACGAGATGGCGCTTGACTATTCAACTGCTGCAGAAAGACTCTCAAAAAAGGTCAATTGTCATATCAAGCTTGATACCGGTATGGGGCGGATAGGCTTTTCGTGTGAAGAAACGGGACTATCAGAGATACAGAAGATATTCTCCTTAAAGAACCTCGTGCCCGAGGGAATCTTCACCCATTTTGCAAGAGCTGATGAGGCAGGGAGGGAGGCTACTGACAGGCAGTTTTCCCTTTTTACCCACGCGATAGAAGAACTTTCCAAAAAAGGATTGTCCTTTGATATCCGGCATTGCTCAAATTCAGCAGCCTGCATAAGTTATCCCGAGGACTCGCTTGACATGGTCCGTGCAGGTATTACAATGTACGGGCTTTGGCCGTCAGATGAAGTGGACCATGGCTTTCCGCTGAAACCCGCGCTGTCGCTGTATTCTCGCGTATCCTTCATAAAGACAGTGAAAAAAGGCGCTGCCATTAGCTATGGAGGAACCTTTGTCGCGGAGAAAAAAATGATCGTCGCTACCATACCTGTAGGTTATGGTGACGGCTATGCAAGGAGCCTTTCAAACAAGGGCTTTGTACTTATCAGGGGAAAACGGGCCAATATTCTCGGCCGCGTCTGCATGGATCAGTTCATGGTGGATGTTACGGATATTCCCGGGGTCAAGGTAGGAGACAAGGCAACTCTCGTGGGGCGTGACGGAGATGATAAGATAACCCTTGAAGAACTTGGAGAACTCTCAGGGAGATTTAATTACGAATTTGCCTGCTGCCTTGGCAACCGCATACCGAGGCTCTATTACAAAGACGGCAGACTGGTTGATACGGTTGAATATTTATGATCTAAAAAAGGAGTGTGATCTATCTATGGACGACCCATCCGGCCGATCGCGAAACAGAAAAAAGAGTTTAAGAAAGATATTCGGAAGAAAGAATAAGGTGACCGAGGAGGATGTCATCTCCATGGTGCATGAGGGACACGAAAATGGCGTGTTCTTGAGTTCCGAAGCCAAGATGATCAAGAATGTCTTTGAGTTCGACGAAAAGGACGCAAAGGACATTATGATCCACAGGAATAATATTACAGCCCTTGACGGGGAGATGACCCTGAAAAGAGCTAAAGAGGTCTTTATGGAAAAGACCTTTTCGAGAATGCCCGTGTACGTGGGCGACCTTGACAATATCATAGGCATTCTCCATATCAGGGAGGTCCTTATCTTTTCTTCCCGAGAAGAGGATCTTGAGAAGAAGATAAGGGATATAGACGGACTTTTACAGAAAGCCGAATCCGTTCCCGAGACACATTCCATAAACACCTTGTTTACCCAGATGCAGCTCGACAAGCTTCACATGGTCATCGTGACAGATGAATACGGTCAGACCAGCGGCCTCATCTCGATGGAGGATATACTCGAGGAGATAGTCGGAAACATTGAGGATGAGCATGACAAGGAACAGCCGGATGCTGTTATGGTATCCGGTGACGGCTATACGATGGACGGCATGACGCCTCTTTCGGAGGTTATGGAAAAGCTTTCGATAGACCTTGAGGATAGCGAGATAGAAACCTTAAACGGCTTTCTCACAAATGAGCTTGGAAGGATCCCCGAGGAGCATTCAACCTTTGATATCGAAACACATGGCTACAGCTTTCATGTCTGCGGTGTGAGAAACGGTGTTATAGGAAAGGTAAGAGTCAAGAAGATTGAATAAAGCCCCATAAAATGGTAAAATCATCTCATTATTTTTGAAGGAAAAAGGAAGCAGGAATTATGTCAGGACATTCAAAATTTGCGAACATCAAACACAAGAAGGAAAAGAACGACGCTGCGCGCGGAAAGATATTTACTATGCTTGGGCGTGAGATCGCCGTTGCAGTGAAGGAGGGCGGTCCGGATCCGAACAACAACGGAAAGCTTCGGGACGTCATTGCCAAGGCAAAGGCTTCAAACATGCCGAATGATACCATAGAGCGCGGTATCAAGAAGGCTGCGGGCGATGTCAATTCCGTTAACTTCGTGACAGTTACCTATGAGGGTTATGGTCCCGGAGGAACAGCGATCATAGTAAACGCCCTTACCGACAACAAAAACCGTACAGCGGCAAATGTCAGAAATTGCTTTTCAAAGGGACAGGGTTCGATCGGTGCCCAGGGCTGCGTCAGCTATATGTTTGACGAGAAGGGGCAGATCATCGTCGCAAAGGAAGATTACGAGGCTGATCCCGATGAGTTTATGATGGACGCGCTTGATATGGGAGCAGAGGATTTCTCGGATGAAGAGGACAGCTTTGTGATCACTACGACGCCTTCCGATTTTGAGACAGTAAGAGCTGCTTTTGAAGAGAAGAAGATTCCCATGGCAGATGCGAGGGTTACAATGATACCTCAGAATTATGTGACTCTTTCAGATGAGGCCGACAAGACCAATATCAGGCGGATACTTGATTTTCTCGATGAAGATGATGATGTTTCGGATGTATATACCAACTGGGATGAAGGAGATTGATAATGAGAAAGATCCTTTTTGCAGCGAGTGAATGTGTTCCCTTTGTGAAGACCGGCGGCCTTGCGGATGTTGTCGGCGCGCTTCCGAAGGAGTTTCCCAAGAGTGATTGGGACATCAGGGTCGTTGTTCCCAATTATACCTGCATACCTCCGTATTTCAGAGATCAGTTCAGGGATGTCTGCCATTTCAATATGGCCTGCGGCCCCTATATCGGAGAGAAATATGTCGGTGTCAAGGAATATGAATGGGAAGGCATCACCTATTATTTCATAGACAATCTTGAATATTTCGAATGCTTCTATCCCTACGGAGATACGAGATATGACATGGAAAAGTTCACCTTCTTCGACAAGGCAGTTCTTTCCATGCTTCCCGTCATTGATTTCAGGCCGGATCTGATCCACTGCCACGACTGGCAGACAGGGCTTATTCCTGTCTATCTCAGGAATGAATTTCAGGGCAATCCCTTCTTTTGGAACATCAAGTCCATGATGACGATCCACAACCTGAAATTCCAGGGAATCTGGGATATAAAGACTCTTAAAGGGCTTTCGGGGCTTTCGGAGGATCTCTTTACTCCCGACAAACTCGAATTCAACAAGCAGGCCAATATGATGAAGGGTGGTCTTGTATATGCCGACTACATCACTACCGTGAGTGAAAGCTATGCGGCTGAGATACAGACTCCTTATTACGGAGAGGGACTTGACGGACTGCTTTCATCCAGACACTTTGATATGAAGGGTATAGTGAACGGGATTGATTATATTTCCTATGATCCCTCCACCGACGAAAAGCTCTATCAGAATTATGATGTGAGTACCTTCAGGAAGAACAAAAAGATCAACAAGCAGCGTCTCCAGGAGGACATGGATCTGGCTGTCGATCCCAACAAATATATGATAGGACTGGTCTCGAGGCTTACGGATCAAAAAGGGCTCGACCTCATCAACTACTGTATAGAGGGTATAGTTGATGACAATACCCAGCTTGTTGTCATAGGTACCGGCGAGAGCCGATATGAAAATATGTTCCGTCACTATGCATGGAAATATCCTGACAGGGTGTCCGCAAACATCTGTTATTCAGACGACCTCGCAAGGAAGCTCTATGGTGCCGCGGATGCATTTTTGATGCCCAGCCGTTTTGAGCCTTGCGGACTCACACAGCTGATCTCCTTCAGATATGGTACTGTTCCTATCGTCAGGGAGACAGGGGGACTGAAGGATACCGTAGAGCCCTATAATGAATATGAGCACACCGGAGACGGCTTCTCATTCAGAAATTACAACGGTGACGAGCTCTTAAATACAGTCAATTATTCAAAATATGTTTATTTCGTAAAGAAGGTTCAGTGGAACAAGATAGTTGAGCGCGGGATGAAAAAGGATTATTCCTGGGCACATTCGAAAGGAAGCTACCAGGCTCTTTACGAATATCTGATCGGTTGATGTTCTTCTGATGGCTGAGAAAAAAAAGTCTGTACCTAAAAAAAACAACAAAAACAATGATATTGATGTCAGGGCGAAGGAGAGCCTTCGCTATGACATCATTATTATTGTATCCATAGCTGTATCGATCGTACTTTTCATCGGAAACCTTGGCTTTTCAGGTCGGGTGCTCGATACGATATCAAGATTCTTCTTCGGCCTTATCGGCCTTATTTCTTATGCATTGCCATTTTTCATTTTCTTTTTCACGCTTTTTCTGATCGCAAACAGGACAAAGTTAAACGCTATTCGTTCGAGATGCATTTTCTTTGCCCTTATCCTTCTTTGTCTTTGCATCTTCTTTGAACTTGTAAAGTCAGGCGGCGATATTGAAAATCCCGGAGCTGCCTACCTTTCTTCGTTCAGTGAGAAGAACGGAGGGGGGCTTTTCGGAGGCTTGATCGCGTTTCTGCTTTTCAAGGGCTTTGGAACCGCGGCTGCCTTTATAATCACGATCGCTCTCATTATCCTCTTTGTTGTTCTATTTATGGGACGCTCTGTTTTTTCACGGGCTGAGAAAAAGACTGATATTCTGAGGAAAAAGATGTCTCTTCAAAGGCAGGAAAGACAGAAAAGAAGAGAGATTGAAGAAGAAAAAAGAAGAGTTTACTCGGTTTCGGAGGATAGGGAAAGAAGATCCGAAAGACACTTGAGAGGAGTCAGCCTTCAGACCGCTCTTTCAGACGAAAAAAACGGGGAAGAGAATGGAAATGAAAAAGTACATGAAGTGTCAGTTGAGCCTTCAAGTGTTTCTCCCTTGATGTCCACCGGTGAAAGGACTCTGAGGGAGAGAAGATTCTCAGATGAGATGCACGAATTGACTATGCCTTTAGAGGGTATGGGATATGAAGAGACTGTCCTTAAGGATGAGAGAACGGCTCTTGTCAGAAACGAGGAAGATGCAAAGATACAGGGAGAGGAAAAGGCTATAGTCAGGGACGATGAAAGGGCTATACTAAGTGGGGATGAAAAGTCAGCTTTAGAGGAAGAAAAGCCTGTCAGAAAGAAAAGCCCCTCTTCATCACCTGCTCCGACTCCTCCTGAAGAAACGAGACCTGTCACTGAAAATAAGGTAAGTAAAGATAATGACTTTGAAACGAAGAGTACTACAGGTTCAAATGAGTATGTCTTTCCTGTCATAGATCTTTTGAATAAGCCAAAGAGTTCTTCGGGTAAAGGCAAGGATTCCTCGGAGGCTCTGTTTGCGACACTTCAGAAGACACTCGACAACTTCGGTGTTGACGCAAAGGTGACCAACTATGTCACGGGTCCTTCCGTCACAAGGTTTGAGATCGAGTTAAAGACCGGCGTGAAGGTGGCGAAGCTCACGAATCTCGAGAACGACATCAAGCTGAATCTCGCAGTTTCCGACATAAGGATCGAGGCACCTATACCCGGAAAGGCAGCGGTGGGCATCGAGGTCCCGAACAAGGAAGCACGCCCCGTTACTTTCAGGGAGCTCATGGAATGTAAGGAGTTTAAGGAGCACAAGTCAAAGATCGCTTTTGCGGCAGGGCGGGATATAGCCGGAAACGCGATAATATCAGACATCGCGAAAATGCCTCACCTTCTCATCGCCGGTGCAACAGGATCAGGAAAATCAGTCTGTATCAATACGATAATAATGTCTATCCTTTACAAGGCAACACCTTCCGAGGTCAAATTCATAATGATAGATCCGAAGGTGGTTGAGCTTTCGATATACAGAGGCATCCCGCATCTTCTTTCAGACGTTGTGACTGATCCGAAGAAGGCAGCAGCCGCCTTGAACTGGGCTGTCGCCGAGATGACAAAAAGGTACAAGCAGTTTGCAGATGCCGCCGTCCGTGACATGAAGAGTTATAATGAAAAGGTCGAAAAAGGCGAGGTCTTCGAGGAAGGGATAAAGGTAGAGGAAAAGCTCCCTCAGATAGTCGTCATCGTAGACGAGCTTACTGACCTTATGATGGTGGCGGGGAAGGAGGTCGAGACTTCGATCTGCCGCCTGGCACAGCTCGCCCGGGCCGCCGGAATTCACCTTATTATCGCGACCCAGCGTCCTTCAGCCGATGTCATCACCGGGCTCATCAAAGCCAATATTCCTTCCCGTATAGCCTTTATGGTATCATCGGGAATAGATTCACGAGTTATCCTTGACATGAACGGCGCTGAAAAGCTTCTCGGGAAGGGCGATATGCTCTATGCGCCCCAAGGATTAAATAAACCGCTTCGGGTTCAGGGCTGCTTTGTCTCCGATGAAGAGGTCTCAAATGTTGTGAACTTTATCAAGGATAATAATTCAAATGTGATCGAGGAGGCGGCAAGGGATCGTGAGATAAGAGAGAGTGAGATAGAGTCCCATATCAAGGAGAGCGGCCAGTCTCAGGGCAATGTTTCGGGTCAGATAGATAATGACCCCGACAGCGGTTTTTCAAACGGAAGAGACTCCTTCTTTGCAGAGGCCGGAAGGTTCATTACCGAGAAGGGCAAGGGCTCGATCGGAATGCTTCAGAGAAAATTCAGGATAGGCTTTAACAGGGCGGCGAGGATAGTCGATCAGCTTGAGGAGGCAGGGATCATAGGCCCTGAAATGGGAACGAAACCGAGGACAGCACTTATGAAGCTCCCCGAATTTGAGGAGTGGTTAAAAAATGAGGAGGTAAAAGATGAAAACTGACATCGAAATCGCACAGGAAAGTACCATGGAACCGATCATAGACATCGCAAAAAAGGTCGGGCTCTATGAAGACGACATAGAGATGTACGGAAGGTACAAAGCAAAGCTTACTGAGGAAGCTCTTTCGAAGCTTGAAAAGCGTTCTGACGGAAAGCTGATCCTGGTTACCGCTATCAATCCGACTCCTGCGGGAGAGGGTAAGACAACAACCTCAATAGGACTTGCTGAAGCCATGGGAAAAAGGGGCTTAAATGCCGTTCTTGCCCTTCGCGAGCCCTCCCTTGGTCCCTGCTTTGGAATCAAAGGCGGTGCTGCTGGCGGAGGCTATGCGCAGGTGGTCCCGATGGAGGACCTCAACCTTCATTTCACCGGGGATTTCCATGCTATGACAAGTGCAAACAACCTCCTTTCAGCTCTTATAGATAATGAGCTTTCCCATGGAAACCCTCACAGAATCGATTCAAGAAGGGTAGTATGGAAGCGCTGCGAGGATATGAATGACAGGGCTCTTCGAAATCTTGTCGTGGGACTGGGGACTCCTTCTGACGGCTTTGCAAGGCAGGAGCATTTCTGTATCACCGTGGCATCAGAGATCATGGCTATCTTCTGTCTTTCGGAAAATATGAAGGACCTTAAGAGAAGGCTCTCAAACATAATAGCAGCCTACGATCTTGACGGAAATCCCGTATATGCAAGCGACCTTCAGGCAGTGGGCTCAATGGCTGCTCTTCTTAAGGACGCCATAAAGCCCAATCTCATACAGACTCTTGAACACACTCCTGCGATAGTGCACGGAGGACCTTTCGCGAATATCGCTCACGGCTGCAACAGCATAAGGGCTACAAGATGCGCATTAAAGCTCGGTGATTACTGTATCACAGAGGCAGGCTTCGGAGCCGATCTCGGAGCGGAAAAATTCTTTGATATCAAATGCAGGAGTACGGGGCTTACCCCTGACTGTGTTGTTCTCGTGGCAACCGTCCGGGCATTAAAATATAATGGCGGTGTCAAAAAGGATGAACTTTCCGCTGAAAACCTTGAGGCGCTGAAAAAAGGCATAGTCAATCTTGAAAAGCATATAGAAAATCTGAAGCTGTACAAGGTTCCTGTCGTTGTGACACTGAACAGATTTGAATCAGATACAAAAGCTGAACTTGACTTCGTGGAAAGCTTTGTCAGGGAAAGAGGCTGTGAATTTGCTCTTTCCGAAGTATGGGCAAAGGGAGGAGAGGGCGGACTTGCCCTCGTGGATTCGGTCCTTAGGAAGCTTGAGACGGAGAAATCAGAATTTACTCCTCTTTATCCCGATTCCATGCCGCTCAAGGAAAAGATCGAAACTGTGGCAAAGAAGATATACGGAGCCAGCGGAGTTACATATTCTTCAGCAGCCGAGAAGGAGCTTAAGCATCTTACAGAACTTGGGATGGGTGATTTCCCGGTATGTCTTGCAAAGACGCAGTATTCTCTGTCCGACGACCCGAAAAAACTTGGAAGACCGGAAAACTATGAGATCAATGTGAGAGAAGTCTATCCCTCAGCCGGTGCCGGCTTTGTGGTAGCGATACTCGGTACAATGCTCACCATGCCCGGTCTTCCGAAGACTCCGGCAGCTTATTCTATTGATGTTGACGAGAATACGGGAAAGATAACAGGGCTATTCTGATAGAAGGATCGGGAGAAAAAGATGAACCTTATCGATGGAAAGAAAATCTCACAGGATATCAAGGATGAGATAAAGGAAGAAGTATCATCCTTTAAGGAAGCGAATAACAGGGATGTTTCGCTAGCCGTGATACTTGTAGGGGACGACAGCGCATCAAAGGTCTATGTCAAAAACAAAAAGAAGGCCTGCGAATATACAGGCATAAAGTCGGTCTCATATGAACTTCCCGCTGAAACAAAGGAGGAGGAGCTTCTTTCGCTCATAGATGAACTTAATGAGCGCTCTGACATCGATGGCATCCTTGTACAGCTGCCTCTTCCCAAACATATGGATGAAAACAAGGTGACTTTACGAATAAGCCCTGAAAAGGACGTTGACGGCTTTCATCCCGTAAATGTGGGAAATCTTCTGATAGGAAATCCCGGCTTTCTTCCCTGTACTCCCGCAGGGATAATAGAACTATTGAAGAGGAGCGGTGTCTCGATCGACGGAAAGAGATGTGTGATCGCCGGAAGAAGCAATATTGTCGGAAAGCCCATGTCGCTCCTCATGCTTCGGGAGAACGCTACAGTCACAGTCTGCCACTCACATACAAAGGAACTTAAGGAGATATGCAAAAGGGCTGACATACTGATAGCGGCGATCGGAAAGCCAAGGTTTTTCACGCGGGACTATATCAAAGAAGGTGCCGTTGTGATAGATGTGGGCATGGACAGGGACGCCGAAGGAAAACTCTGCGGTGACTGTGACTTTGACGATATAAAGGAGCTTTGCTCTTATCTTACGCCTGTTCCGGGAGGCGTAGGTCCGATGACCATAGCGATGCTTATGAAAAACTGTCTCTTTTCTGCAAAAATGCGTGTGAAAAAATAATTATCCATGAAGTGCCAAAACTGTGGAAATGAATTGCCTGACGGAAAGCTTTACTGCGAAAAATGCGGTAAGGCTGTTCGTTTGGTGCCTGATTATGATGAGTTTTCCGATGACATCATCCCCTCCATGGTCGCTAATCCTGACGCGAAGGAGTTTTTTAGGCCCATTGAAAAAAAGGCAGATGAAGCGCCGGAGGAAACAAAGAAGAAGAAAAAGAAGCCCTATTCAAAGATAGTGACTGCTGCGACCCTTGTTTCGATCTGTGTCTGCGCATTAATAGTCCTTTTCGCCTCAAGATATATGATGAGCTATGAATATACAAAGGGAAGGGCACAGGACGCATTTTTAAGCGGTGATTACGAAGGCTCCATAGCGCTTTACCTTGACGCTGTTGCTCTCTATGAAGATGACGACAACGTTGAACTGAAGAGGGACTATCTTCGTATAGCAGAAGCGTACAGACATCTTTCGCAAAAGGATCAGGCCCGTGACTATTATTCAAGGGTACTTGAGCTTGACGCAGAAAATGACGAGGCTTTTTTTGCCATTACCGATATGATGGTCGAGGATGAGGACTATGACGGTCTTTCGTCTCTTTTCGAAATGGCAAAGACTGCTGCTCAGAAAAAGAAGATAGAGGATGCCTGGGCCGGTGAAGTCTTATTCTCCGAGAGTGAGGGGGAATATGATGATGATCTTTCACTTTCGCTTTCATCGCCAAAGGGTTATCAGATCTATTATACAAATAATGGAGAGGATCCTTCCGCAGGCGGAACGCTTTTCAGCGAGCCTATACTTTTGGGGGACGGAGAAAGTGTGATCCGCGCAAGAGCCATATCACAGACCGGGATATGGGGGCCGCTTGTTACAAAGACCTATACCATTAAGTATCAGGCTCCTGACCTTCCCGTGATAATCCCCTCTGGCGGAAATTATTCCGCTCCGGTAACGGTAGAGATAATGAGCTTTGCGAAGGATGCCACGATCTATTACACATGGGACAGTTCGAGACCTGATGCAAACTCGCCCCGGTATGACGGTCCCATCCAGGTTCCGGAGGGGAACAATGTCCTTTCGGTACTGGTAATTGATAAGCACGGCCTTTCGAGCGAGATAGAAAGAGCAAACTTTGTATATATTCCGGTGGTCATCTCCGGGCAATAGGACGTTTTTTACAAGAATACTATCATTAGTACCATTAAAGTGATAATATACAATCTGTTGTGGTGGGTGTGTTGGAAGAAATAGAATTATCAATACCGGACGAGCATCTCAAAAATATATTCGGTGAATTTGACAAGAATCTCTCAATCATTGAAAAGGAGCTTTCTGTTTCCGTGGTGATAAGGGATGGGAAGGTCAAGCTTTTGGGGTCGAAGGAAAACCTGAAAAGAGCCGGGAATGTATTTTCGGAGCTCACACGACTCTCTGAAAACGATACACTCCTTACACCCGAGAATGTGTCATATGCGCTTACGCTCACGGATAAGAATCTTCTGGAGCACGATCTTCTGAAGATGGATGGTGACATAATAGCACATACCGTTTCAGGAAAGCCGATCAAGCCCAAGACTATAGGCCAGAAGGAATATGTGGATCTCATCAGGCACAATATGATCACATTTGGAGTAGGTCCAGCCGGAACGGGAAAGACTTATCTTGCCATGGCGCTTGCCTGCCTTTATTTCGGGAGAGGAGAGGTTGATCGGATAATCCTCACAAGGCCTGCGATAGAAGCCGGAGAGAAGCTTGGTTTTCTTCCCGGAGATCTTCAAAGCAAGGTGGACCCTTATCTTCGGCCGCTTTATGACGCGCTTTATCAGATAATGGGGCAGGAGGCATTTCAGAGAAATACCGAAAAAGGGCTCATAGAGGTTGCTCCCCTTGCATATATGAGGGGCAGAACGCTCGACAGCTCCTTTATCATACTTGACGAGGCTCAGAATACCACGCCTGCACAGATGAAGATGTTCCTGACAAGGATAGGCTTTGGTTCAAAGGCAGTGATAACAGGCGATCTGACACAAAGGGATCTTCCCAAAGGGCAGACCAGCGGGCTTTCAGTTTCTCTTTCAGTCCTTACAGGGATTGAGGGCATAGGCGTTTGCCATCTTTCGAAGGAAGATGTTGTAAGGCATCCTCTTGTTCAGAAGATCGTTGAAGCATATGAAGAATACGAAAAAAAGCAGAATAAGACAAAGACAAAGGCAAAGGCAAAGCGGGCTGAAGGCTGAGAGGGCTGAGGAAGGCAGTATATCAAAAAGACGGCTTTTTGCTTTCATTATGATCGCGGCAGTTTTTGTTGCGGGAACCTTTCTTCTCTGCATAAGAAAAAATGTCCTCAAGGATCAGATTGCAGCTTTGCTCGCATTGACTGTCACCTTTCTACTTGTATTCCTGCTGGTCCTTCGGAACGAAAGACAAAAAAACCGCCTTTCCTACAATGCAACAGATTATATGAAGATGCTTGCAGTCTTCGTTATCTGCTTTGTCATTGTATTCTCAGGCACTTTCTTCGACGATTTCTTCTTTCCGATAATGCCCCTTGCCTTCATCCTGACCGTCGTGATGAACGGTAAGCTGTCCCTTTCGATGACGATCTTCTTTGCGGTGCTTTTTTCACTGACACAGGGCTCCGGGATATATGCTTTCTTATGCTATATCATTCTTGGGACGATTGGTGCTCTGATAGCTGATTATCTTCGGGATGAAAAACCAAACCTTTTTACGGGACTCATAATTTTCGGTGTTGATGCCTTTGTTCCCTGCCTGTTCATGTATCTCTCCGGCAGGACTCTTTCTCCTGACCTGCTCCCGGGCGCATTTTCGCTTTCTCTTGTCAGTGCGCTCCTTGCCTGGATACTCTTCCCGAAGCTGGTAGAGGCGGATAAGAGAGAGCCTCTGAGCGCCTACGATATCATACTTGATGATGATTATTCGCTGGCGCAGGATATAAGGCTCTTTTCGATGGATGAATATATTCACGCGTGCAGGGTGAGAAGGGCAGCGGAAAACTGTGCTATTGTCATCAGGGCAAAAGACAGGACTGCTGCTTGTGGCGGTTTCTATTACAGGCTTGGGGTGATGGAGGGGGAGCCCTTCATGGAAAACGCTGTAAGGATTGCCGAGGATCATTGCTTTCCGCACGATGTGATCCAGATACTATCCGAATACCCCGGTGAGGGAAGGCTTCCTACCACGATCGAATCTGCGATCGTACATATGGCAAGCACCTGTGTAACAAGGCTTGAAAATGAGATAAACTCGGCGGGTAGAAGTGAATGGAATCAGAGTATGATCATCTATCAGGCGATGAATGAACTTTCCGCAAAAGGAGTCTATGACAGATCCGGTATGTCGATCAACCAGTTCCTTCGGATCAGGGATCTTCTCGCAAAGACAAATATCCTTTGAAGATTAGGAGGCTATATGACATTGATCATTCCGGAAGAAAATATGCCTGAATTTGATTTTGATATTTTTGAAACGGCAGAAAGCACGGTCAAAAAGACCCTGTCAATGGCCGGTTTTGATATGGAAGCGGAGGTGTCCCTTTCCTTTGTCGGCAGTGAGGAGATAAGAGAGCTCAATAAAAGCTACAGGGGGGTTGACAGCGTGACAGATGTGCTTTCATTCCCTCTTATCGGGCTGGATCCCTCAAAGCCTTACAGCGAAAGCATTTCTTTGGATGATCTTGATTATGTGAATCCCGATACCGGAGAGGTAATGCTCGGAGATATTGTGCTCTGCGAGGAAAGGGTGAGATCACAGGCCAAAGAGTACGGACATTCCATAAAAAGAGAATTTGCCTTTCTCGTGTGCCACAGCACACTTCATCTTATTGGCTACGATCATATGGAAGATGAAGAGAGACTATGCATGGAGGCTATGCAAAAAAAGATAATGGCAGAGCTTTCGATCAACAGGTAGAAGAAGGAATAGCAAGATGTCAAAAAGGAAAAAAACGATAATCCTTATAGTTGTCCTTTGTGCAGTCCTTCTGCTTTTGATCGGGCTTCTTGTTTTTGTATCAGGTTCAAAGAAAAAGAAGGCAGAAGAGGAAAGAAGACAGAGCGCATCATTAAGTATGAGAGAGAGCAGTATCTCGCTTTCAAAAAAAGCTGCTTCTTTAGCAGCACTTTCTTCCGAAAAAATGACTTCGTCAGCTTCTTCATCTTCAGCTTCATCTGCCGAAGAAACAAAGCCGACAGGCCCGAAGAGCCCTCTTACGGGTGAGGTTCTTTTGGATCCTTCCCTTCTTACAAAGAGAAACGTGGCTTTCATGATAGAAAACTCATCCCCTGCGCTTCCACATTACGGGATAAACTCTGCCGGCGTCATATACGAATGCCCCATGGAAGGCGGGATGACAAGGTATATGGCTGTATTTGAGGATTATAAGGGACTTGACCGGATAGGAAATTTGAGATCCTGCAGACCTTATTTTGCATATATCGCATCAGAATATGATGCAGTATATGTGCATTTCGGGCAGTCTGTCCATGGTGAGGAGCTGCTTGCCACCGGCATAGTTGCAGATTTGAACGGTACAGACGGAAGCCTCAATGATATATGGTTTCGATCAAGCGACAAAAAATCTCCGCACAATGCCTATACCACAGGAGCGGGTGTTGACGAGGGGATCGCACAAAAGGGTTATCGGACTACGAAGAAGGAAGGCCTACGGGATCATTTTATCTTCTCGGAAAAAGAGAATACCCTTCCTTCAGGCGAGCCCTGCGAAGCGCTATCGCTCTATCTCTACAACAACCAGCCTTATTTCATATATGACAAGAGCACCGGCCTTTACAAACGGTTCGAGTATGATGCGCCGGAGATCGATGCAGTTGACGGAAAGCAGATCATGGTCAAAAATATCATCCTTCAGGATGTTCCCTGCTCTATATACGAAGGGACGACTTATCTTAATATCCCGGTAAAGGGTACGGGAAAGGGAAAATTCATTACTGATGGAAAGATGATAGACATTACCTGGGAAAAGAAGTCCGACACAGGGATCACAAGTTATTTCATGCCGGATGGGAGCGAGATAGAGCTCAATCCGGGAAAAACCTGGGTCAGTCTGATAGAGAAGTATCACAGTGATGAAAACAACTTTTATTCAACGATAGAGGAATTCAACGCAAGATGACGAAGGAACGCTCAAACAGTGATTCCCAGCTTATAGTCCAGGGGTCGATCCTGGCAGGGGCTTCGATAATAAGCAGGATCATAGGTCTTGTTTACCGCATTCCCCTTACTGCCATCATCGGAAAGACCGGGAACGACTACTATGGAACAGCCTATGAGATATACAATATCCTGCTCATAATATCCTCATACTCTATACCTCTTGCAGTATCAAAACTGGTTGCGGCCCGGGCCGCAAAAGCAGAGCAAAGGAATGTGATGAGGGTGCTGAAGGGCTCGCTTCTCTTTGCAAGTATTACCGGCAGCGCAGGGATGTTTATCATTTTGTTCTTCAATGAGGAGTTGTGCGCCTTTTTAAAAACCCCCTTTGCGGCTCCGGCGCTGACAGTGCTTGGTCCCGTGATCCTCATTGTCGCGCTTCTGGGTGTTTTCAGAGGCTTTTTCCAGGGACTCTCAACCATGGTCCCTACAGCAATCTCTCAGATCATCGAGCAGATCACAAATGCCGTGATATCAATAGTGTGTGCATATGCGCTCTTTTCCTATGGTCAGAAGGCGGGAAAGATCCTTGTCAACGCGGAAAATACCGCTGCCTCCTACGGTGCCGCAGGCGGCACTATGGGGACTGCTGCAGGTGCCATAGCCGCACTCCTTTTCATCCTCTTTTTGTTCCTTGGCTTTTACGCAAAATACAAAAAGAAGATCAGAAAGAAGATAAGTAACGGCGCCATTGAAAACCGGGAGTCTTATTCTTCCCTGATAAAGATACTCGTACTTACAATAGTTCCTGTCCTGCTCTCAACCACGATATACAATATCAGCTCGATCATAGATCAGACGCTGTTCAAGAACATTGCGGTAACACAAGGCTATGAGGCAAAGCAGATATCCGAATGGTGGGGCGTTTATGCGGGACAGTTTCGGGTCCTCATCAATGTGCCCATATCCATAGCCTCAGCCATGGCTTCATCTGCGGTCGTAAGCCTTACTAAGGCCTTCATGCTTGGAAAGAGGGCTTCAGTGAAACGCCAGATCACATCCGTCACGCGCTTTACGATGCTTATCGCCTTCCCCTGCACCGCCGGACTTATGGCGCTTTCGGGTCCTCTCATGATGCTGCTTTTCTCGGATACCGACAGGACATCCTCCGTCATGATGCTGGCAGGGGCTATATCCGTTGTATTCTTCTCACTCTCCACACTTTCGAACGGACTTCTTCAGGGGGTGGACCGGCTTCGTATCCCTGTAATAAATGCCGCCATATCACTGGGGCTTCAGGCACTTCTCCTCATACTTCTGATGAGGGTTTTCAATCTCAATATCTACGCTGTGATAATTGCAAATGCCTTCTATGCTCTTTTGATGTGTGTTTTAAATAATATCGCTCTGACCCGGCACGCCAACGTCCGGCTCAATTTCGTAACGACCTTTGTACAGCCGGCTGCGGCATCGGCTGTCATGGGAGTGTTGACGTTTTTGTTCTACAGAGCCATGCACTATATCACGCATTCAAACACGATTTCGACCATCATCTCTATCATATTCGGGGTGATAGTCTATGCACTTATCCTCCTGCTCACAAGGACGATCTCAAGAGAAGAGGTCGAAAGATTCCCGAAGGGCAGGAAAATAGCGATGCTTTTGACAAAAATGAGGCTGCTCCCCGATGAAAAAAGAAGATAATTTTGACATCATCATAATAGGAGCCGGGGCGGCAGGGCTTGTTGCAGCGATCGAAGCTATGAGAGGCACCGTCAAAAAGAGAGTCCTGGTCCTTGAGAAAAATCCTATTCCCGGGAAAAAGCTCTCCCGTACAGGAAACGGAAGATGTAATTTCACAAATCGAAATATTTCTGCGAAGCATTACAATTCATCTGACAAAGAAAGTCTTGATCTGATATTGTCATCCTTCACATTTGAAGACTCCCTTTTGTTCTTCTCAAAGGAGGGGATCGTGCCTTATGAAAGGAATGGCTGCTTTTACCCTTACAGCGGGGAAGCAAAATCCTTCAGGGATCTTCTTTTTTTGTGCGCCGAGGAGGCAGGTGCGATCTTTACTTTCAAAGATAGCGCTGTTTCTCTAAAAAAAGAGGGGGATCTTTTCAGGATAAATACGGAAAACGATCATTTTTTTGCAAACAAGGTCATCCTTTCAACAGGAGGACTGGCTGCTCCCGATACCGGGGCAACAGGAGAGGGATATGATATCCTTTCTTCTCTCGGACTTGATCTGAAAAAGCCTCTTCCGTCCCTTTCTCCTTTGAAATGTGAGGGCACATTTCCTGAAGATTTTGCCGGAATACGAGTTTACGGGCGGATTAATATAGCACATAAAGGGCGCGTCGTCGCCTCCGATTTTGGTGAATTGCAGTTCAACAAGGGTAGTATTTCGGGAATCCCCGTATTGGATGTTAGTTCGCCCGCGATCCGGCTTTTTGATGAGGGTGAGAGAGTGAAGATCAGCCTCGATCTTCTTCCAAAAGACTTTGAGCCATCAATTCTTCTTCAAGATCTTAGGAGTGATATCAGGGTAAAGGACGCACTGCTTTCCATTCTGAACTACAAAATGATCCCCTTTTTCTTAAAGAAGGCAGGGATTTCCCTTCATGACAGTCTTTCAGATATTTCACCAAAAAAACTCAAGGCGCTTTTTGACATCCTTTCATCCTTCACCTTTGATATGACAGGATACGCAGGATTTGAAAAGGCGCAGACAAACTCCGGCGGGCTTTCACTTTCCGAAGTAAATCCTCATACGATGGAGCTTCTTAAGTTTCCCGGGCTTTTTGTGACCGGTGAGCTTTTGGATTGTGACGGGATATGCGGAGGCTACAATCTCCATTTTGCCTTTGCTACCGGACGACTGGCAGGGAAAGCTTTGGCGGGAGGCAAGTGATGCTTAAGATATCAAATATCAAACTCCCTCTTTCCTTTTTTTCAAAGGATCGTGAAATCCCGGAAGAGCGCATATTAACACGATATCTTTCAAAGGAACTTCGGGAAAGGGAAGAAGAAATAAGAAAACTCTCTATCCAAAAAAAGTCAATTGACGCCAGGAAAAAGCCCGATATTTTTATCCTTTACTCGGTAACTGCAAGATTTTCAAATGAGGATGTACTCCTAAAAAAATATAAGGGCAGGCTTTCGATCGAAAGATATTCGGAGAAAAAATATGAAGTCAAGCCACTCCTGAAAAAAGCCGGGCAAAAACGGCCTCTTATAGTGGGAGACGGTCCGGCAGGGCTTTTTGCCGCATATATACTGGCACTTTCCGGCCTGGATCCTATTGTTTTTGAAAGGGGAGCGGCGGCAGAAGAGAGGGAAGCGATAGTAAAGGACTTCTTTTCGGGAAAAGAACTATCAAAAAATACCAATGTCTGCTTCGGAGAGGGCGGGGCCGGAACCTTTTCCGATGGAAAGCTGAATACGCTTACAAAGGACAGAGACGGCAGGCAGGTATTCGTACTCGAAACATTTCAAAGGTTTGGGGCGGACAAAAACATACTGTATGACGCAAAGCCCCACATCGGGACCGACAGGCTGCTGCTCATACTTCCTGCGATGAGAAAGGCCATAGAAGCGCTCGGAGGTGAGTTTCACTTTAATACTCCGATCACAGACCTCCTCTTTTCAGAGGATGATGGCATAAGGCGCTTTATTGGTCTTGTCACGGAAAATAATGAGCGTTTCAATTCGGATACATGCATCCTTTCGATAGGACACTCGGCCAGGGATACAATGAGGATGCTTTATTCAAAGTCCGTCCTTATGACGGAAAAGGACTTTGCAGTAGGGCTTCGGATAGAGCATCCGCAAAGGCTCATAAACGAAAGCCAGTACGGGATGAAGGATAGCATATTGCCGCCGGCCTCCTACAAGCTCACGGGAAAAGGGGATTCACAAAGGAATATCTGGACCTTTTGCATGTGTCCCGGCGGGAAGGTGATCGATTCCTCATCCGAAAAGGGAATGCTTTCGATAAACGGGATGAGCAATCTTGCAAGAGAGGGAGAAAACGCAAATTCCGCGCTTATTGTCTCTGTCTCAAAAAACGATTTTGGAGGGGAGGGTCCCCTCTCAGGCATTGCTTTCCAGGAGGAGCTTGAAAAAAGAGCTTATTCTCTTTCAAATGGATTCATCCCGCAGCAGCTTTTTTCCGATTTCAGGGACAAAAGAGCCTCATCCTCTTTTGGAAAATACAAAAGCGACACCCTTGGGAGAGCTGATTTTGGGCGGCTTGATACATTGTTTTCAAATGAGATATATGAGACCATCGTCTTTGGGATAAACGACTTTGGAAAAAAGATAAGGGGCTTTTCAAGAGAGGATGCGATCCTTTCCGGGGTGGAATCAAGGACATCCTCTCCTGTCAGGATCGAAAGAGATGACAGTCTGCAGTCGGTTTCCGTAAAGGGGCTTTTCCCCTGCGGCGAGGGAGCAGGCTATGCCGGAGGGATTATGTCAGCCGCAGTTGATGGAATAAAGTGTGCAGAAAAACTGATGGAAATATTGTGATATGACAAAAGGGCTTGAAAAAAAAGAATATTCAAATACTCTTTCGGAAGTCGACGAAAATGCCGTAACTCCGATGATGCAGCAGTATCTTCTGACAAAGGCGGATTACAAGGATTGTATCCTTTTTTACCGCCTCGGGGATTTTTACGAGATGTTCTTTGATGACGCAAAGATCGCTTCAAAGGAGCTTGAGCTCACCCTTACCGGGAAGAGCTGCGGTCTGCCGGAAAGAGCTCCGATGTGCGGTGTCCCATGGCACAGTGCGGGGGGCTTTATCAACCGTCTCGTAAAAAGAGGCTACAAGGTAGCGATCTGCGAGCAGCTTGAGGACCCGAAGGAAGCAAAGGGGATCGTAAAGCGTGATGTGATCCGCGTCATCACGCCCGGAACTAACATAGATGATTCACTGGACGGAACAAAGAACAATTACATAGCTTCTGTCTTTTTTGGAGAAGGCCATTTCGGTGTATCATGCGCTGATGTTTCAACCGGCGAATTTTTTGTATCCGAGGAAGAGAGCAGCGAGTCACTTCTTGATCTTTTGGAGGAGGCTGACCCCTCTGAAATAGTTGTAAATGAAGCCTTTTTGATGAGTCCATTTGACAGGGATTCATACATTGCCCGCCATCAGATCGTTTTTTCACCCTTGAAGAGTATATATTATGACTCAAGAGAGGCAGAGCGGACAGTACTTAAGCAATTCGGCGCAAAAGACCTTTCGGCGCTCGGGATCTCAAAGGATGAGCTTTGCCTTCTTTCCTCGGGAGCACTCATCAATTATCTCTCTGAAACTCAAAAGATCTTCCTTTCCCAGATATCAAAGCTGAGGCGGTTCTCAAACGGGAAATATATGATCCTTGATTATCAGACCAGAAGGAATCTTGAGCTTGTTGAGACGATGCGTGAAAAGAAGTATCAGGGCTCGCTTCTCTGGGTGCTCGACCACACGAAGACCGCTATGGGAGCCAGGGCGCTTCGCCATGCGATAGAGATGCCCCTCCTTTTGAAGGAGGATATTGAAAAAAGGCTTGACGCAGTTGAGGAGCTGAAAAACGATATCGCGACAAGTGATGAGCTCCGTGAATACCTTTCCGGAGTTTATGATCTTGAAAGGCTTCTTACAAGAGTGACCTACAAGACCGCAAATCCCCGCGACCTTATAGCGCTGAAAAACTCCCTTTCCGTGATACCGGGCATCAAGAGGCTTCTTTCAGATGCAAAGAGCGCCTTGCTTTCAGAGATATCGCGTGAGATCGATGAGCTTTCGGATATTACTCTTCTTCTTGAAAATTCGATAGAGCCGGAGCCTCCCGCCGTGATCTATGACGGCGGCTTTATAAGAAAGGGCTATTCAGAGGAGGCTGACAGATTAAGGAGCGCGAAGTCGGAGGGGAAAAAGTGGCTCTCCGATATAGAGGCAAAGGAGAGGGAAAAGACCGATATCAAAAACCTGAAAGTCAAATACAACAAGGTTTTCGGTTATTTCCTCGAGGTTTCAAATTCCTTCAGGGACAAGGTGCCTGATTATTTCATCAGAAAGCAGACACTTGTTAATGCTGAAAGATATTATACTCAAGAGCTCAAGGAGCTTGAGAACACTCTGCTTGGTTCCGAAGAAAAGCTGCTTGCTCTTGAAAAGGAGCTGTACTTCGACATCCTTGAAAAGATAAAAAATGAGACAGAAAGGCTGCAGAAAACAGCCCGGATTTTGAGCAATCTTGATCTTCTTCAGTCCCTTGCCTATACGGCCGATCGGAACAGATATGTGCGCCCTTCGATCAATGAAGACGGAAAAATAGAAATAAGGGGAGGAAGACATCCGGTCATTGAAAAGATAAGGTCGGACGAGCTCTTTGTCGAAAATGACACTGTCCTTGACAATGACAAAAAGAGGCTCACCATAATCACCGGTCCCAACATGGCAGGAAAGTCCACCTACATGAGGCAGACTGCCCTTATCGTATTGATGGCGCATATTGGCTCCTTCGTACCTGCAAACAGTGCTGACATATCTATATGCGACCGGATATTTACGCGTGTCGGAGCTTCTGACGATCTTTCCAGCGGACAGTCCACATTTATGGTCGAGATGAACGAGGTCGCAAATATCCTCCGTAATGCAACAAAGGATTCACTTATCATCCTTGATGAGATAGGGCGGGGGACAAGTACCTATGACGGACTTTCGATCGCCTGGGCAGTTGTGGAGTACATAGCGAACAAGAATAATATCGGGGCGAAGACACTCTTTGCGACACATTATCATGAACTCACAGAGCTTGAGGGTATGATCGACGGAGTGAACAATTACTGCGTGGCAGTGAGAGAAAACGGTCACGACATAGTCTTTCTTCGAAAGATAGTGCGCGGCGGCGCAGACAAGAGCTACGGAGTCGCTGTTGCCCGTATAGCCGGGCTTCCCGATGAAGTCCTGAAAAGAGCGGAAAGCATCTCGAAAAAGCTTTCCGACAATGATATCTCAAAAAATGAAAACAGGATCGAAAAAAAGAGCGTTCTTCCCGCTAATGACGGACAGCTTTCTTTGTTTTCCCTTGATAAAAATCAGGACTATATCATGACTGAAAACGAAAAGCGGTCGATCGAATTATTAAAGGCATTAAAGGTAGAAGAGATGACTCCCATTGAAGCCATGAACAGGCTTTTTGAACTGAAAAAGCTGGTCGATTGAGGATAGCATGGAAGATAATAGAAAAATAAGGCTCCTTTCAAAGGAGACAATAGACAAGATAGCTGCCGGAGAAGTTGTGGAGCGTCCGGCCTCCGTTGTGAAGGAGCTTGTGGAAAATTCCATAGATTCCGGCGCAAAGAATATCACGGTTGAATGGAAGGACGGCGGCATCAGCTATATCCGTGTGACAGATGACGGCTGCGGCATCGAAAAAAGTGAACTCCGGAACGCTTTTTTACGCCATTCGACATCAAAACTTGTTACAGTGGAGGATCTTTCATCCATAAGCACTCTCGGCTTTCGCGGAGAGGCTCTTTCCTCTATTGCCGCAGTCTCGAAGACAGAGGTTTTTTCAAAGACGAGGGACATTATCTTAGGAGCACATTACATAGTCGAGGGTTCAGAAGAGATCATATGTGAGGACTCAGCCTGTCCTGACGGCACAAGTGTTTTTGTCCGTCAGCTTTTTTACAATACCCCTGCCAGACGAAAGTTCCTGAAATCCCCGATGACAGAGGGAAATTATATCAATGAGATCGTCTCAAGGATTGCTCTGTCACATCCAGAGATATCCTTCTCCTTAAAGGGCGGGGGCACAGACAGGTTTTTTACTTCAGGAAACGGAAGTCTTCTTGATGCGATCTATCGGATAGAGGGACGTAGCGTCGCCGCAGATCTGATCGAGATATCCCACCGGGAGAATGAGGTCGGCTGCTTTGGCTTTCTTGGAAGGGAGCCATTGGAACGCGCCAACAGGGCAAAGGAACTATTCTTTGTAAACAAGCGCTCCATCAGTTCAAAGCTGCTTTCAAAAGCGGCAGAGGATGCCTGCCAGGGTTATCTCATGCTCCATCGTTATCCATATATCATACTTTTCATAGATATAGATGAAGCATTGGTTGACGTGAATGTGCATCCGAGAAAAGCTGAGGTACGCTTCTCTGAAGAAGAAAGGGTTTATAATGCTGTATATTCCGCGGTAAGAGAGGCAATAAGATCGATAGAGGACATCTCCCCGATAAGGCTTTCCGGAATAGAGGAAGCGTCTCCCGATAAGGTAAAAGAGCTTCCTTTACAGCCGGAAAGGGAGGAGAGGCCTCACTCTGAAGTAATGCCGGGCGAACAGGAAGTTCTCCCCGAAAAGATTCCTGTAAATATCCCGGAAAAGACCCCGGAGGTCTTTGAAGAGAAACGTTTCACTGAATACAAGGAACGACTTGAAACTATGGAAAAGCCTCTGTCCTTTTTGGAGAGTGAAAAAAACGGACAGATATCCTTTGTTTCCGTTGAGGCAAAAAAGTCCCACCGGATAATAGGGCAGATATTCAAAACCTACTGGATAGTAGAGTATGACAATGATGTCTATCTCCTTGACCAGCACGCTGCACATGAAAAGGTGCTCTATGAGAGGACGATCAAACTGCTTGAAAAAAGGGAGGTCTTTTCGCAGAACTTAAATCCCCCGATCGTTATCTCTCTTTCTCCTGCAGAGGAGGATATTCTTTTGAAATATCAGGAAGCATTTGAAAGGATCGGCTTTCTTATTGAACCCTTCGGTGGAGCTGAGGTAAGGCTCTGTGCTGTTCCCTCAAATATGTTTGAGGTGGATCCGAAGGAACTGTTCATGAGCACTCTTTCAGGACTATCCGAGACCGAGGGAAAGGCGCTTGACGAGACTGTGCTGATAAGGGTTGCGACAATGTCATGCAAAGCCGCGATCAAGGGCAATACCATTATCTCTGAGACAGAGGCAAGAGCACTCATTGATGAACTCCTTCTTCTTGACAATCCCTACCATTGCCCGCACGGAAGACCCGTTATGATCAAGCTCTCAAAGGAGGAACTTGACAAGCGGTTCAACAGGATAGTGAACATATGAATGAAAACAGCCTCATAGTAATATGCGGTCCCACCGGGATAGGGAAGAGCGCGCTTGCCATAAGACTCTGCAAGAAGATAAACGGTGCCGTGATATCAGCCGACTCAATGCAGGTTTACAAAGGTCTTGATATCGGAACCGCAAAGATCAAAGAAGATGAAAAAGAGGGCATTTTCCACTTCATGATAGATGTAGCAGAGCCGGGCGAAGAATATTCGGCGGCACGCTACAAAGAGGAAGCAAAAAAATGCATATCGTACTGCAGGGAGAATGCACTTGTGCCTGTTCTCTGCGGTGGGACCGGCTTTTACATAAATGCAGTCCTCTATGACACTGATTTTCCTGATGAGGAAATTGACAGCGCTTATTCAAAATATCTTGACGATTTTCTTTCAGAGCACGGGAAAACGGCCTTCCATGAGCTTCTAAAAAAATGCGACGAAATATCCTTTGAAACCATTCATGAAAATAATGTAAAACGAGTAAAGAGAGCGCTTGTGTTCTACCATGAAAACGGCTTTCCGATCTCGTCTCATAATGATGCTCAGCGTTCGAGCAGAAAAAGCCCTTATGATTATTCATTTTTCATAATGAGGGACGACAGGGAAAGGATGTATGAAAGGATCGATGAGCGCGTCGATAAAATGATGGAGGAGGGACTTTTTTCCGAAGTGAAACGGCTTTATGACAAGGGGCTTCGGCAGAATGACAATTCAATGCTTGCTCTTTCCTACAGGCAGCTCATGGATGTTATCGAGGAAAAATGCTCTTTGGAGGAAGCGGTAGAGCGGATCAAAAAGGAGACCCGGCATTATGCAAAACGGCAGGTGACCTGGTTTTCAAGACAGTCGCCGAAGGACTCGATCATAATAGACGCAGAGCATTTCTCCTATGATGTGGAGAGGGAAGCTGATTTTATTCTTGAATGCATACGAAAAAAAGAAGGTTAGAAATGGATATCAAAGAAGAAATATTTGGCTACGAAAACTTTGGGATCGAAAGACCTGTCCTTTCCTTTGGAGAGAGGGTGGAAGAGGCGCTTTTTGAGCGCTTCAAAAGCATAGAAAAGATCGCAGAGATCAATTCCCTTAAAGTACTTCATTCCCTTCAGAAAAACCGCGTAAGTACGGAATGCTTTTCCGTGAGTACAGGCTACGGATACAACGATTATGGAAGAGACACGCTTGAGAAGGTCTATCGGGATTATTTTTCAGAATTTTTGGATCCTGACAACGAAAAATATGATGCCCTTGTCCGCCCCCAGATCACCTGCGGAACCCACGCCCTCGCCCTTGCGCTCCTCTCAAACCTGCGTCCCGGCGATGAGCTTTTCTCACCTGTGGGGCAGCCCTATGATACGCTTCTTGATGTTATAGGGATCAATCCCACAAAGGGATCATTGATGGAGTACGGGATCAGCTATGCCGAGTCACCCCTTATCGACGGGAGATACTTTGACTTTGACGACATCAAAAAGAAGCTTAATGATAGGACAGCCCTTGTCACGATCCAGCGCTCCCGGGGGTATGGCGCAAGAAAGACACTGACCGTTGACGAGATAGGAGAGCTTATCTCCTTTATCAGGGGCATAAAGCCTGATGTAAGGATAATGATCGACAACTGCTACGGAGAGTTCACTGAGCTTCACGAGCCCCTTTTCGTCGGGGCTGATCTTCTTGTCGGTTCCCTTATCAAGAACCCCGGCGGCGGCCTTGCACCGGTTGGCGGTTATCTTGTCGGGAGAAAGGACATGATAGAAAATGCGGCCTTTCGGCTTACCTCACCCGGACTTGGAAAGGAGGTCGGTGCCTCCCTTGATATGACAAGACCTTTTATGCAGGGCTTTTTCCTCGCTCCCGAGATCACGAAGAACGCTATGAAGACAGCGGTATTTGCAGGGGAGTGCTTTTCACGTCTCGGTTTTACAGTGTCCCCCGCAAATGACGAAAAGAGAAGCGACATCATAGAGTCAATAGATCTGAAGTCTCCCGAGGCTCTTATAGCCTTCTGCGAAGGCATACAGGCGGCGGCCCCGGTGGATTCCTTCGTCGTTCCCGAGCCCTCCTATATGCCGGGCTATGCGGATGATGTGATAATGGCCGCCGGAGCCTTTGTTCAGGGCTCTTCCATTGAGCTTTCCGCAGACGGACCCTTGAGAGAACCCTTCAGGGTCTTTCTTCAGGGCGGTCTCACCTGGCCCTCCGGTCGTCTCGGAGTCCTTATGGCACTTCAAAAAATGTATGAGCGCAACCTTTACGATAAGTCGCTATTGTGCTAAACTGCACTATGTTTGTTCAAAAATAATGATGTTGAGGAGCTGAAATGCAAAACGGTTTTGGCATAGACATGGGCACCGGGAATCTGAAGATATTCGACAGATCAAAGGGCACAGTCATCTCTGAAAAAAACACGATCGCCATAGTTGGCAAGAACCGTATGTATGCTTACGGGGACGAGGCTTATTCCATGTATGAAAAAGCCCCCGAGACAATAAATGTCTCGTTCCCCATAGTAAATGGTGTCATTGCCGATTTTGACAATATGCAGACCATGCTTCTTTCAATGCTTGACGAAAAGCTCTCGGCTCATGTAAAGGGTTCTGACATAGTCATTGCGGTACCTACCGATATCACCGAGGTTGAAAAAAAGGCCTTTTATGACATCTTTGCAAAGACGAAGATCAAGGCAAGAAGCATTCTTCTTTGCGAGAAGCCTCTTGCGGATGCACTCGGGATAGGTCTTGACATATCAAAGCCCACCGGGATCATGACGGTCGATATGGGTGCGGATACCACAGAGATATCAGTCATTTCACTCGGCGGAATAGTCCTTTCGAACCTCATTACCTTCGGCGGAAACAAACTGGACGATTCGATAGTTACTTACTTAAAGAGAAAGTTCAATCTCGTCATCGGTATGAAGACAGCGAAGGAACTGAAGGAAAATATAGGAAGTGCTCTTCCGGACCGAAAGGAAGAGATGAAGGTAGTAGGACGGGATGTTGTTTCCGGCCTCCCCATAGAGATGACATTAAAATCCGATATCGTCTATGAGGCAATAAAGGATGACCTCACATCCATCTCGAATTCGATCCGAATGATACTTGAGAAGGTTCCCCCGGAACTTGCGAAGGACATAGTAAGGTCCGGAATCTATCTTACGGGCGGAAGTTCAAGCATTGATCGGGTTTCGGAGTTTGTTCGCTCGATCACAAACATCGCTGTAAATGTAGCGGAGGACGGGAGCCTTACTGCAGCCAAGGGGCTTGGTAAGGTTGTTTCCGAGGAGGATTGCAGAAGATACGGCTATGGTATCAGCTCAAGGATATTCCGCTGAAAAAGGGTTATAAAGATGCCTGTTAAGAAAAAGAATCCCATTCCCATTCAATACATACTGTTTATCCTGACGAGTATATGTATATTGCTTCTTTTCTTTTCATATGCCACAGGGTTTTCGGGCGGAGTCCTCACAGAGGCTGCCGCTCGTATTTTCGTACCCATGGAAAAGGGGCTTACCTACGTGGCTGACGGAATAAAGGAGAGTGTCAGTGAGCGAAGAACCAAAGAGGAGCTTCAGGCTGAAAATGATGCGCTTCGCCTCGAAGCCCTATCACTCAGAGAGGAGCTTTCAAAGGAGCAGCTGGATCAGGCTGAGCTAGAGCGTTTAAGGAGCCTTCTCGCCCTCAAGGATACCTATTCGAATTATGAGACAACCGGTGCCCACGTTATCGCAAAGGGGCAGGGAAACTGGTTTTCCTCCTTCACGATCGACAAAGGAAAGGCGGATGGCATCGAGGTCAATATGAACGTGCTCTCCTCAAAGGGACTGTGCGGGATAGTGACGGAGACAGGAGATCATTTTGCTACGGTAAGGACTATCGTGGATGATACCTCCAATGTCAGCGGAATGGTTGCGACCACCCAGGCGACACTCATTGTGTCAGGTAATCTGAAGTCGATGAATGAAGGCCAGATGATCAACTTTTCCGGTCTTGTGGATATGGAAAATGCCGTAAAGCAGGGCGATCCCGTTGTCACAAGCAGTATTTCGGACAAGTTCGTTCCGGGACTGCTCGTGGGTTATCTCACCGAGATCAATGAAGATCAGAACAGACTCACAAAATCAGGAAAGATTACCCCCGTATCTGATTTCAGACATATTTCAGAGGTTCTTGTGATCCTCCAGAAAAAGGAAATACCGAGTCAGGGAGAACTGAAATGAGCTCCTTTCGGCATATATTAAAGCGTATACTGATCACGGCAGGACTTATCGCACTCGTATTTCTCCTTCAGGAGTCGGTATTTCCCCATCTTGCTCTTGGCGGGATCACTCCAAACTGTGTCATTATCCTGGTCTGTTTCGCCGGCTTTTCAAACGGAGCTCTTGAGGGCATGCTCGTTGGCTTCTTTTCCGGCATTCTCCTTGATCTCATGCATGGGCAGTATTTCGGGATGTATGCCCTCCTTTATCTTTACATAGGCTTTTTGAACGGTTCCTTCAGGAAATTCTTTTTCGGAGAGGATCTGAAACTGCCCCTGCTCTTTACGGGACTTTCAGATATCATATATGGCTTTGTGATCTATTTTTTCCTGTTTTTCACAAGGCAAAAGACAGATGTACTGTTTTATATCAAGAGCATCATCATTCCGGAGGCTGTATATACAATGCTTGTAACAGTCGCTTTGTATGTGCCGCTGCTTTTGATATACAATTTCATGGGAAAGCAGAAGCAAAGGGAGACAAAGATAATTGTCTGAGTTTTTTGAATTCATCAAAGAAAAGTTCTTTCAAAAAAGAGGTGCCGTGATCCTCACGGTCTTTTTGTTGTTCACAGCCGTCCTTATCGGAAGACTCTATTATCTTCAGATAATGAACGGGGAAAAATATCAGAGCAGCTACAATCTTCTGACCGAAAGAACCGAAAGTCTTCCTGCAACGCGCGGGAACATCTATGACAGAAACGGGGTATTACTTGCCTACAACAGGCTTTCCTACTCTGTAACGATAGTGGACTCCGGCTCTTACGAGTCCACAAAGAAAAAGAATGCGCTTTTGAACGAGGAACTCTATCAGATCATCTCAAATCTTGAAAGATGCGGAGATGAGATAGACAATGACTTCGGGATCTCAATGATATCCGACGGCAATTATCGTTTCAATTCATCCGGTACCTCACTCCTTCGTTTCAGGGCCGACGTATTCGGACATTCCCTGGCACATGACCTTTCTTACAACAAGACCGGCGGCTTTGACGAGAAGACTGTCTCAGCCGATGATATCATGAAATATCTTTATGAAAAGCGCTACAGTATCTCTGACCAGTATGAGGAATCGATGCGGTACAAGATATGCGTTGTCCGTTATGCGATGTGGCTGCATCAGTTTCAGAAATACATAGATACCGTGATCGCAACTGATGTCAATGAGCGTTCGGTAGCATATATCAAGGAGAATCAGGCAACCCTCACCGGAGTGAATGTAAGAGAGGATTCCATGCGCCAGTATGATTATGCGGAGTGCATGTCAAACCTCATCGGCTATACCGGCACGATATCCGCAGAGGAGTACAACGCCCTGATCGAAGCTGACCCTAACAACAAAAACATCTATTCCCTTACTGATGTGGTTGGAAAGAGCGGAATAGAGCAGTATCTGAATGAACAGCTTTCGGGAAGGAAGGGAAATGAGACTGTCTATGTCGACTATGTGGGAAATGAGATAGAAAAAGCCTCCTACAACGCTCCTGTTCCCGGAAACTCGGCTTATATGTCGATCGATGTCAAACTCCAGTCTGATGTATATGATCTGCTTGAACAGGAGGTCGCCGGAATAGTATGCTCCAAACTGAAGGATATCAGGGAATACAAACTCGACCCCGAGAAGGACGCTTCAGACATCCTGATCCCTGTGTATGATGCCTATGTTTCCTTCCTGAAGAACGGCCTCATCTCAGTAAAGAAAATGGGGGACGAGAACGCTTCAGATATTGAAAAGGAAGTCTACAACAAGCTTGCAAGAAAAAAGGATGAGACTCTTTCAAACCTGAAGAATGATCTTCTTGATGAGGAAGCAGAGGTTTACGGAAATCTTTCGGATGAATACCAGAGCTATTCCACCTACATCATCAAGGATCTGAAATCAAAGAATGTGCTTGTCTCAGAGGCCATAGACGAGTCGGACGAGACTCAGAAACAGTGGCAGGACCAGAAGCTTTCTGTAGGAGAATATCTGAAATACTGCATCAGCAAGGACTGGATAGATATCAACGCCTATGAGACAGGGAAAAAATATGCGGATTCAAACGAGATGTACTTGAATCTCGTTGATTATATAATCCAATCCCTTACCGATGACAGGGAATTTGACAGGCTGATGAATGAATATGCGGTAAGAGAGGATATCGTGACAGGAAATGAACTTTGTGCGATCCTCTACGACCAGGGTATACTTGAGTATAATGAAGAGGACAGACAGGACGTCCTTTCAGGAAATGTCAGTTCTTATGACTTCATAAAGGATAAGCTCAAGTCTCTCGAGATCACTCCCGGTCAGCTGGCTCTCGATCCCTGCTCAGCCTCCTGCGTCATCATAGATCCGAGGGACGGAAGCCTTCTGGCCTGCGTTTCATATCCCGGTTATGACACGAACAAACTCGCAAACAAGGTTCAGAGTGATTATTATAATTATCTTGTAACAAGCGGAGCATCGCCTCTCTACAATCACGCTACCCAGCAGTCAACAGCTCCGGGGTCAACCTTCAAGCTGGTTACCGCAACTGCCGGACTGGCAGAACATGTGATAGATACTGAGACCATCATCGAGGACGAAGGCATATTTGAAAAGGTTTCAAACAGGCCGAGGTGCTGGATCTATCCCAGTAATCATGAAGAGGAAAAGCTGTCTGAAGCAATAAAGGATTCCTGCAATTATTTCTTCTACGAAGTAGGCTGGAGGCTTGCCGGCTCGGAAAACTACAATGACAGAAACGGTATCGCAAAGATACAGGAATATGCATCGCTTTTTGGTCTTGACAGAAAGACCGGTATAGAGACAGATGAAAAGACCCCGCACATTGCGACACAATACCCGGTAATGGCGGCTATAGGTCAGTCGGACAACAACTTCACGACAATCTCTCTGGCGAGATATGTGACGGCTCTTTCGACCTCGGGGGATGTATACAGGCTTTCGCTCCTTCGGAGTATTACAAGTCCTGACGGCAGCGTTCTTCAGACCTTTGGCTCGGAAAAGGAATCCCATGTGGATGTTCTCGATCAGACCGGGTGGGATGCCATACATCTTGGCATGCGGCAGGTGGTTGAGGATCTGAATACCTTTGACAACTTCCCCGTGGAATGCTCCGGAAAGACAGGAACTGCCCAGGAATCAAGGGTGAGGCCAAATCACTCACTTTTTGTTGGCTATGCACCGTCGCAGTCGCCGTCACTCAGCCTTGCAGTGAGGATTCCCTTCGGTTACACTTCACACAACGCTGCTGATTGTGCAAAGAGGATATTCGGGGTCGCCTTTGGCTATGAAGAGTACAAGAAGCAGGTTGGAACGGAAGCCTTTGATCTTTCAACGAACAACAGGACAGAGGACTGATTATTTTCAAAGGAAAAAAACTATGTCAGACAATGATTACTGCATGATAAAAAGTATGAAGGACGGGATCAACCTTTATCTTGATCCTGACGCACCGTTTGTTGAGCTTTGCACCAGCGTTTGCAGAAAATTCGCCGAATCACGGGACTTCTTCGGTGAGATAGCTATTCCCATTATGTTTTCCGGAAGGGTCATTTCCGAAGAGGAGATGAAAGGAATCTGCGAATGTATAGAGCTGAACTCCATGGTAAGGATCACCCTTGTCATAGATGAAGACTTAAACCTTGTAAAGGACAGGCGTATGCTTGAACTTTCCGACAGGTTCTTTTCAGAGAGTATTCTTGAGAACGCGAAGATCGTGAAAGACTCGGTCAAGCCCGGCCGTGATCTTCATAGCGATTCCTCAATTTTGATACTTGGAGATGTAAGAGAAAATGCTCTTGTAGAAGCTGCAGGAAGCATCATAGTGATGGGGGAAGTAAAAGGCAGCTGTCATGCAGGGACAAAGGGAGAGAAGGAGGCTTTTGTTTCGGCCCTTTGCTTTGACTCTGATGATATACAAATAGCAGAAAAAAAGGGAGCCTTTCATGAGATTCAAAAGAAAAAGCTTTTTTCAAAGGAGGAGCCTCTGCAGCCCAAGGCTGTTTTCCTCCTTGACAATGAGCTTTTGATCGAACCTCTGAAAAACAAAGCTCTTTCCGGTAGAAGATAATGTTTCGAAATTACAAATTCAGATATATCAATATAAGGCTTATTGTATACTGTATACTTATTACGGTTATCGGTGTTCTTGTCATTGGCTCCGCAGGAGGAGAGGACTACAAGAACAAGCAGATAATCGGAATGATCGTCGGTGTCATAATAATGACTGTGGTAGCTCTTATTGATTATTCTCTGGTGATCAGGTTTTCGTGGGTATACTACATCATAGCCGGAATATTGCTTCTTTCGGTTTTTACCCCATACGGCTACAATGCCGGAACCGGCGCCACCAGGTGGCTTAGGATCGGCGGCTTTACCTTCCAGCCTTCCGAGTTTGCAAAACTCCTGCTCATATTGTTCTTTGCTTTCTATTTCATGAAGCATGAGGAGGATATCAACAAGCCAAAGACTTTGCTTAAGACAGCCATACTTGCAGCAATACCACTTGTACTCATAATAAGGGAGCCTGATCTTTCGACTACGATCGTGACCTTTCTAACTATCGCTATGATGTTTTTTGCGGCAGGCCTTACCTACAGGATAGTAGTTGTGGTTCTGGGAGTAACTGTTCCCGCAATCGTGATCTTTCTCATACTTGAGCTTCAGGGGAAGTCCCTCCTTAAGGGCTATCAGGACAGGCGTATACTTGCCTGGCTTCATCCCGAGGAGCATCCCGGAGACGCCTACCAGCAGCAGAATTCCATTATGGCTATAGGGTCAGGGCAGATGCTTGGAAAGGGCCTTTACAACACCTCGGCTTATTCAGTGAAAAACGGGAATTTCATTCCCGAGCCGCATACGGATTTCATATTTGCGGTCGCCGGTGAGGAACTGGGCTTCATCGGAGCGGTTGCGATCATCATCCTTCTCTTTCTCATCGCATTTGAGATCCTTCGGATGACAAAGAAGGCAAAGGATCAGGCCGGAAAGATAATATGCGTCGGAGTCGCTTCACTTATAGCCATACAAAGCTTCGTAAATATATCAGTTGTTACGGGGCTGCTGCCGAACACCGGACTTCCGCTCCCGTTCGTAAGCTATGGTCTGACCTCGCTCATCACCCTTTATATAGGGATAGGTCTCGTGCTTAATGTGGGGATACAGCCGAAAAAGACCTATATCGATGAGATGAAGCCATTGAAGTTTTGATGCTTCACTAAGGGGAGATAAAAAAGGGGGTATCATGAATATCGGATTTGTTGCTCACGATTCAAAGAAAAAACTGATGCAGAATTTCTGCATAGCCTACAGCAGCATTCTTGCAAAGCACAATCTCTTTGCTACGGGAACTACCGGACGGCTCATAGAGGAGGTCACTTCTTTGAAGCTCCATCGTTTCCTTCCGGGACATCTCGGTGGAACGCAGCAGCTTGGAAGCCAGATAGAGCACAACAACATTGATCTTGTGATCTTTCTTCGCGACCCGCTTAAGCAAAAGTCCCAGGAGCCGGATGTGAATTCTATCGTAAAGCTCTGCGATGCACACAACATACCGCTTGCTACAAACCTTGCGACAGCAGAGCTTCTTATCAAATCATTAGACAGAGGAGATCTTGAGTGGCGTGAAATGTATAAGTAAAAAAATTAAGGTCGTTGTTCTTTCGGCAGGGATATTATTTTCGTCACTGTATCTCCCGGGCTGCGGTACGAAAACGAATGTCCCCGATCCCTTTGACAGCGCCTCTGCCCTTACAGGCTACGGGATAGTAAGAAAGCCCGAGGAGGAGAGCATATTCTTTGCTGACAATCTCTGTGTGACCGATGGTGAAAATCTGCATGACGACAAGGTTCATGCCTACGTCGCCATGGCTGCCGGAGTCTTTGATGCGACCACAAAGGAAACGCTTTACAAGCAGGATATCTTCAAGAAGGTCTATCCTGCCTCCACCACAAAGATAATGACTCTCCTTTGCGCGATCAAGCACGGTGATCTTTCAAAGACGGTGACAGTCAGTGAGAACATCCAGAATATTGATTCCGACTCATCTGTTGCCGGACTTCATGTCGGGGATCAGCTTACCATCAGACAGCTTTCATATGGGCTCATGCTTCCGAGCGGGAATGATGCCGCCATCGCAATAGCAGAGGGCGTCAGCGGATCCGTGGAGGCCTTTGCTGAGCTTATGAACAAGGAGGCGCAGTCTCTTGGAGCAACACATTCACACTTCGTAAATCCTCACGGTCTTCAGGACACGAACCACTTCGTGACTGTATATGACATGTATCTTATCTTTAATGAAGCACTCAGGTATCAGGATTTTACTGATGTCATACAGTCGCCGAGCTATCTTTGCAAGTACACAGACAAGGATGGCAACAAGGTTGAAAAGACATGGAGAAATACCGTTCGTTATGTAAGCGGAACAGAGGATCATCCGAACGGGATCAATGTGATAGGAGGAAAGTCCGGAACCACAGGCGCAGCAAAGTACTGTCTTGTGATCTACTCGAAGAACGAAGCAGGTCATGACATTATCTCAATGGTTTACGGCGCAGATGCCAGGGTAAACCTTTATCTTCTGATGAGGGAGATACTTTATTACGCGAAAACACCATCCGCTTGAAAAATGCCTAAAAGACATTGTTTTTTGCTTTCATATAGTCTAAAATTTAACTCTGTAAGGGTTTTTCCATTAAAGAAAAATGCTTTTGAAGGAGGGCAGTTATGGTTGAAATTATTACTGGCGAGAAGGGAAAAGGGAAAACAAGAGTACTTCTTGACAAGGTTCACGAGGATCTGAAAAAATGCGGCGGCAGCCTGATCTTCATCGACAAGAACAATCATCATATGTTCGATCTGGATTCCAGGGTGCGTCTCATAAACATGGAAGATTTTGATATGTCAACGACGGGCGAGTTTCTGGGCTTTGTTTCAGGCATCATCTCATCAAACAGGGATATTGAAAAGATATATCTCGACAGCTTTCTTACCACGGCTTTTATCGATGATGCAGACAGCCTCGCAGATGCTGTTGAAAAGCTGAAAGCGCTGTCAGAAAAGTTCGAAACGGATTTTCTCCTCTCTGTTTCGAAAAAAAGTGAGGATCTCCCGGAATCAGTCAAGTCGGCTGTGATCGCATCTCTGTGAGACTTCCTTTGATCTGATAAATATGTTTTTTTTGGCGCCTGACAGAAAGAAAAGCCTTTCTGCCGGGCGCTTCTTAAAGGCAGGCAATTCTTGAAGGAAACAGCGAACATTGTAAAATTTCATAGAAAGGTCCAGCTGAACATAGGTCTCATTATCGCACTGTTTGTGCTTGCCTATGTTGTATTTCATATCTTCTCTTATTTTTCGAAAAGCTCCGTGAAATACTATGAGGTGACTGAGGGAAGCATTACCCAGGACAACTTCTACAGGGGTGTTGCCATGAGGCAGGAGCTTATTGTCAATGCTGAGGAGGACGGCCGCTGCATTTATTTTTCAGGGAACAGGAGCAGGGCAGGAGTAAAGTCCTTGATCTGTGCTGTGGATTCCGTAGGCAGTCTGGCAAGTACCCTTTCTTCTAAAGGCAGCGACTACAACTTAAGCACATCAGAGCTTTCAGCTGCCAGGGATACGATCTTTGATTTCGTATCAGCCTTTTCAGACAAGGATTTCCAAGAGATCTATCCCTTTATGACGAAGCTTTCGGAAAACCTTTCCACGGCCTACGGCAGAAAAGCCGCTTTGGAAAATCGAGATGCTATCCAGTCTGCGGAGGCAAGCGGCTCCTTTCATTCTTATTACGCTGTAAGGCCCGGTCTTCTTTCATTATCCTCTGACGGTTTGGAAAACCTCAGTGAGGAGGGACTTTCCCTTGATATTCTCAAAGGCAATGCATACAAAAGTTCTTCCTTCGGAACAGACAGGGACATAAAGACCGGAGATCCTTTGTATCGCCTTATCACAAATGATGACTGGTCTATTGCAATGCAGATCTCCGAAGAAACATATGAGACGATCAAGGACTCATCCTATCTTACGGTAAGGTTTTCGGCTGATGGAAATGATGCAACAGGACAGGTAAAGCTTATCCGGATAGATGAACAGCCTGTGCTCATCCTTACCTTTGATGATTCCATGGATCGTTATGCGGACTATCGTTATCTTTATGTGACGCTCATGCTCGATGAGAAGAGGGGGCTTAAGATACCGAACTCTTCGATCACAAAAAAGACCTTTTTTGCGATACCAAAGGACTTCTTTACAAACGGCGGGGATACGAAGGAAAGCGGTGTCATAGTAAAAAATGAACAGGAAACCGGCGACCCTTCGTTTGTGAATCCCACAATTTATTATGATGATGAAGAATATTGCTATACCGATGATTCAAAGCTTAAGAACGGGGATGTGCTCATAAAGGATGGCACAACACAGACCTTCTCCATCGGCTCCAAAAATGACGAAAAGGAAGGTGTTTTCAATGTAAACAAGGGCTATGCGGTATTCAAGCTGATTAATATACTGTTTTCCAACGAGGACTACAGTATTGTGGAATCCGGAACAAATTACGGCATATCACTTTATGATCATATAGCCCTGAATGCCGGAAACATTAAGGATGGAAGCATCATATATTGAGGAGGAAAAAATGCTAAAAGAGAATTATTCAAGTGTGCTTGAAAAAGTTGCTGCGGCAGCAGTCCGCTCGGGAAGAGACCCCAAGGATGTTACATTGATTGCTGTAGGAAAGATGCATGAGCCAAAGGAACTTCAGGAGGTATATGATGCAGGCTGCCGGGATTTCGGAGAAAACAAGGTCCAGGAGCTTACAGGAAAGATCGAGGTCCTTCCGAAGGATATCAACTGGCATCTCATAGGTCATCTTCAGAGAAATAAGGTAAAATATATTGCAGGAAAAACCACACTCATACATTCTGTCGACAGTTTGCGGCTGGCAGAGGAAATTGAAGTTCAAACCAACAAGTTGGAAAACGGCAGTTTGGTCTCTGACATTCTTTTGGAGGTCAATGCCTCGGGTGAGATCTCGAAATTCGGGATAAGACCGGAGGAATCAATCCAGCTATGCCGGGAGATATCCGCGCTGCGTCATGTGAGGGTAAGAGGACTCATGACAGTTGCACCATATGTTGACGACCCCGAAAAAAATCGTTCAATATTTAGAAAAATTCGAACAATTTCTCTTGACATACGCAATGCAAACATTGATAATGTATCAATGGATATATTATCAATGGGCATGAGCGGCGACTATGAAGTTGCCATTGAGGAGGGCGCTACAATGGTTCGCGTTGGAACCAGTATTTTCGGCGCAAGAGACTATAGCTCCCAATCCTCGGGTTAACAAGTGGCAGATTTTCGGTTTGAAAATGGAGAGAGATTATGGGACTTTTGGACAGAATGATGAGTGCAATGAAAATTGAAGACGATGATGATGAAGAGTACGAGGATGATTACGAAGTAGCGGATACCGATCCTTCAAAAAAGGAAAAGAAAGGCTTTTTCTTCAGAAAGAATCAGGATGAAGATGATGAGGATGAAGATGACTTCGAACCTCGGAAAAAAGAAAGAGCGTCCAAGGTAGCTGACTTCAGGAGAAGGAATCCTTCATCGTCAGGTTCAATGGAAGTTTGCGTTATCAAGCCGACTTCCTTTGATGCTGATGTGAAGGAGATTGCTGAGACCCTTCTTGCCGGAAGGACAGTGATACTCAATATGGAAGGGCTTGATCTTTCCGTAGCTCAGAGGATCATAGATTTCATGTGCGGAGCAACATACTCTGTAGATGGAAGTCTTCAGAAGATCTCAAGCTTTATATTCATCATCACTCCAAAGAATGTGGATCTTTCCGGTGATCTTCAGGGGATAGTGGATTCCTTTGAATTTTCCGGACTCAGCATGACTCGTTAATATAAACTAATGGAAGAACTCAAGATAAGGAGGGGAGAGAAAGCTATATATGACATTGTCCTCAATGATTCATATAAAAGCTTTCAACTCCGCCTTGTTGAGCTTGGAATAAACCACCTGAAAGCCTGCATTGTCTGTGATTCAAATACCGCCGGTCTCTTTTTGAAGTCTGTGCGGGATATTTTTATGTCTGTTCCCGGCATTGGATCTGTTGTCACCTTTGAATTTCCTGCCGGCGAAAGTCAAAAGACCTTAAAGAATGTTGAGCGACTGTATACAGTCCTTATCGAAAACCACTTTGAGCGTACCGACTATCTGGTAGCCCTTGGAGGTGGTGTGGTCGGGGACCTTACCGGCTATGCCGCAGCTACATATCTTCGCGGGATCCGTTTTATTCAGCTTCCCACGACTCTTCTTTCGGATGTGGATTCAAGTATAGGCGGAAAGACCGGAGTAGACTTCATGTCCTACAAGAATATGGTCGGCGCCTTCCATCAGCCTTCCCTTGTATTTATAAACACAGATGTGCTTTCTTCCCTTCCCGGGAGGCAGTTTGCTTCAGGGATGGCTGAGGTCATTAAGCACAGCCTTATTGCAGATCCTGATTATTTTTCTTTTTTGAAAGACAATGTCTCTTCGATCAAGGCTCTTTCTTCCGCCCACATAGAAAAGACTATATACAAAAGTCTCTTGATAAAGGGCAGGGTTGTTGAAGAAGATCCTGAGGAAAAGGGCTTGAGAAGGCTTTTGAATTTTGGCCATACCATAGGTCATGCGATCGAAAAGCTTTCCGACTTTGTACTTTTTCACGGCGAATGCGTTTCTATTGGCATCATGGGCGCTTCCTTCATTTCAATGAAAAGAGGCTATATTTCAGAGTCTGATCTAAATGCTATAAAAGACCTCCTTTCTTCGTATGATCTTCCTGTGAAGGTGCCCGGGGAGATCGGGAAAAACCTTGACCTTGAGACTGTTCTTCGCGCGACAAAGAGCGACAAGAAGATGGCCAAGGGGCGTATCAATTTTGTTTTGCTTCGTTCTGTAGGAGAAGGCTTTGTCGACTCAACCGTGACTGATGATGAAATGCTTTCGGCCATTGATTTCTGCTTGAATTAAACTAATGAAAAACTCCCTCTACAAAAAGAAATATATAATTTCACTTATCATATTTGTGTTCTGCCTGTTTTGTGACAGGCTGACAAAGTACCTTGCCATTATAAATCTTAAAGACAAGGATGACTTTGTGATCATCAAAAACGCTCTTGTTCTTACTTATCTTGAAAACACCGGGGCAGCCTTTTCAATGCTCGCCGGGAAAAGGCTGATCTTCATTATCATTACGATAATCTTTTCGGTTATCATCTTTTTCTTTTTCCTCAAGATTAAGCCGGACAGGAGATATTCCCCCCTTTATATCTGCCTTACTGTGATACTTGCAGGGGCTGTGGGAAACCTCATTGACAGGATAATGAACGGCTTCGTCGTTGACTTCATCTATTTTCAGATCATCAATTTCCCCGTATTCAATGTCGCGGATATATGCGTCACACTTGGCGTAATCTTTCTCATTATCTTTCTGTTGTTTAAGTACAGAAATACAGATTTTGAAACGCAAAAAACATCTGAGGAGGATGGGGCGTCTGAAGAGTTCAATGATAATGAGCTTTTGAACGAGGCAGAAAAAAAGGACTTAAACGATGTCTGAAATCCTTGTCGTTCATCCATCTGACGCCGGTCTCCGCCTTGATGTGTTTCTTCAGAGATCTTTTCCGGAGCATTCCAGATCATATTTCAAAAATCTCATGGATAATGAACCTCCCGATATCCTTGTGAACAAGCATCTTCCGAAAGCGGGACTTGTTCTGAAGGAGGGGGATATAATTGATGTGACCTTTCCGCCTTCAAAAGAGGCGGATATTTTGCCTGTTGAACTGCCGCTTGACATTCTTTATGAGGATAATGATGTCCTCATAATCAACAAAGCAAAGGGGATGGTCGTGCATCCGGCTGCGGGACATACAGATGATACCCTTGTAAATGCGATCCTTTTTCATTGCGGTGATTCCCTGTCCGGGATCAATGGCGAAAAGCGCCCCGGTATCGTCCACCGGATTGACAAGGATACCACGGGAGCCCTCATAATATGCAAAAACGATCACGCCCACATTTCTTTAGCTGAGCAGATCAAAGCACATACGGTTCACAGGATATATAAGGGGATTGTGTACGGAAATATGAAAGAGGATAAAGGGACTGTTGATCTTCCTCTGGAGCGCGACAAAAAAGACAGAAAACGTATGGCTATAGCCCGGGATGAAAATAGCGGCAGACATGCCGTGACACATTACAGGGTCTTAAAGCGCTTCAAAGACTATACCTATATGGAATTTTCACTTGAGACAGGCCGCACGCATCAGATAAGGGTTCATATGAGTCATATAGGGCATCCACTGCTTGGAGATGAGGTCTATGGCCCAAAGAAGGTAAAAGGCTTTGCAAAGGGTCTTGTCGGCCAGACACTGCATGCCGAGACGATAGGCTTCATTCATCCCTCCACAGGGGAATATATGGAATTTACGGCCCCGCTGCCGGAATATTTTGAGGAACTCCTAAAAAAGCTTTCGAATACCGCCATGTAGGGCTTATGTATCTTTCCGGTTGAAATCCACGGCATTTGCGGCTTCACGTTTGTGTTCGTCCTCTATAGCCGCGTAATAATCAATGGTCGTATTGATATTTTCGTGTCCCAGCACGTCCGCAACGAGCCTTATATCGCCGGTTTCGCGGTATAGCGCCGTTCCGTAGGTGCTGCGGAGCTTGTGAGGCGTTATCTTTTTTGAAGGGACTGCGATCCTTGAATACTTTTTCACAAGATTTTCAATCGAGTCAACGCTTATCCTTTTCCCCTGGAGCGAGAAAAACAAAGCCTTTTCGTGGCCCGGAACCGGATCTATGAGCTTTCTTTCCGTTTCAATATAATCAGAAAGCGCCTTGTGGATCTCCCTGCCGAAATAAAGCACATCCTGACCGCCGCCTTTCCGGACTATGGTGATCGTATTTACCACAAGATCCACATCATCTATATCAAGGCCGTTGCATTCGGAAACACGGATTCCCGTGCCAAGCATCAGGGTAAGGATCGCCGTATCGCGAATGCGTGTTTTTTCAAGGTATTTTCTCTGGCGCTCAGACATCTTTTCCTGATTTCCGGAGCCTGAAACCGTTGCCATCACAGCCTGTACCTCATAATTTGACATACGTATGATATTCTTGTCCTTTTTGAGCTTAGGCAGTGGAACAAGGATCATGGGATTTTTCTTGATATTCTCGTGCTGGAAATGATAGAGGAACATCCCCCTAAGAGGCGCCATTTTCCTGGCGATCGCCTTTTTCCCGTTTTCGTGATAATCTTCCTCATCCGTATTAAGAGCAAGATAGCGCTGGTATTCGATGATATCCTCGGCGCTCAGGCTCTCGATCTGTTTATAGGAAAAGGATTCTATTTTCTTGTTTTTGAAAGAAGGATTCGCTTCCTTCAAAAACCGAAAGAAGGTCAAAAGGTCATAACAATATGAAACCAGCGTGCTCGTCTGCGTCGTCAGTTCCTTGCTGTGGATATAATCAACGGCACAAGGCGGAAGCTTCTTGATGAGATTTCTCAGGGTGATCGTCAGTTTTTTTTGCTTTTCCTTGTAGAACTCAGAATTCTTGCCCATATGAGGCTTTCCTCCTTTGCTTAAGCATATACCACTATCTCTCGGATAAACAGATATTTATCCGAGAGATATAAATATCATGATACACTACTCTTCACATAATATCAAGGGAAAATTAATTCCCGCCAAAGAAAATATACGGTGAAAATCCGATAAAAAAATCAGAATAAGATAAAGTTCGAAAGCATCCTTTTATGACGAAGCACCAGAGGATTTCAAAATGAAATCTCTGATGCCCATCATCGGCTTTTTCGAAAAGCTATGTGTGAAGAAAAAAATATGCAAAAAACCTTACAAGGTCTTTTCAACAGGAATAACCAGATAACAGCCTTCATGGATCAGATCTCCGCTGATCTGATTTGTTCTTCTGACCTTATACATATAATCGCCTCTGGACATATTGACGCCCGAAGCATATTTTTGAGCGATCGATGACAAGGTGTCGCCTTTTTTGATCTCATAGCTTTCATATACGACCTCCATGTCAGAACCCATTGCCTGAACTTTCGTTCGCATGCTGATAAAAAAAGAGAAAAAAATAAAGATGGCGATAAAAGCGGCAGCAAAAATCAGAGATACTCTGAAAACAGCCTTTTTCATATATATTGCAGACGATTTTCCGGTATTCATTTTTTATCCTCCTCACAACACTTTTGAACTTTTGTTCTAAAACGCATTATAATTTCAGAACATGCGTTTGTCAAGAGGTTCAAACAAATTTTTTCGAAAATATGTTTGCTTTGCCCGTAGAATAATGCTATAATGCCATGAGTAAGGAGGTATTTTGCATGGAAAAGGGAAAAATATCCGAAAAACAGCAGAAGCTGCTGGAATATCTGAAAAAGAGTATCCTGGAAAGAGGTTATCCTCCCACAGTCAGGGAGATATGCGAGGAGATGTCATTGAAATCCACCTCCTCCGCTTTCAATCATCTCGAAAAGCTCGAATCAGCGGGCTATATCAGAAGAGATCCTGCAAAATCCCGTTCTATAGAGATCGTGGATGACGATTTCAATCTTACAAGAAGAGAGACCGTAAATGTTCCTCTTGTGGGGCAGGTCGCCGCAGGGCAGCCCATACTTGCACAGCAGAACATCGAGGATTATTATCCTCTTCCGGCCGAGTATGTTCCGAAGAACGAATGCTTCATGCTCCGTGTCAGAGGCGACAGTATGATAAATGCCGGGATACTGAACGGCGATACTATAATGGTCGAGCGCTGCGATACAGCCACAAACGGTCAGATCGTGGTCGCCCTCATAGACGACAGCGCAACTGTGAAGCGCTTCTTCAAGGAAGACAATATGATCAGGCTTCAGCCTGAGAATGATACTATGTCTCCTATTTATGTGAGGGATTGCCAGATAGTAGGCAGGGTCTTTGGAGTGATGCGCTTCATCAGATGAGGCTTTCTATCAAAGGGTCTTTGGATCTATCTTTATCCCGTCGACCCATATCTTCTCCAGGTTGTAGAAGAGCCGATCCTCCTTGGAAAACAGGTGGACTATGATATCCCCGTAGTCCATCAGTATCCAGGTTGAGTTTTTGTTCCCTTCTATCTGCTTTACCTCGATATTTCGCTTTGTCATCTCCTCATCAACGGCATCAGCCATGGCCTGGAGCTGGTTGATATTGTTTGCGCTCGCAACCACGAAATGATCCGCGATCACGGAAACGTGACCTATGTCAATGATCTCTATATCCTCGCCCTTTTTCTTGTCGAGCGTATCATAGATGACCTTCAATACTTCCTTTTCGTTCTTTATCCCGCCCATTATGAGCCTCCATTCAAATCGTTATGCAAATATAGTTTTTCTTAATTGATTGATCCCAATACTTGCCCGCTCTCACTTGATAGCAAAGTTTCAAAATTCCCGGCGCAGCTTGTCCCTGTAGAATTCATAGGTCTCCCTGGTAGCCGGGTCTATGTCGCTTTTCGTTTCATCAAGATAGCTCAATGTATCAAAGAGTATCTCTCTTACGCAAATATCAAGGTCGGAGAATGCCAGCTCCCTGATCTCATCAAGCCGCTTTGCCTTGTCGCGTCCGGGCTCGATATAATCTGCCGTAAATATTATCTTCTGCAGAAGGGACATATCCGGCTCTCCCGTGGTATGCGTCCTTATTGAGGATAATATATCAGCATCTATGATCCCGAATTCCTTTTTTGCGATGATGGCTCCGACCTTCGCATGAAGGAGATACGGCGCCTTCCTCTCCGCTTCCGTAATATCTACCTTGTTCTCCTTCAATATTGAAAAATACTCTTTTTCCGGAATATCCTTCGCGCAATCATGAAGAAGGCCTGCAACCCTTGCGGGGAACGCGGGATAGGAATATCTTGCGGCAAGCGCCACCGCTGTATCTGAAACCCGAAGACTGTGCTGATATCTCTTCTTTGAGAGGCTTTTTTTTATCTTCTTTCTTGCATCCTCAAATTCAAAGTGATCCTTTGGTCCGGTGAGCCTTATTTCCTCATAGAGCCGCCTTTCTTTGATATAAGAAAGAGCCCCTGACGGGATATTATTCTTCAGAGCGTCCGAAAAACCGTCATTGAATTGCCTTTTTGAAAGTTCTTCCCGAAGGAAGGAGGATGAAACATCAAAAAGCTCTGAGTCTATTACCGAAACCTTAGTTTGAAACTGCCCGGCGACTTCACTTGCTTTATCCTCAAGTTCCTTTTTTGAAAGTGCCCTCTTTGTCCCTTCATCCTTCCTGGGAAGGACCGCAAGATTTACATATTTTGTGATGATATCGGGCTTGACCCAGTGCTGGAATGTAAGGAGCGAATCCTCTCCTATTATGAACCAAAGCTCATCATCAGGGCGCGACTTTTTTAATTCATGAAGAATGATATAGGAATATGTGTCTCCTGAAAAAGAGTATTCAAAGTCCGAAAAGTGAAGCCCTTCTTTTTCATACGGCTCCACTGCCCTTCTTGTCATCTCAAAGCGCGCATTCTTTGTTATATGTCCGTTAACTGCCTTGTGAGGCGGGTCTCCGGAGGGCATTATCAATACTTCATCAAGCTGCAATTGCTTTTTCGCGGACAGTGCCGCATTGATATGCCCTATATGGATTGGATTGAACGTTCCTCCGAGTATACCGATCTTCAAGAGTTCACCCCTTTGGAAGCTCTATCACAGGTTTTTTTGCAGGCCGATAGAAGATGATCTTTCTTCCTATGACACGGACGACCTTGCTCTTCGTCCGCTCTGCCAAAGTTGATGCGGCCTCATTTATGCCAAGGTCACAATTCTTCAGAACCGAGATCTTTACAAGCTCCCTTTTTTCAAGAGCTTCATCAAGCGAAGCCGTAAATTCGGGAGTCACTGTGGATTTTCCGAGCTCGAGTATTGCTTTTTCATTTACCGCAAGGCCCGAAAGATAGGCCCTTTGCTTGTTTGTAATATCATTCATAATATGTGAAAAGATATCCTCCAACGTTTACAGTATCGCCCTCTCTCATGCCGAGGGCCTTCATATCCTTTATTATACCTTCATTCTCAAAGAATTTCTGGAAAAAGTGGAAGCCCTTCTCGCTGTCGAGATTCGTATAGCCAAGAAGCCTGTCGATCTTGGGTCCCATCACCTCATATTCGCCTTCCTCGTTCTTTTGCACCTCATAGGAAAGCGACCTTACAGAAAGCTCCATGGGATCAAATTCCGACTCAAAGATAATGTCCTTCTCCCTGTTTTCTTCAACCGTCCTTCCAAGAAGTTCTTTAAGCTCCGAAAGCCCTTCCCTGTTCTGCGAAGAAAATGCAACAACTTCATATTCCGGAAATTCTTTTCTGATAAGAGAAAGCTTTTCCTCTTTTTCCTCAGAGCTCAGGCAGTCAGACTTTGAAAGCGCGATGATCATCGGCTTTTTCAAAAGATTCTCATCATATTTTGAAAGCTCATTATTAATGACCTTGATGTCGTCTATTACACTCCTGCCCTCTTCCGGAGCCATCGGATCCACGAGCTGGAGCAGGACCTTTGTCCGCTGGATGTGGCGAAGGAATTCATGACCGAGACCGACTCCGTCCGATGCACCTTCTATAAGCCCCGGAATGTCCGCAATGACCACGCTCCTGCCGTCCCCCATATCCATTACTCCGGGTATCGGTGAAAGCGTCGTAAAGGGATAATCCGCGATCTCGGGCTTTGCATTCGTAAGCACGGAGATAAGGGTTGATTTCCCGGCGTTAGGAAAGCCCACAAGACCGATATCGGCTATCATCTTGAGTTCAAGCCTTATCATGGTCTCAACCGCCTCACCGCCGGGCGTTGAGAATTTTGGCACCTGCATCCTCGAAGTAGCAAAATGCATATTGCCAAGGCCGCCCTTTCCGCCGCGGAGTATGACAGCCCGTAAGTTGTCGCCGGACATATCGGCTATGACCTTTCCGGTCTCGTCATCATAAATGACTGTGCCCTTCGGGACCTTGAGAACTATGTCTTCACCGTTCTTTCCGTGGCAGCGGCTCTTCCCGCCGTTTTCGCCGTCTGAAGCCGAGAACTTCATCCTGTGCCTGTACTGTGACAGTGAATTCATTCCGGGATCGACCTCAAATATGACATTGCCGCCGTTCCCGCCGTCACCGCCGTCAGGCCCGCCGTTTGCAACGAACTTTTCCCTGTGAAAGCTCACATGTCCGTCTCCGCCCCTGCCGGAGCGGATCCTTATCTTTGTCCGGTCAATAAATGAATATGCCAACGCCTTGCACCTCAAATCATAGATAAAATAATCCGGCTAAAGACCTGTCTTCAGCCGGATGGAATGTAAAACAAATAGAAAAGCGGATTATTCAGCGGTCTCAACCGGATAAACGGACGCCTGTTTCCTGTCCCTTCCGAGCCTCTCGAACTTGAGCTTTCCGTCTATCAATGCAAAAAGTGTATCATCGCCGCCCTTGCCTACATTGTTTCCGGGATGGATACGGGTGCCGCGCTGTCTCATTATGATATTTCCGGCCTTTACGAACTGACCGTCAGCGCGCTTTACACCAAGTCTCTTTGACTCGGAATCACGACCGTTCTTGGTCGAGCCCATTCCCTTCTTGTGTGCGAAAAATTGAAGATCAAGCTTCATAAGATCGTTTCTCATTTCAAAACCTCCTCGGTATATAATCTGAAATTCTTCGGGTATTCCTCTTCTATTCCTGAAAGTCCGAGAAGCAGCGCCTTCAAAAGTACATCTGTCTTCTCAGAGTATTCCGTCGGAAGAAGTATGGAAATCTCCCCTTTTTGCTGATCGCTCTCAACCTCGATCTCGTCCTCTGTAAAGCATTTGATCGAGTTTACGGTATTTATCAAAAGAACCGAAACCGCGGAACAGACTATATCCTTTCCCCGCTTCGCAAATCCTGCGTGTCCTTTGGTGTTTACCGAAATGACGCGGTCACGCACCTTTTTTACAAAAACCTCTGTCAAGTCTTAAGCAGTAACCTTTGTGATCTTTACCTGAGTATAATACTGCCTGTGACCGTTCTTTCTCTTGTAACCTGTCTTCGGCTTGTACTTTCCGACAAGGATCTTCTTTGCCCTTGCCTGCTTCATAACCTCAGCAGTAACAGAAGCTCCTGAAACTACGGGAGTTCCGGCTGTGATCGAGCCGTCATTTGAAACGAGAAGCACCCGGTCAAAGGTTACTGAATCGCCTGCCTCAGCCTCGAGCTTTTCAACATTAAGTATGTCGCCCTCGCTGACGCGGTACTGCTTTCCGCCTGTTTCGATAACTGCGTACATAAAAAAACCTCCTGTGGATCTGAAAAAAAAAAATTACCACGCGCCGGAGAAAAGCGGCCATTACGACACTTATATTAAAAATACTCTTTCCGTGCGCACACTTTTGGTATGATAATACAATTTTCTTTTCGAGTCAAGGCACAACCGATGGTATTTCTCCTTGTTTAATAACACTTTATATAGTAAAATAATTACGTTTTTGAGTTGTTAGAACCCCTCATTATCTTCAGCGAGGTAATCCTTCGGATGTCGAAATACACACCGATGCTTCTTAAAGAAAAAGAGCGCTTCAAAAGCCTCCGGTGCGATCTTGACCGCTTTTCAAACAAAGCGTCTTAT
>CACYBK010000099.1 GCA_902772635.1 uncultured Lachnospiraceae bacterium | reverse complement strand
CTCGACTTCATCAGTCTCGTTTCTCTTTGTGGAAAAATCATTTTTTCCCGGACGCCGCCTGTCAAGCATCTCCTGGATATCATCACGTGAAAGCACAAGGCCTGCCGGGATACCATCGACTACAGCACCGACTGCAGCCCCGTGGGACTCTCCGAAGGTCATTACCTTTATATTTTTTCCAAAAACACTTCCGCCCATGGAGTTTTATCCTTCGTTATCAAGCTTCAAAATCCGAAGGCAGTTTGGCCTGTCGATCTTTACGGGCGGATTGCACATAAGAGCGTAATTTCCTTCGTAATTGATCCTGAATGTCCTTATCTCGTTTGAATCGTGATTCAGCGCGACATAATATTCATCTCCGGGGAGTATATGCGCCTGCTTCGGATAATCACCGCTGGTGGGCGTACCCCACGCATAGGTAAGCTGCCCGTCAAGACTATTCCTCTTGAAAAATGATATCTCATTCTTTCCGCCAACCGTGACCATCACGAGGCTCTCAGCCTCATTCATCTGGATCGAGGTGGATTCCGCGGTGGGATAATTGTCATTCAGGACATTTACTGTATGGATCTGGCGGATAAGAGGCGCATTATCTATATCATCATAGCTGTAAACTTCTATGCAGTTGTTGAGCTCGGTAAGGACATAGAGAAATCTTCCGTCAGATGAAAATTTAAGGCTCCTTGGACCCGCGTCCATCGTGCAGCGCACGATATCCTCAAGCTTGAGCTGCCCGGTAGCGTAATCGACCCTGTATACCTTGATCTGGTTCAAGCCTATGTCTGAAGCAAAAAGATATTTTTCATCGGGGGAAAGGAGAACGCAGGTGACCTTCGGATGATCGAGTCTGTGCTCGTTCATACTGATAGCCACACCCTGATGAAAGATACCGCAGGCAATGTCGCCTATGGAGCCGTCGCGCTTCAGCCTCATCACTGTGACTCTTCCGTCGTGATAGCCTCCGATGAAAAGGAAACGCCTTTTTGAATCAACCGAAATATAGCAGCCTCGAAGCCCGCCTGTCCAAGCCTGATTCACCTTCGTAAGGTCACCGTTCTCATCGATGGAAAAGGAGACCACACCCTCGTCCGCTATCGAATAAAGGAATTTTTTGTCCGCTGATATACATACGTGGGAAGGATTGTTGACTTCGGCAACGGAGCGGTTTTTGAGTACCCCGGTCTTTTCATCTATATCATAAACATATATACCCTTGCTCTTATCGAGGGTATAGGTGCCGACATAGGCTACATACTTTTCCTTTTTCTCATTTTTCTTTTCTGCCATTTCAGTCACCCCCTGTATTTGCCTTCATCCGAAGAACATCGTATTCCTGTGCCGTAATTCCAAGGTCTATAAAAAGCTCCTCCTTCGGATGCGGAGCCGAGCTTACCCTTTCATTTTTATTATTGTAGATGCCCCTCACCTTTGCAACAACGTTTGTACCGTCCGGTTTCATTATCTCAATTTCATCACCCTCTGAAAACTTATTCTTCTGGGTAAGGTGGATAAACCCTCTTTCATCCGTGTCAATTACGCTTCCGAGATATATGTATTTCTGCTCGTAGGTATTTGAGTCGTATATCTGGTCCTCATGCACGGGCTTATGAAAATAAAAGCCTGTGGTATACTGGCGGTAGGTGCATTCGCTCACCGCCTCCATATAGGAGCTCTTGTTCGCTTCATATTTCTCCGGGCTTTCAAAAAGATCATCGATCGCCCGCCGATAAGCTCTCGCAGTCGATGCGACATAGAGCGCCGTCTTCATCCTGCCCTCTATCTTGAAGGAATCCACGCCGCTTTCGATGAGGGAAGGGATATGCTCTATCATGCAAAGATCCTTTGAATTGAAGATATAGGTCCCTCTCTCGTTTTCAAAGACCGGAAGATATTCACCGGGCCTCGTCTCTTCCGAAACATAGTACCTCCACCTGCAGGGATGGGTGCACTCTCCCATGTTCGCGCCCCTCCCCGTGAAATAGTCGGAGAGAAGGCATCTCCCGGAATAGGATATGCACATGGAGCCGTGTACAAAGGACTCTATCTCAAGAGTAGACGGGATATGCTCCCTTATATCCTTGATTTCTTTCAAGGATAATTCCCTTGCCGTCACCACCCTCTTTGCGCCGAGGGAATGCCAGAAAAGAAAGGTCCTGTAGTTTGTATTGTTTGCCTGCGTGCTGATATGGATATCGATGTCGGGACAGAGCTCCCTCGCCATCGAAAAAACTCCGGGATCCGCGATCAGAAGGGCATCGGGCTTTATTTTTGAAAGTTCCGAGAGATAAGAGGATATCCCTTCGATCTCACCATCCTGCGGGATCACGTTTACTGTCACATAGACCTTTTTTCCCTTGCCGTGGGCAAAGGCGATCCCATCTTTGAGTTCCTCATCGGAGAAATTTTCAGCCTTCGCGCGGAGAGAATACATATCGCCGCCCACATAAACAGCATCAGCGCCATACCTTATCGCGGTCTTTAAAACCGGAAGCGACGATGCCGGGCAGAGAAGCTCCGGTTTTTTTGCATTATCATTCATACCAGTTTGTGAGCAAGGAGTATCCCGTCCCCAAGGGGAAGAAGATCCGTGAGAAAGTCCGGATCCTTTGACACCTCCCGCAAATAGCTCCTTATCCTTTCATGTTCTGTCCTATCGCGCCTTTCAACAAAAAAGCGCGATTCCGTGACGCGTCCCTCCATTGAGACATTATCTGAAAACAATATCCCGCCCTTTTTGAGTAACCTCTTTATGTCCGGGAGCAGCACAGGATACTGCCCTTTCGCGCTGTCAAGAAAGATAAAGTCAAAAGGCTCTTCCAGTTCCTTTAATACCAGAACGGCATCGCCTCTTCTGAAGTCGATCCTATCAAGTATCCCAAGCCTCTTCCAGTTTTCCAAAGCCTCATCTGCCATGCCGTCATTGTATTCAATTGATGTGAAAGAGGCATCGTGCTTTAAAAACTCAATTATGAAAGCGGCTGAAAAGCCAACGGCAGAGCCGATCTCAAGAACCCTGTCCGGCTGCTTCAAAGAGAGCAGGAAGGAAAGCAGGTCCATAGTCTCTTCTTCTATGACCGGGATCCCGCGTTCCCTTGCGTCTTCATAAAAATCCGAAAGATCTTTTGGAAGAGGTTTTCTGAGACTTTCAGAAAATACCGAAAACCTCTTTTCATCAAAAGCCCACATCAATTACACTTCCATGATGATCGGAAGTATCATCGGACGGCGGTTCGTCTCCTTCCAGACAAATTCCGAAAGCGCTGCCTTGAGCTCCGTTTTGATACGGTTCCAGTCATTTACATTCTTTCTTGAAAGGGCGCTCATGCAGTCGTTTAAGACCTCTCTCGCGCTATCCATCAGGTCTTCAGCACCCCTCACATAGACAAAGCCCCTTGAAACTATCTCGGGTCCCGAAAGCACGAGTGCGGTTCCGGACTGAAGCGTCATAACGATAATGATAATGCCGTCCTCTGCGAGGCGCTGCCTGTCCTTCAATACTACAGAGCCGACATCCCCTACTCCAAGCCCGTCCACCATGACGGAGCCCGTATGGACCTTTCCTGTAACCTTTGCCCCCTCCTCATTCAGTGACAGTACATCGCCTGAAGAGAGGATAAAAATGTGGTCGGAGTCGTATCCAAGCATCTTTGCGATCTCGGCTCCCGCCTTTAAATGCTTGTATTCCCCATGCATGGGGATCGCATACCTGGGCTTTAAGATTGAGTAGATGAGCTTGATCTCCTCCTGGCAGGCATGCCCCGAAACATGGACATCCTGAAAGACCACATCCGCCCCCTTATGATAAAGCTCGTTTATGACCCTCGACACTGCCTTCTCATTCCCGGGAATCGGATGAGAGGAAAAGATCACAGTATCCGTGTCTTTGATAAAAATCTTTTTGTGAACCCCGTTCGCCATCCTGGAAAGAGCCGCCATCGACTCTCCCTGGGAACCTGTCGTGACGAGACAGGTCTTGTTGTCGGGATAATTTTTGAGCTCATCGACCGAGATCAAAGTATTTTCCGGAACAGTAATGTAGCCAAGTTCCTGTGCCGTCGCCATGATGCTCACCATGGAACGCCCGTCTATCGCGCATTTGCGATCGAACTTTTTCGCGGAGTTGATGATCTGCTGGACCCGGTCTACATTTGAAGCGAAGGTCGCTATTATTATCCTTCTGTCCTGATTCTCGGCGAAGATATTGTCGAAAGTCCTGCCCACAGTCCTCTCCGACTGTGTGAAGCCGGGACGCTCGGCATTTGTAGAGTCGCAGCATAGGGCAAGAACCCCCTTCTTTCCTATCTCTGCGAAGCGCTGAAGATCTATCTGGTCCCCAAAGACGGGAGTATAATCCACCTTGAAGTCTCCGGTATGGACAACTGTTCCTGCCGGAGAATAAATAGCAAGCGCGGCTGCATCCTGGATGGAGTGGTTGGTCTTTATGAATTCAACCCGAAAACAGCCCGCGTTTATGGACTGTCCAAAGGAGACCACCTTTCTTCTCACACGCGTCATCAGGCCATGCTCTTCAAGCTTGTGATCGATGATCCCCATAGTAAGCCTTGTCGCATACAAGGGAACGCTCAGCTGATCCATCACATAGGGAATAGCGCCTATATGATCCTCATGACCATGGGTGATAAAGATCCCCTTGACCTTGTCCTCGTTTTCAAGAAGAAAGGAGATGTCCGGGATCACAAGATCTACGCCCGGCATATCCTCCTCGGGAAATGCCATGCCGCAGTCGACGACTATAATGCTGTCGTCATAGCAAAAAGCTGTCATATTCATCCCTATGAGCTCGACTCCGCCCAGAGGGATGATAGATAGCTTTCCCTTTTTTTCGTTATTCAATTTTCAGTTCAACCTCCGTTCCGGAAAGTAATTCCGAAAAAATCTTCCCGAGAGATTGAAGGAGCGTATCGTCTGTGACAGGCTCGTAGAAAACATCACCTGATGCCTCATCCACATGTGTCTCATGGAGTATCATGGCATCGGCATCTTCATTCTCCGACTCTGCAACAAGCAGATATTTTTCCTTCGATAGCTCGGTTTCTTCTATTACAAACAAAGAGACGTCTTCACCCGACTCTTCGTCCTTTACTATGATCTGTGAGTGTAATTCATCCATTGTTTTTTCTTTTCTGATATTCCTGATTCAGATAATCCTGCAGTATGATGATCGCAGCGGCTTCGTCGACGTGCTTTTTTATATCCCTCTGTCCTGAAAGCTCCATTTCACAGAGAGCCTCCACGGTAGTCAGCCTCTCGTCCACAAATACAACAGGAAGATGAAGGCGCTTTTCAAGGAGGGCAGCAAACTCCCGCGTCTTTTCACAGCGTTCTCCTTCGCTCCCATCCATGTTCAAGGGAAATCCAAGGACGATCGTCCCGATATGATATGCTTGGGCAAGTTCTTCGATCACAGCGATCGTTTGTCTGAGCTTCCCGGGCTTACGCCGCCTGATGATCCCGGCAGAAGTCGGCTGGGCGGTAAGAAGCAGTTCATCAGATACGGCAGTTCCAACGGTATGCGCGCCGAAATCAAGAGCGAGGATACGCTCCATGCTCACTTCTTCCAGGCTTCTCTGTCAATATATTCCTTCAAGAGCTCCTCAACCAGTTCATCACGCTCAACCCTCATGATAAGAGAACGGGCATTGTTGTGACTTGTGATAAAGGTGGGATCACCTGACATTATATATCCTACTATCTGGTTCACCGGATTGTAGCCTTTCTCGGAAAGAGCCTCGTAAACATTTTTGAGGATATCCTTCACTCCGACCGTCTTGTCCGATTCAACCTTGAAATATTGTGTATTTGAAAGATCGCTGCTCATAAGATAATTCCCACTTTCGTAAAAACCAAAAATCAGACTACAGTATAATAAAATCCTTATCAATAATCAAGCAATCATTCCCCTGCATGCTCTTTGGCACGCCCTTTACAATGCGGCCGGCAGACAGTTTTTCACTCGTTGCACCGGCAGGAACCAGCGCTCTTATATATCTTTCGGTGTACCCGCTGAAAAAAGAGGAGCCGCCGGAATCTTCCTTTTCTTCTATGAGGACAGCGGCCTCTTTTCCTATGTTCCTCTTTACATACCCTTCCCTCAGACGATCCTGGAGTTCTATCAGCTTTCCTGTCCTATAAAGCCTTTCACTCTTTTTTACCTGCCCATCCATCAAGGCCGCCTTCGTTCCCTCCCGCGCGGAAAAAGGAAAGGCATGTATCTTTGCAAACCCGACTTCCTCTGCAAAAAAAAGGGTCTCTTCAAACTCACTTTTTGTCTCTCCCGGAAAGCCGCATATTATATCGGCCGTGATCGCGGGATCATCAAAATATTCACGGAGCACCTTGACCGATGAAAGAAATTCCTCTTTGGTATAATGCCTGTTCATTCTTTGAAGGACAGTATCCGAGCCGCTTTGGAGCGATAGATGAAAGTGCGGGCAGAGAGCCTTCTTTTTTGAAAGCCTCTTTATCGTATCCTCACATATGGAGTTTGGCTCAAGTGACCCTAAGCGAAGCCTGAAATCTTCCCCTCCGGGAAGATCGCTTATCTCATCTATTATTGCCTCTGCCACATCAAAAAGGCTCTCACCTGCTTCCCCCTTGTATGAAGAAATATTGATACCGGTAAGGACTATCTCCCGTCTTCCGCTTTCGAAAAACTCCTTTGCCTCCCTTACGACAGCGCTTAAGTCACGGCTTCTCGATCTTCCACGGGCAAATGGAATAAGGCAGTAGGAACAGAATCTGTCGCAGCCGTCCTGTATCTTCAAAAAGGCTCTTACCCTGCCGCCTTCTGTGATCAGCCCCTTTGGGGATGGTCCAATCTCTGTCCTCTCATAGGAAAGCCCCTTTTCATTGATATCGGGAAGATACGCTATCCTTTCATGCGTGGTCTCAAATTTTTCGACCAGCGATATGATATCCGACTTTGCTGCGTTTCCGACTATAATGTCGGCTTTGGTCTCTGAAAAAAGCTGTTCTTCTCCAAGTTTTTTTACAGCGCTTTCCGAGAAGCAGCCTGCGCATACTATCACGGCAGACGGATTTTCCTTTCTTGCCCTTCTGACCATCTGGCGCGATTTTCTGTCCGCCTCGGCAGTGACGGTGCAGGAATTGATCACATAGACATCAGCTTGTTCTGAAAAAAGAACAATCTCATAACCGGCGTTATGGAAACTCTCTTTGAGCCTTTCAGTTTCGTATTCATTGACTTTGCAGCCGAGACTTAAGAATGCTGCCCTTTTATTTTCTCTCATAGATGGTTGACTTTTTTATTTTTTTGAATTATATTGCAGGCGTGCAAAAGAACATAACGGAACAAAAACAATTATTTTTTCCAGGAGGTAACAAAATGAAGAAGGTTGCTATATCTCTCAATTCGATCGACAAGGTAAAGTCCTTCGTCAACACGATCTCAAAGTTCGATTCTGATTTTGATCTTATCAGCGGACGTTACGTAATTGATGCAAAGTCAATAATGGGTATTTTCTCACTTGATCTTTCACAGCCCATCGAGCTTACGATCCATGCTGATGATGATGCTGCGATCCTTGAAGCGATCAAGCCTTATCAGGTGTGAGAAGCATTATATTCACAAAATGTGCGGCATGCGGGAAACCGTATGCCGCTATTTTTATACAATCTCTACAACTTCTTGTGTCCGGAGCGCTTCTTCAAGAAGCGGCTCTATCTCACCGGTGAGACTCTCCTCCGACTTTTCGATCACTGAAAGCCTGGGCTTTGTCACGGGATGCTTTGCCACGAATATCGTGCAGCAGTCCTCATAGGGAAGCACGGATGTCTCATAGGTTCCTATCCTCTCTGCCTCATCCATTATCTCCTGCTTGTCATAGGTGATGAGCGGCCTGAAAACGGGAAGGCTGGCGACAGCATTCGTGCAGTTTAAGGACTGCATCGTCTGGGAAGCGACCTGTCCTATTGATTCTCCCGTTGTGAGGGAAAGACAGCCGGTCTCTTTTGCGATAGTCTCAGCGATCTTCATCATGTAGCGGCGCATGATTATGGTAAGCTCGTCCCGGGGACATTTGTCCAGTATCTTCAGCTGAATGTCCGTGAAATTGACGATATGAAGCCTGAAAGGTCCGGTATATCTGCTTATCAGCTCGCCAAGCTTTACAACCTTGTTCTTTGCCCGCTCCGAGGTATAGGGAGGCGCGTGAAAATAGACTGCCTCAAGCGTCACCCCGCGCCGCGCCATCCGAAAGCCTGCCACAGGAGAATCGATCCCGCCGGAGAGAAGGAGCATGGTCTTTCCGCTGACACCACGGGGGAGTCCTTTTGCGCCTTCAAATTCCTTTGAATAGATATAAATCTTCTCCCTTATCTCTACATGGACATAGATATCGGGCTCGTGAACATCTACGGAAAGCCCGGGGAATGCGTTTAGCAGCTGCTCTCCCACCGCGGCTGCAAGCTCCATCGAATCAAGAGGATAATTCTTCCTTCCTCTTTTGCATTTGACCTTAAATGAAGCCTTTATATCCCTTCCATACTCCTTTTCAAAGAGTGATATAACTTCTTTGTAGAGTTCAGGAAGACCCTTGTCATCAACTATCTTCGCAGGATGAAAGCTCACATAGCCAAAGACCTTTTTCAAGGCATCCACAGCTTCATCAAAATCATAATCACCCTTTGCCTCTGCAAGTATCCTCCCGTTCGGGCGTGTGACCGTGAAGCCGTCACCGACGCGAGACAACGCCTTCTCGGTTGAGAGCCGGAGGGCTTCCTCAAAGACAGCACGGTTCTTTCCCTTTATGCCTATCTCGCCGTATTTCAGCATGAATGCTCGATACATTATATCTTATCCTCTCCTGTATTTTGAAAGAAACGGGACGAGCTCCTTAAGGGCGGATACCGTTTCATCTATCTCCGCTTCTTCTGTAAAGACTGAGAATGAAAGCCTTATCGTCTGATCGAGGAGTTCATGCTCAAGCCCCATCGCTATTAATGTATTTGAAATATGCGGCCTGTTTGATGAGCAGGCGGAGCCGGCACCGACAAAGATACCCTTTTCCTCAAGAGCGTGTAGAAGGACCTCGGCGCGGACATCTCTTACACTGAGACTCAAGATATAGGGTGCTTGTTTTTTCTCATCTGCCGGCCCGTTGATATATACGTTTTCAAGGTCAGAAAGCCCTTCGACAAGCCTTTCTCTAAGCTCCTTAAAATGCCTGTAATGAGCGTCCATATCCTGTGTCATAAAACGGACGCTTTCGCATAGCCCCGCTATCGCCGGAACATTCTGCGTCCCGGAGCGAAGGCCGCCCTCCTGACCACCGCCATAGATAATGGGATCAAGCTTTACACCCTCCCTCGCAAATAGAAAGCCGCTCCCCTTCGGAGCGTGGAGCTTGTGCCCGCTCACTGAGAGCAGATCTATCTTGGTATTTTTAAGGTCGATGGGCAGCTTCGAAAAGGACTGGATGGCATCCACGTGAAAGAGTGTCTTTTTGTTTTTTTCACGAATAATATCAGCAGCTTCTTCTATGGGCTGCACCGCGCCTGTCTCATTATTTACATGCATTATCGAAACAAGGACAGTATCACCGGTGATCGCATCAGAAAGATCAGAAAGCGAGATCACCCCTTCCTTTGATACCGGAAGGTATGTGACAGAAAAACCTCTTTTTTCAAGAGCCCGTATCGGGGAAAGGACGGCTTCGTGCTCGATTGCTGTAGTAATAATATGCCTGCCGTTTCTTTCATTTCGAAGGGCACCGCCAAAAATAGCCGTATTGTTTGATTCGGAGCCGCCGCTTGTGAATAATATCTCTTTTTCACGGCAGCGGAGGCTTTTGGAAATTACTTCCCGCGCTTCATCAAGATATTTCTCAGCGTCCACGCCCTTCATATGAAGCGATGAGGGATTGCCGAAATCCTCCGTCATCACGTCATAGGCTCTTTTTGCGGACGAAGTCAGGCAGCGTGTTGTTGCTGCATTGTCAAGATATATTTCCTTCATCATTTCCTCGCAACAAACGAACACCACTCGCCGAGAGTCTTTTCTTCAAGTATTGAAAATCCTGCTCTCTCAAGCGCTTCCTTTACTTCATCCGCCTTAAAATCAATAATGCCGCTTGTTATGAATATACCGTCCTTCTTCAGAGCCGTATATGCATAGGGCGCCATGGGGATAATAATGTCAGCCAGTATATTTGCGGCGCAGATATCATACTTATTCTTCCCGACTTTTTCAATGAGACTCTTGTCCCTGGTGATATCTCCCGTGAATACAGAAGCAAGCCTTTTGTCAAGGCCGTTTTTTTCCATGTTTTCATAGACCGTCTCTTCACAGAAGGGGTCTATGTCTGTTGCGGTGGCTTCTTCTGCCCCGTAATTTAACGCTGTAAGTATCAATATCCCGCTTCCTGTCCCGATATCAAGGAAGTCCATTCCCTCCTTCAGGTATTTCTGAAGCCATTCGATCGCAAGGCGGGTGCTCTCATGCGCCCCTGTACCGAAGGTGATTCCGGGATCTATCAGGATCTTTTTTTTGTGAGGCGGCGCTAACGCCTCGCTTTCCCAGGACGGCATTATAAGAAGATCATTTATCGTAAAGGAGTGAAAGAATTCCTTCCACTTGTCGACCCACTGGGAGTCGCAGGCTTCCTCAAAAATTATCTTCTCGTTTTCAAGAAGGATCTCTTTTACATCACTTAAGAGAGCGTCCCTCTTTTCTTCAGAGACCTTGGTGCCGTCGTTTTCGATGTAGAACAATACCTCAGCGCTCTTGTCGTCATATGGAAGGTCGGGCTGAAGCTCAGGAAAAAAGCCGCCCTCTCTTTCCGAGTCGTCAAAGAAGGCGTTGTCTCTCGTCTCTACGGAATCTATCCCGAAGCGTTCAGAAAGCAGGAAGGCGATATCCTCCTCCCTGCTTTCGGTAGTTTTTATGATAAACCTGTAATAATTCATTTATGCATCATCAAAGACATTCTTTACCTTGTCCCTGAAGCCTCTCTTTTTTTTCTCCGGCTTTTCCTTTGCACCGGCGCCTGACAGCGTATTTCCGGAAAGGCTGTCAAACTGCCTCAAGGCTTCCTTTGCCTCACTTGAGAGTGAGGTCGGAACCGAAACATTCAGTGTCACATAATGATCTCCTCTCGTCTCCGGATTCCGGAGTGTGGGAATGCCTTTTCCGCGAAGCCTGATGGTAGTCCCGGTCTGAGTTCCCGGCTTTACTGTGTAGGAGACCTTTCCGTCTATCGTCTCTATTATGGCTTCGCCGCCGAGAGCCGCCTGGGCAAAGGATATGGGCGCCTCTGAATAAACATCATAGTCCCTTCTGGCAAAGTTCTTGTCGGGTCTTATACGAACCTCTACAAGAAGGTCGCCTCTCGGACCTCCGTTCTCACCGGGTTCACCTTTGTCCCTTATCCTTACAGCCTGCCCGTCGTCAATTCCCGCGGGAATGTGCACCGAAAGGCGCTTCTTCTTTGAAACGAAGCCTGTGCCCCGACACTCAGAACAGGGTGATTCAATGGTCTCTCCCGTTCCATGGCAGGAAGGACAGGTAGTCACATTCTGGATCGTTCCGAAGAAGGACTGCTGGGTCATCACTATCTGACCTTTTCCGCCGCACTTTTGGCACTTCTTCTTCCCGGTCCCGGGCTTGCAGCCTGACCCGCCGCAGGTAGGGCACTCGTCTTTTAAGACTATCTCTATCTCCTTGTCGCAGCCGAAGGCCGCTTCATTGAAGGAGATTGAGACCTGAGCGCGGAGATTTGCTCCGCGCATGGGTCCTCTTGACTCGCCCCTTCTTCTCGATCCGCCTCCGAAGAAATCTCCGAAGATATCCGAGAACATATCGGAGAAGTTCATCCCGGAGAAGTCGAAGCCTCCTCCGCCGTGGGAACCGTCGAAGGCGCTGTGGCCGAACTGGTCATACTGCCTCCTCTTGTCAGGGTCTGACAGGACGGCATAGGCCTCGGAGCACTCCTTGAACTTCGCCTCGGCATTTTTGTCGCCGGGGTTCATGTCAGGATGATACTTCTTCGCAAGCTTCCTGTATGCACTCTTTATAGCATTCTCATCGGCCGTCTTGTCGACTCCGAGAACCTCATAATAATCTCTCTTCTGGTCAGCCATTATTCATTAGACCTCTTTGAAGTCCGCATCCACCACATCATCAGATCCGCCGGAGGTATTGTTGTCTGAAGGGCCTGAGCCTGTGGGACCCTGTCCCATATCAGGGCCGGGGCCGTTCTGCGGGCCGTTTTGATTGTTCTGTGCTGCAGCAGCCTGCTGCTCGTACATCTTTGAGAAGACCTTCTGGGCGCTCTGCTCAAGCTTCTCCTTTGCCGCCTTGATCTCATTGATATCAGCGTCGGTCATCTCGTTCGCGTCCTTGTGCTTTTCGAGAAGGTCACGAACTGCCTTGATATCGTTTTCTACTGCGCTCCTGTCGGAGGAGTCGATCTTGTCTCCTACTTCCTTCAAAGCATTCTCTGTCTGTCCCGCGAAGGAATCGGCCTCGTTCCTGGTGTCGATCGCTTCCTTCCTCTTCTTGTCCTGAGCCTCATATTCCTGAGCCTCACGAACAGCCCGATCGATATCGGCATCCGACATATTGGAGCCGCCTGTTATCGTAATATGCTGCTCCTTTCCTGTTCCGAGATCCTTTGCGGAAACATTGACTATGCCGTTTGCGTCGATATCAAAGGTAACCTCGATCTGCGGTACTCCGCGGGGTGCCGGAGGTATACCGTCGAGCCGGAACTGGCCGAGGGATTTATTGTCCTTCGCAAACTGCCTCTCACCCTGGACAACGTTGATGTCAACGGCAGTCTGGTTGTTCTCGGCAGTTGAGAATATCTGGCTCTTCTTCGTAGGAATGGTCGTATTTCTCTCAATGAGCTTTGTAGCAACACCGCCCATGGTCTCGATCGAAAGCGAAAGCGGTGTAACATCAAGAAGAAGGATCTCTCCCGCGCCTGCGTCTCCCGCAAGCTTGCCGCCCTGGATGGAAGCACCGATAGCAACGCACTCATCAGGATTAAGTGTCTTTGAAGGATCGTGACCTGTCAGAGCCTTTACCTTTTCCTGTACGCAGGGAACTCTTGTGGAGCCGCCTACGAGGAGGACCTTTGAAAGGTCGGAAGCATTGAGTCCTGCGTCCTTAAGAGCATTCTGTACGGGAACAGCTGTTGACTCAACAAGATCCCTGATCAGATCCTCGAATTTTGCTCTTGAAAGATCCATATCAAAATGCTTGGGTCCTTCAGCTGTTGCTGTGATGAAAGGAAGGTTGATATTTGTGGTGGTAGCTGAGGAAAGCTCCATCTTCGCCTTCTCCGCAGCTTCCTTCAGTCTCTGCATAGCCATCTTGTCGGAGGAAAGGTCAACGCCTTCCTTGTTCTTGAATTCAGAGACCATCCAGTCTACAACCCTCTGGTCAAAGTCATCGCCGCCGAGACGGTTGTTTCCGTTTGTAGCGAGAACCTCTATAACGCCGTCGCCGATCTCGATGATCGAAACATCAAAGGTACCACCGCCGAGGTCGTAAACCATTATCTTCTGCTCTTTTTCATTGTCAAGCCCGTAAGCAAGAGCTGCAGCCGTAGGCTCGTTTATGATACGCTTTACTTCAAGTCCCGCGATCTTTCCGGCGTCCTTTGTGGCCTGACGCTGGGCATCGTTGAAGTATGCGGGTACCGTGATGACGGCTTCCGATACCGATTCACCAAGATAATTCTCAGCGTCGCCCTTCAGCTTCTGAAGTATCATAGCGGAGATCTGCTGGGGGGAATACTTTTTCCCGTCTATGTTGCGGCCGCGGTCTGTACCCATGTCCCTCTTGATGGACGCAATGGTGTGATCCGCGTTTGTTACGGCCTGCCTCTTAGCGGGCTCACCTACAAGCCTCTCACCGTTCTTTGTGAAAGCTACGATCGAAGGTGTGGTACGCGCGCCCTCCTGATTTGTGATGACTGTGGGCTTTCCGCCCTCCATTACTGCCACGCAGCTGTTCGTAGTACCAAGGTCTATTCCTATTATCTTTCCCATGGTGTACTCCTTTCTAGTTTGCGACCTTCACCATCGAAGGTCTGATTACTGTTCCGTGATATGTATAACCCTTCTGAAGCTCTTCGGCTATGATATTCTCTCCGAGATTTTCATCCTCCACATGCATCACTGCGTTGTGAAGATTCGGATCAAATTCCTTTCCTTCTGTTTCAATGACCGAAAGCCCCATGTCAGTAAGTATCTTCGTAAACTGCTTGTAGATCATCTTCATACCGTCGGCGAAGGCATCTCCTTCAGCCGCCTGCGAAAGGCCTCTTTCGAAATTGTCGATGACCGGAAGTATCTTTTCAAAGACCTCTCTCGAGCCTCTGTCAAAGGAATCGGCCTTTTCCTTTTCTGTCCTCTTCCTGAAGTTCTCAAACTCGGCCATCTGGCGCTTTACGCGATCTTCAAGCTCTTCTATCTTCTTTTGCTCGGGGGATGGCTTTTCCTTCGGTGGCTCCTCTTCTTTTCCAGGTGCTGCGGCCTCTGCAGTCGTTTCCGTTTTGCCGGAACTCTTCTCTTCTTCCTTTCCGTTCTTCGGCGGCTCGTTTGAAGCCTCTTCTTTCTTTACCTCTTCATCCGGCTTCTCTTCTACCTTTGCTTCTTTGCTCCCGGGCTTTGTCTCAAAGTTCTCGCTTCCTCGCTTCTTATCCTCATTTCCGGGCGTCTTCACCTTTTTAAAGTCCGGTGAATGACCTTTCTTTGACATTTCGTCGCTCCTTTCATTATCATCTTCAATCGCTATCATTATTCCTCATTTGATGACGATCCTTTTTTCAAGGCTTTGTCAAGACCGTTCTTGATCCTTGACATCGTCTCCACTACCTTTCTGTAATCCATCCTCTTTGGTCCTATTATTGCGATAGAGCCCTTCACACCGTCGGAAAGCTCGTATGTCGCGGTGACCACGGAGCAATCCTTCATGGTCTCAAGAGGTGTCTCTGCCCCAATCATGACCCTGATGCCGTTCTTCTTCAGTTCCTCATCATTCTGGGTTTCCTTGATGAACTCTCTAAGCTCCTCCCTGTCCGAAAGTGTCTCTATGATCTCGGACGCGCTTTCCTTGTTGTCGGAGAGCTCGGGATATTTGAATATGTTTGTTGCCCCGCTGGTATAGACCTCGAACTCCTCATCCTCTGTTATGGTATCGGCTACGGTCTTTAATACCTGTTCGACTATCCCCTCATGTTCACCGGCGCTTCGCCTCATCCTCTCTATTAGCTCGAGATTGATGTCAGACACCGTGAGCCCGTTCAGGTTCGTATTGAGGAGCATGTTCATCTTCAGAAGGTTCTCGTTGGAAAGCGGCTCGATGACATCTATTATCCTGTTCTTTACAAGATTTCCGCCCATTACAACGACACACAGGATCTGGGATTCATTCACATTTGAAAGCTGGACGAACTTCACTCTGTTTGTCGCCACCGCGGGAGAGGACACAACCGATGGATACTGAGTGGTCTTTGCAAGCAGCGTCACTACCTGCTTCAAGATAGCCTCGAGTTTTTCCGTCTTCTCAAGGAGAAGTCCCTTCATGTCGGTGATCTCTGAATCCTTTGCCTCGAGCATATTGTCTACATAGAACCTGTAGCCCTTGTCCGAAGGTATCCTGCCGGCCGAAGTATGAGGCTGAATGATGTAGCCCATCTCCTCAAGATCCTGCATCTCATTCCTGATAGTCGCAGATGAGAATGTAACCCCGGGGAATTTTGAGATGGTCCTGCTGCCTACCGGCTCCCCCGTCTCAAAATAAGTCTCGATGATGGCATTCAATATAAGTATTTTTCTATCATCAAGCTCCAAGTCTGCTCCTTCTGTTAGCACTCAATCGGTTGGAGTGCTAATACTCACATCAGATAAAATACTCCCCTATCATCAGTTTGTCAAGGAGAAGATAAAAAAAGACACCCCGAATTGAAAAAATCCGGGGTGCCCGTATATTATTTTTGTATCACCATTCCCTTGAGGCAAAGAACTCCTGCATCTTTTCAAGCAATGCGTCGCGTCCTATGGTCTTTAAAAGATAATCATCCGGATTCAGCTTCAGAACCTCCATTATGGACTCCTTGTCATTCTTTCCCGTCAGAAACATTACCGGTATGTCCTTGGTATTTTCCTCGCTCTTCAGCATCTCAAGAACCTTTTTCCCGTCCGTCACCGGCATCGCATAATCGAGGAGGATGAGGTCGCAGGTATTCTTCGCAAGCCATGTGATGGCCTGTACTCCGGAATTCGCAAGGGCCACATGATAATCAGCCCGAAGCCACCCGCGGATAAGCTGCCTGTATTCCGTATCGTCATCAACAACGAGGATGACCTTTTTTTCACCTTCGTTGGTCTCAAGCGCAGCCTCAAGAAGCAGATCCCTCACAAACACATCCATATCAAGAGGGCGTTCATAGAAGGAAAGCACGAATTCCTCCTGGATGAACTGCATCACAAACTCTTTTTCCTCTTTCTTTCCGATAAGGATCGCCATCTTGCCGTCCTTCTTCAGCACGTCGGCAATATGGTTGATGAACGCTGTATTGTTCTGCATCTCATCATCCATATAGAAGATGAACATCTCGGAATCCCTCATCTTCGAGTCTACCTCAGGATCCCCGGCGGAAGCATAATCCGATGAAAGTCCCGCATCCTCGAGTTTAATAAGAAGACCTTTGATGAGAAACGATTTTTTTGCGCTCAAAAGAAGAAACTTTTTCATAATGAAATATGTCCCCCTTGTTTATTATTCTCTGGGAAGTATCTTTTTCATCCCATCCCAGTCAAGCTCAAGAAGCATCTCATAGAGCTTCTTCATTCTCTCTTCATCCTCTTTGGGAAGCGTATACTCCTTGATTGACTTCAAGACCATTTCACAAAGGTCGATGTCCATCTCGTCGGAAAAGCTCCTAAGGCTCTCGTAGGCGTCATTGAGCACGTCCGGCGGTATTTCCGGAAGTTTGTTATCTTTATCTTCATCTTTATCTTCGCTTATCCTCGAAAGGATGTCAAGATATGATCGATAGTCAGAAAGGAGCCCGGGCGTTGCCTCATTGATCGCTGAAAGATCTCCCTTGTTCCCGGCCTCCTCCATGAGCCGTGCCTTCTCCGAAAGCTCTGCGATTCCTATTATCCTTGCGGAGGATTTGAGGGCATGGACCCAGATAGTGTAATTGTTTATATCCTGATTATTAAAGAAGCCCTCTATCTCGTCTGCCTTCTTCTTTATCGAGCCATGGAAAAGCTTCACCGCCGAGACAAAGCTCTCTGCCGATCCGCAGTTCTTGAGGCCCTCTTTCACATCCATTCCCTCCACCTCGTAAAGGAAGGCGGGCACTCCCTCGTCCTCGTAGACAGGGCTCTCGGGAACAACGGGAACCTTGACCTCGGAAGCACCACGCTCGTGAAGATGCTGTCTTTCCCTCTGAAGTACAAACTTTTCCTTTGGAAGATAAAGATAAAGCGCCGCTGAAAGGCTGTCCTTCGAAACAGGCTTTTCAAGATAATTGGTATAGCCTGTCCTGAATATCTCCTTGCCGAAGGACTCGGTGAAATCATTATCCATGAGGAGAGTCGGTGTATTGAAGCTGCCTCCGAATTCCGAAAGCACTGAATGGAAGATGGAAAGACCGTTTGCCTTCGGCATCATATAATCAATGAATACAATGTCGAAATCATCCTCCTTCAGTACAGACAGAAACTCATCAGGATCAAAGACGAGAACTGCCGCTGCCCCGATAGCCTCCAGCGAATGCTTCAGATAATTCCCCTGGATCTCATCATCATCGATTATGAGGGCACTTACATTTTTTAAGACTACTCTACCCTTCATCTAAAGCTACCGCCTCTCACCTTTTTCAAGCTGCTCTTTATCCTTGCTGTGAGGCCCTGATAGGCGTTCAGCAGCTGAGGATGGACAATTGAAAGCGAATTCGAATCGGACGCCTCCGCGAGGTTCCTGCTGGTCTTTGCTACGGTCGCAAGGTCCTTCGCGCCGATAAGCTCTGCGTTCTCACGGACCGCCTGAAGGATACAGCTGTATCTGTAGAAATCCTTTTTTCCGTAGGCCGCAGACAGCCGCTGCGGATAATCCCTTAACGAAAGCTCGGAAAGCACTGAGAGAAAAAAATCTTCATCTCCCTCAAAATTCCTCCTCACCATTTCGGTATCAAGGAATGAGAAGATGCTGCTTATCGAAAGCCAGATATCCTCTGTGATATCCTTCTCTTCCACCTTTTCCTCAAGAGGAAGGAACCGGAGCATTATGTCATATATCCTTTCCTCCTCAAAGGGCTTTGAGATATATTCAACGAAGCCCGTATGCATGTATTTTTCCCGTTCCTCGTCCGTGATATTCGCTGCCGTCATCATGACTACGGGAACTCCGTCACAGAGGTGGGTGGCCTTCATGATCTCCATTGCCTCAACTCCGTCCATTACAGGCATCATATGATCCATGAAGATAATGTTGTATCTGGTATGGCGGAGCATATCTATAGCCTCTTTGCCGTTTTCACCAACATCCATCCGGATGCCTGCAGGGCGGAGCATACGAACGAGAAGATCCACATTCATGTCATTGTCATCAACAATGAGGATACGCTGCTCGGGATAACCCTTTTTAAGGACGAGTCTGTCAAAACGGACTCCCTTGCCTTTCAGATTTTCAACTGCCTGAGACATCTCCTTGAACTTTGATACCGGAGGAGGAGCCATCTCCTTGTCCAGCGCGTCAGAATCCGAGACATAGTCTATAACGCTTGTAAAGAAATCAAGGAGGCCCGTGGCGGAGGTCTTTATCCTTTCAGCATAATCTATGACCTCTCTGTTGTCCTTTTCGGCATTGAGTATCAGATCGTCATAGCCAAGGATCGCGTTTATGGGTGTCCTGATCTCATGAGACATCTGGGAAAGGAACTTGTTCTTTGAACGGTTTGCTTCGTCTGCCTTCTCGCGCTCTATCTTCTCCCGCTCCCTTGAGGCCTTCAGTTCCTCCATCGCCTTTAAAAGGGCTGAGTAGTCGGGCGTCTCGAAGGTAAGGAGGAAGAGGATGATACCGACGGATGACGCAAAACCGGTCAGAAGGACATTGGGTATCACAAATATCTGAAGGGCAAACAGGGAAAGGACCGTAATGATCCCTATGGCAAGAGCCATGGTCTGCTCCTTCCGGTAATTCTTTCTGTAGCGAAGGAGAAAGAGTATCCCAAAGACCACAAAATAAAGCGAGAAACCAAATGCCAGAAGTACCCAGAGCGGTCCCTTCACAAGAACTCCGTCCACAAAGGAGAAAGCATTCCCTGTAAAGATGTTCTGTATCTGGAGCACTATAAATACCACATTGAGGAAGAAATTGAATTTTTCAATTTTTGAGCCGAAATAACCCTGTCCTATGAAGCTGGCGGTATATACGACAAAATAAAGCGCCGTAGCGTACTTTCCGAACTGCACGGCAATGACAAGTATCATATGGAGCCAGTCGATCGACGCAAGATGTATACTCGAAACTACTGCGGAGGTCACATCAAGCGCAGTGGCTATCATCGTGACCACCGAATAGCGCCTGAAATATTTGTTGATCTCAGTACCCTGCCTCCCGTACTTCACGTAGAGAAAGATACAGATCATAATGTCTATGGGGAGTACGGCCGCCTCGAAAAATATATTGTAATCAAGCTGCATCATAGAAATACACCCTCACATCCTCACGAAATGATCCTGACGGCTCCGAAGCGCCGCTACTGCTTTTGCGAGATCCGGATCGGGGATCTCGGGTTCGCTTTCAAGTATGATCTTGTCCTTTGGAAGTATCTCTCTCACCATCTTCTCGAGAGCTGCGGAATCAATGGGCTTCGAAAGATAATCCTCAAAGCCTTCCTTCAGATAGAACTCCCTTGCACCGGACATGGCATTCGCAGTAAGAGCGATGCAGGGCCTGTGCTGGTTCGGATTGGAGGAATCGCGCCGTAAGCGGTGAAGTACCTCTATACCATCCATGACAGGCATCTTGTGATCGATCATAATGAGATCATAAGTGTCGAGCTTCAGCATCGCGAGTCCCTGCTCACCGCTTGATGCAGTATCCACCTTGATCTTTGTCTCCTTAAGAAGTCCTGATACGACAAAGAGGTTCATATCGGTATCGTCTATGACAAGCAGCTTCGCATCCGGAGCGGTAAAGGACTGATGATAAAGAGGAGCGTTTTCGATCTTTTCTTCAAAGCTCTTTCTGAAGTTCCCGATAGGCTCGGGATCAAGAACGAACTGCCGCACGGTAAATGAAAAGGTGGATCCCTCCCCATATACTGAGGATACCTTGAGTGAGCTGTCCATTATCTTAAGGAGTCTCTGTGTGATTGAGAGTCCAAGTCCCGTCCCTTCTATGCCGTGGTTCTTCACCTCATCTATCCTCTCAAAGGGGATAAAGAGCCTTTCCATATCCTCCTGTTTGATACCGATACCCGTATCCTGGACCGAGAAGGTATAATTCCCCGAACCGTCGGGAAGCTGCTGATAGGTGACGGAGAAGACGACCTTCCCCCGTTTTGTATATTTCACCGCATTTGTAAGGATGTTCAGAGCGCACTGCTTTACGCGGAGCGAATCGCCGTTCAGCATGTGAGGCATGGTTTCATTCACATCAATGATGAGATCGAGGTTCTTCTCCGCTGCCCTTGTCCTTATCATCATATATATCTCGTTTATCATCTCGGAAAGATCATAATCCACGGGGACTATGCTCAGCTTTCCGGATTCCATCTTGGAATAATCAAGAACATCATTGATGACATTAAGGAGCGTATTCCCCGCGTCCTTGATATTCGTCGCATACCCTGTGAGCTTCGGATCATCAAACTCACGAAGTATCATTTCGTTGATGCCGAGCACGGCATTGACAGGGGTTCTGATCTCGTGGCTCATAGAGGCAAGGAAGCTCGACTTCGTCATGCTCTCACTCTCCGCTCTCGCGTTCTCCCTTACGACTTCATCAACGCGCATTATATTTCTGTGGGTCATGATCAGGAAAATGACGGCAAGGAAACAGAATACCTCAAGAAATGTGAATATCCCCATGATCAGATATATGATCTTCAAAAGGGATGCAGCGCCTTCGCTTTCAGTCATGAAGCCGCGAAGCACATAATCCGTATCCGGGATGGATGCTTCATAAAGGAAGCAGCTTCCGTAGGGAGTCTTTGTCGGACGAAGAGCGCAGGCGGCATTGTTCTTTGAAAGATCCTCCTGCATTTCCGCAAAATAATCTTTGATCTCGGAAGATGAGAGAAAGTCCACATCTTCCTTTGTAACTCCCTTAAAGGAAAATACCACTTCGCCATCAGGGTCAATAAGAACTGATTTTTTCAGAAGAGGAGCGTTGTCAAAATTTGCAACGGTAGCGAAAAGCTCCGGAGGTATGAGCTGATAAAAAACATATTTGAGACTTGGTCCCTCTTTAACCGGAACAGCGGAAAGCATGCCTCTCCCCTTGATATAGGAAAGGACATTGCCGCCCGAAAATGCTTCTTTCGCATGCAAAAGCTCCTCATCATCCATCTTCTCTCCAAAAACGGGAGTATTGTCCATTGTCACAAGGCCATAAGCGCTTGATTCGTCTGTACCCTGGATCGATGACAGTACAGCATTGATCTTTGAGGTATCCCCCTGAATTATCTTTCCGATATACTGGAGTCTTTCCACCTTTGTCATCGCGACTCTCGAAAACATCTGGGCAGTCGATCTCGCTTCCAGTGATATCTGTTCGGAGGCAAAGTTACCAAGCGCTCTGTAAACGCTTCTGAAGAGAATTCCGCCGGAAAGCACCATTACCCCTATCATGGCGATGATAGCGATAATGAGAATACGGTTATATTTCTTTTTCTTTCTGCTGAGATTTTCACTCTGGTCCATCAGACTCACATATCCTTTAATCTTTGTCCAACAGAAACATTGAAAGCGCGTAGTTTGAAAGATCCGCGCCAAGCTCGGTCAAAAACAGCCTTCCCCTGTCCCTTTTCAAAAGCTTCTCGGAAAGCAGACGCTCAACAGGGAGCATATAGACGGAATCAAGAAGAACTCCGAAGGTCTCGTAAAAATCATTTTCGAGGATGCCTTCCGTCATCCTAAGGCCAAGGAACATGAATTCCTCCATCCTCTTTTTCTCTGACAGCGCCTCAGCCTCATTGTAAAGAGGAAAATTCGAAGATATCCCCTTTCGTATGTACTCATTGATATCCCTCGTATTCGTATATCTGATCTCGTCTATGAGGGAAGCGGCCGAGATCCCGACCCCGAGATAAGGAGTCCTCTTCCAATAGCCCACATTGTGAAGGCAGGCCTTTCCCAGCTTTGCATAATTTGAGATCTCGTACTGGGAGAAGCCCGCCGCCTTGATCATATTCTGAGCTGTCTTTCCGAGTTCATATTCCTCATCCTCAGAAGGAAGAAATTCCTGCGGCTCGCCCCTTTTCCTCTTCTCATCATCCTCGCCGTACATATCATGAAAGGGAGTCCCCTCTTCTATGATAAGGCTGTAGCAGCTGATGTGCTCGGGCTTCATAAGAAAGACATCCGAAAGCGTCTTCTTAAGAGAAAGCGGATTCTGACCGGGAATACCGGTCATGATATCAACGCTAATATTATCAAAACCGCTCCGTCTTGCTGCCTCAAAGGACCGGAGAAAATCCTTAAACGAATGGACTCTTCCAAGTGTGCGAAGTTCCTCCTCATTTGAGGATTGAAGTCCTATGGAAAGACGGTTCACTCCGAGAGTATGGTAGGAAAACAGCTGGGACTCTGACGCCGTGGCGGGATTCATCTCCATCGTGATCTCTGCTGCCGGCTCAACGTTGTAATACTTGAAGACCGTCTTGATCACCCGATCCATCAGCTTCTCTTCAAGCCAGGTGGGAGTTCCGCCCCCTATATAGATCGACGCTACGGAATAGTCATAGAGTCTCTCCGACTGGTATCTCAGCTCATTTGTAAGCGCCTTCACGTAATCCTTTCTGATCTCGGGTCCGTATACTCCCGAGCAAAAGTCACAATACAGGCACTTTTTCATGCAAAAAGGTATATGTATATATAGTCCGAGTTTCTTGTCTGGCATCTTATTCTTCGTCTAATTTCAGTACACTCATGAAGGCCTCCTGAGGTATCTCCACCTCGCCTATCATGCGCATCCTCTTTTTTCCTTCCTTTTGCTTTTCCAGAAGCTTTCTCTTTCTGGATATATCGCCCCCGTAGCATTTTGCGAGGACATCCTTTCTCATGGCCTTTACTGTCTCTCTCGCTATGACCCTTCCGCCAACAGCCGCCTGTATGGGTATCTCAAAAAGGTGTCTGGGTATATTCTCCTTCAGTTTTTCGCACATCTTCCTTCCCCTGTCATAGGCTGTACCCTCAAAGACTATGAAGGATAATGCATCAACCCTCTCCTTGTTTATCAGTATATCCAGCTTGCAAAGCGCTGACTTTACATAGCCCTTCAGTTCATAATCAAAGGAGGCATAGCCGCGGGAACGGGATTTCAAGGCATCAAAGAAATCATATATTATCTCATTCAGCGGCAGGACATATTTGAGTATAGCCCTGGTCTGTTCCACATATTCAAGGCTTACGTATTCCCCCCGCCTCTCCTGGCAGAGCTTCATGATGTCTCCGACATAATCCTTCGTCACCATGATCTCAGCATCCACCACAGGCTCCTCCATATGGTCGATCTCTGAAGGGTCCGGAAGATTTGAAGGATTGGTAAGCTCTATCATCTCACCGTCGGTCCTATACACCCTGTAAACAACAGATGGCGCTGTAGTCACGAGATCCAGGTCATATTCCCTCTCGAGCCTCTCCTGAATGATCTCAAGATGGAGAAGACCAAGGAAGCCGCATCTGAAGCCGAAGCCGAGGGCCTGCGAGGTCTCGGGTTCAAACTGGAGTGCAGCGTCATTGAGCTGCAGCTTCTCAAGCGCGTCCCGAAGATCCGGATATTTCGCTCCGTCCGCGGGATACATACCGCAATAGACCATGGGATGCACCGCCTTGTAGCCGGGAAGCGCCGCTTCACAAGGCTTTTCATCGCTTGTGATCGTATCGCCGACCCTTGTCTCATGGACATCCTTGATCGAGGCAGTAAGATAACCAACCATACCCGCAGAGAGCTCATCACAGGGAATAAACTGACCGGGTCCGAAATAGCCTGTCTCAACAACATTGAAAACAGCACCTGTAGCCATCATCCTGATCCGGTCTCCGGGCTTCACGACCCCGTCAAAGACTCTGAAAAACACGATGACTCCGCGGTAGCTGTCATAGAGCGAATCAAAGATCAGAGCCTTAAAGGGCGCATTCATATCGCCCTTCGGAGCAGGAAGAGCTTTCACTATGCTTTCAAGGACGTCATGACAGTTGAGCCCTGTCTTTGCCGATATCCTCGGAGCCTCTTCGCAGTCGAGACCGATCACATCCTCTATCTCCTTCGCGCACTCCGCCTGATCTGCGGAGGGAAGATCGATCTTGTTTATGACCGGAAGTATCTCAAGATCATGATCGAGAGCCAGATAGACATTCGCAAGAGTCTGGGCCTCAACCCCCTGAGCCGCATCAACCACGAGTATCGCGCCGTCGCAGGCCGCAAGTGCTCTTGACACCTCATAATTGAAGTCCACATGACCGGGGGTATCTATGAGATTGAAGATGTATTCCTCCCCGCTGTCGGATCTGTATATGAGGCGGACAGCCTGGGACTTGATCGTGATCCCTCTCTCCCGCTCAAGATCCATATTGTCAAGGACCTGCTCCGACATCTCACGCTCGGTAAGAACCCCCGTCATCTCGATCAGCCTGTCGGCGAGGGTGGACTTTCCGTGGTCTATATGTGCTATAATGCAAAAATTTCTGATGTGTGATAATCCGTTTTCCATAACTATGTGATTTTAACACAAGAGCCGCCCTTTTTCTTCATTATTTTTGTAAGTATTCAGCAGGTAATTTCTGGTTGACAAACGTTCTTCAAGGCATTATTATTCCAAAGTATGCATTTTGATAATTAATGTTTTTCCGGAGGAAAAAAATGGCAAACATCAAATCCGCAAAGAAGCGTGTTCTCGTAGCAGAGAAGAAGGCTGCAAGGAATCAGGCTGTGAAGTCCCGTGTAAAGACCGAGATCAAGAAGGTTCTTGCGGCATGTGAAGCCGGGAACAAGGAGGACGCTGAAAAGCTTCTTCGCACGGCTACCGGCGAGATAGAAAAGGCAGGTTCAAAGGGAATACTTCCGAAGAATACGGTCAGCCGCAAGGTGAGCCGTCTTTCAAAGAAGGTAGCTGCTCTTTAATGCTCCTTTCTCCTCACTGCTGAAAGAAGAAGGGCGATGAGCGCATCATCAGCCTTCATCTTTCCGGACTTAATGAGGAGATCGTAACGATTAGCCTTTCGGAGGACATTTTTGATGTCCTCCTTTTTGATGCCTGAAAGCAGGCGTCTTTGCTTCCTCACCATCCACTCGGGTCCTATCACCTCTTCCATCTTTGAAAGTGAGGCTGAGCCGCTCACAAGAGACTCCGTTTCAAGGAGCTTTTGAAACTGCTGTTCAAGCAGTGAAACTATCCTCGCGGGATCCTCCTTTGTCATCTGCATGTCGGAATATATCTTCATGAGAGCCCTCTCATCCCTTCCAACTATTGCATCAACAAGAGAAAAGACCTTTGAGGATGCGCAGTCCGTGACTATCGCTTTGACATCTTCGTATTCGACCCTTCCCGTTCCCCGGCAGTAGCTTACGAGCTTTTCAAGCTCATTGTCCATGAAGAGCATCGTATCGGTATTCTCGGAATTTACAGAGGTCATCTCGATGAACGCATCATAGGCCTCTCTCGTGATTTCAAGCTGATTCCTCTTCATTCTCGACAGCACCCATTTCTTCAGCTTCTCCCCCTTCCAGGCCAAAAGCTCCGTGAGATTTCCCGTTTTTTCGATCTGCTTTGTAACAGAAAGAGTCTTTTTGACATTGGTCTCAAGAAAGATGAGCTTTGTCGTCTCCTCAGGCTTCGAAAGATAATCCGAAAGAAGCTCAAGATCATCCTTTTTCCCTTTCCCGGAAAACAGTCCGCTTTCAGAAACAACTATCGCGCGGTTGTCACCGAAAAAAGGCATTGTACGTGCCGTTCCTATGAGCTCCTTCATATCAAAGGAACCGTTAAAAACAGTATAGTTCATAGATCCCTCTGTCCCCTCAGGGAAAAGGACCTTTAAGATCAGATCTCTGTAGTTCCTCTTCAGATATGCTTCCGTTCCGTAGAGGAGATATATGCATTTGATGCTTTTGCTCTTGATGTCGTCATCCAGACCTGAAGCCACTTTTTCCTCCGTTTATCAACAAATACTATACACTTTGCGTTAATATCCTCCGATATAATAATTGAAAGGAGGATGCCTGTATGGATATGAATATGAACTATGTAGCGCCCATCATAGCTGCGGGCGCCCTCGCAAAGGATCCCGACCGCGAAAAGGGGAAGGTCACCTATCAACCCAGGGGAAAGAAGAAGGCGAAGGTCAAAAAGGATGAGAAACTCGCGGTAGTATATGCTCTTCGTGAAAAGGATGAATTCTCTCCCGTCACCTATTCAAACCCCTTGCAGAAGCGCTGAGAGTCATCTTTGAAAAACTTCGGGCTCAGCAAAATCAAAGAGCTCTTCCTTGAGCCAGGCTATCGCTTCATCCACCCAATGGGAAGAACGGGGATTGTTTTTGTTTTCGACCTGTACGACTGAGGAGTCTCCGGTCGAAAAGCCGTGAGGTCCCCAGGAATATACATGGATCTCAAAGCCTACACCGTTCTTCTCAAGTGCGTCAGCAAGCTTTATCGTGCCTTCAACCGGAACTGTCATGTCCGTCCTGTTTCCAAAAATGAAGCAGGGTGGCATTTTCTCGTCTATCAGTTCTATCAAAGAAGGAGCCGAATCGGACCATTTCCTCACATTTTCTTCCGAGGCAACGGGATAGCCGAGTATCGCGCATTTGGGCTTGTATTTTGATATCGCGGCAGCGCAACCTGCAAGATGCGCTCCCGCTGAAAAGCCGCAAAGCGCGAAGTTTGAAGTGTCAAGGTTCCATTCGCCTTCGTGTTCTTTTATATATCCTGCTGCCCTCTCGTAATCGTCGAGAGGCTTCGGCCAGATCGCATCCTCATTTACCCCGTAATTCAATATAAAGCAGGAAAAGCCTGCTGCCAGGAATCTGAAGGCCACGGGATCCCCTTCCCTCGGAGACACATGATTGTATCCGCCTCCCGGAATGATGAAAACAAACGGTCGCTTTTTGATGTTTGGAAACTTTCCTTCGACGGGAAGAAGATACGCGTCCATCCAGATATCTTTTGCTTCATCAAAAACAATATGCTCACTTCTCATTTCAAAAGCCCCCTTATTCGTGTATACTGTTTAACGCCACTGAAATTATAAATATAAAAGGGGGAAAAAGGAATATGCGTTACGGACATTTTGATGATGAAGCTTATGAATATGTTGTGGACCGTCCCGACACTCCGACCTCGTGGTCGAACTATCTCGGCACCACCCGATATGGCGCCATAATCACAAACAATGCGGGCGGCTACGGCTTCTACCGCTCCGGTGCGACGGGGCGCTTCATGCGGCTTAGATTTAACTCGATACCCATGGATCAGCCCGGGCGTTATTTTTATCTTCGGGATAATGATTCGAAGGATTACTGGAGTGCGTCCTGGCAGCCTGTTGGAAAGCCGCTTGATTCATATAAGAGCGTCTGCCGTCACGGAACAGCCTATACCGTGATCTCGTCGGATTATTCAGGCATACACACAGACGCCACATATTTTGTGCCACTTGACAGCACCTTCGAATATTGGCGCCTGGATGTTCGAAATGATTCCGACAGGGAAAGAAAGCTCTCAGCCTTTTCCTATTGCGAATTCTCAAGCCAGTGGAATACCACTCAGGATCTCGTGAACCTGCAGTATTCATTATTCATAGTAAAGGGGAAAAAGGAGTCTGATAACCTCCTCTCCTACACTATCCATGACAATCTCTGCGTCCAGAACCCTGATGCGGAGCCGGGAGGCGATTCCGGAGTCATGGCGGAATGGCTCGGACTTTGTGGCGATGTCCCTATGTCACATTTTGATACATCCCGCGAAGCCTTCATCGGAACCTACGGTTCATACAAGGAGCCAAGGGCCGTCATTGAGGGACAGTGCTCGGATTCCGAGGCCTTCGGAGATTCAGCCTGCGGCAGCATCGAGGGCGACTTCACCCTTGCTCCCGGAAAGACAAAGACCCTTCTTCTGCTCCTTGGTATTGGGATGGGAGGCACTGTCGGAAAAAAGACTATGGAGGAATACGGCTCCATAGAGCGTGAGGAAGCTGAATTCAAAAAGCTGAGGGAGCACTGGCACAGTCTCTTGAACAGCTTCAAAGCTCATACTCCCGACGAGAACGTGGATCATACCGCAAATGTCTGGGGGCTTTACAACAACCTCATCACCTTCTCCTGGTCCCGTGCCGCTTCCCTTGTTTACAACGGCGAGCGCGACGGGCTTGGCTTCAGGGATTCGGTGCAGGATACCCTCGGCGTAAATGCCGCGATCCCTGAGATTTCAAAAGAAAGACTGATCACAATGCTGACGGGACAGGTCAGCACGGGCGGCGCTATGCCCCTTATCAAGCTAGGTCATAATCCCGGCCACATGGAGCCCCCGAAGAAGGAGGAATACCGCTCCGATGACTGCCTCTGGTTTTTCAATGCGATCCCTGCCTATGTGGCGGAGACAGGAGACCGGGACTTCTTCAATGAAGTAGTACCCTATTCTGACAAGGGCGAGGATACGGTATTCATGCACTTAAAGCGCGCTCTCCTCTTCAATATCGAGCGTGAAGGAAAGGATTCACTCCCCGCGGGGCTTTCTGCTGACTGGAACGACTGCCTTAAGACAGGCTATGAGGGCGAGAGCATAATGGTCACCTTCCAGCTCTACAGCGCCCTTCAGACCTACGCCGTGATTGCAGACCTTCTCTCAGACGAAAAGGAAAAAGCCTTTGCCGAAGAAGAAAGAAAGAAGCTCTATGATGCCATCCAAAAGACCGCCTGGGACGGGAAATGGTGGCTCTGGGCGATCTCCGAGGACGGAACGCGCTTTGGGTCAGATGCCCTTGATGAAGGAAAGATCTATCTCAACACCCAGGTCTGGGCAGTGATGTCAGGGGCCTGCACTCCCGATCAGGAAAAAAGCTGCCTTGACAGCACCTATGACATGCTCTTTACCAAATACGGTCTGAAGCTCTGCGCACCGGGCTTTCGGATGACAAAGCGCGATGTCATGGATTCAGTTGTATTTCCTGCGGGAATCAAGGAAAACGCAGGCATCTTCAATCATACCCAGGGCTGGGGCGTAATGGCGGAGGTCGTAGCTGGAAACGGAGACAGAGCCTATGAATATATGAAGGCTGCCCTTCCCGCCACCTACAATGACTGTGCCGAGATCAGGCAGTCAGAGCCCTATGTACAGGGGCAGACCACCTATTCCGACGAATCCCCCCGGCCCGGAAACTGCCGCACCAGCTGGCTTTCCGGAGCCGCTGCCTGGACATATTATTCTCTGACACAATATGTCCTCGGAATCAGACCGCAGTACGACGGCATGCTGATAGACCCCTGCATCCCGTCTGAATGGGACGGCTTCTCGGTCGAGAGAGTCTTCCGCGGAAAGAAGCTGAATATCAAAGTCGAAAACCCGTCTCACGCGATGAAGGGCATCGTGAAGCTCACATTGAACGGGAAAGAGCTTGATTCCCCGGTGCTCCCGGTCTCGCTTCTTCAGGACGAAAATGAAGTGATTGCCGTAATGGGAAGCAAAGATGCCATGGAAGCAAAATTTGAAAGGCTGTGAAAAAAAAAAATACTTTAAGTTCATTTAAGGAAGGGGAGATATATTACTTTCAGAACAAAGGAACCACCTCTGAAAGGAATATATTATGAAAAGCGATATCTTCACCTTCAAAAGAGTTGAAATGAAATATATGCTCGACAGCGCGAAAAAGGCAGCCTTCATAGAAGCCCTTGGCGATAGGCTCGTCCCCGATGATTATCCTGAGTCGGACATCATGAATATCTACTATGACACACCGGATTATCATCTTGCAAGAAAGTCCCTCGAACGCCCCATCTACAAGGAGAAGCTTCGCCTTCGCACCTACGGCGTTCCAAATGAAAATACTCCCGCCTTTCTTGAGATCAAGAAAAAGTTCAAGGGCATTGTTTACAAAAGACGTATATCTCTCTCCTATGGTGAAGCGACTCAGTCGATGAACGAAGGGTCACCGCTTAAAAAGGACGGCCAGATAGTTAGGGAAATAGAGGCTTTCAGGAATCATTACGGAAATCTTTCAAAAAAGACCGTAGTCTCCTATCACAGGACCTCCTACTATCTCAAGGACGACCCTTCGTTCAGGATCACCTTTGACAGTGACATCATGTACAGAAATTCGTACACTGACCTTTCAGCCGGGATTTTTGGAAAGAAGCTCCTTTCCGACGATATGTCCATAATGGAAATAAAGGTCGGCGGCGCGATGCCTCTTTCGATAGCTCATACTCTCTCCTCCTTAGATATAAAGAAGGGGCGCTTCTCAAAGTACGGAAGCGCCTACGAAAACGAGAACCTTAGCAGCTGCGTCGGCTTTGCGACCGCAAGAGCATTGACTCCGGCATTCATATGATGTATCTTTTCCTCCGGAACAAAAGATCCGGAGGAATTTTTTTATGGACGAAAACAAAAAGATAATAGAGCTGAAAAAGACCATTCTTTCAGACAATGATTCGGATGCAGAGAATCTTCGCGCCTTTCTTCGCGAAAGAAAGATATTCTACATCAATCTCATGTCATCGCCGGGCTCCGGAAAGACCACTACTCTTCTTTCCCTTATCCCGGTACTTACGGAAAAGTACAAAAGAAAAGTATTTGTAATGGAAGCCGATATCGATTCCGATGTGGATATGAAGACCATCCTTTCTTCAGGAACCCATGCAGTACAGCTTCATACGGGCGGGATGTGCCATCTTGACGCTGAAATGAGCCGCCAGGGGCTTCTTTCGCTTACAAAAAATGAAGACTATGATGAGCTTTCCGGAAGCATCGTCTTTCTTGAAAATGTCGGAAACCTCGTATGCCCTGCGGAATTTGACACGGGCGCACATCTCGATCTTGTGATCCTCTCCGTTCCCGAGGGAGACGACAAGCCGCTCAAATACCCTCTTGTATTTGAAAAAACAGATGCGGTACTCATAAACAAGATCGATGCAGAAAGCGCATTTGATTTTTCCCGTGAAAGAGTACTCGAAAATATCAGAAAAAGAAATGAAAAGGAAGAAGTCTTTTTCATATCGGCAAAGACGGGTGAAGGAATAGAGGCGGCCGCACAGTTCATCTCAAAGGAAGCCGGAAAAGTGCTTGATCAGTGAAGAAAAGGCCGGGCGAAAATGCCCGGTCCTTTTTATACTGAAAAACTTGAGCCGCCGATAAACTCCCTTATAAGGGAATTCCTCGGGATATCCTCCGTAGGAAGGGGAAGGAAATAATCAAGAAGCTTCTTCAAGCGCTTTGCCTCCATATACTCCTCACAGTCCCTTGGTACCGAGAAGAGCGTAGGCATGGCATATATCCTCATGACTGCCATTTCATAGATCAGCGCTGAATTGAAAAATGCATCCGCGCTGTCCTGGAAGGGAAAGATATTCTTTTCCTCTCCCCTTCGGACCGAATCCCACATCGCAATAGTATCCTTTGCGCATGTCCCGCGGGTACGCGCGTCACGGACTATGCGGCGTATCAAGCGCCCATCCGCGGTTGAAAGGGGATTGTGCTCATCTATCGCAAGCTGAGTAAGGGCTGAAATATATATCCTGTACTTTGACTCCCGGGGAAGCGAATATGAAAGCTTGTCATTAAGACCGTGTATACCCTCTATCACAAGCACGTCACCCTTCCCGAGTTTCATTGTGCGCCCCTTGTACTCCCTTCTTCCCGTTTTGAAATTGAAGGTCGGAAGTTTGACTTCATCTCCTCTCAAAAGGAGTGACATATCGAAATTGAAAAGCTCCACGTCAAGGCACTCAAGAGCTTCAAAATCAATCTCTCCAAATTCATCCACCGGCATGATGTCGTGGTCATTATAATAATCATCGAGAGGGAAGGGATGAGGTGTAAGCCCCAGTGCCCGAAGCTGTACTGAAAGCCTGTGGGAGAATGTGGTCTTCCCGGAGGAGGAAGGTCCGGCTATCATCACAAAGCGCCTGTCCTTCTCCTTTGCTATGTCGCGGGCCAAAGAACCGATCTTCTCCTCCATCAGGGCTTCCTGCATGGCAATGATCTCCTGTGTCCTTCCTGCAACTATCGCATCATTTAAGGCGCCCACAGTCCTGATCTTTAGGAGGCTGCTCCAGTCTGCCGACTGCCGAAGCACGGTATAGAGCTTTTCATAGGGTGAAAACCCGGGAACAATGTCCGGTTCCTTTTTCGGATAAAGGAGCACAAAGCCGTCTTTGTATTTTTCAAGACGGAAATATTTGAGCAATCCGGTACGAGGCACCATATAGCCGTAAAAATAATCCTTCGTATCTGAAAGCTCATAAATATTCGTGATCGAGCTGTTTCGATAATTAAGAAGCGACTCCTTTGAGATCATTCCGTGATCCTTGAAGATCGCCCGTGCAATTCTTGTCGGAACAGGTTTCTTCTCAATCTTTAAGTCCTCTTCGACTATCAGATGCATCTCATCCGAAAGCTTCGAAAGAAAATCCTCCGTTATCTCAAAATCCCCGTCTGACATACAAAAATAGCCATTTCCAAGAGAGAACATGACAAATATGTCAGGTATCTTTGAAAGATCCTCTCCTTTATTATTCTTGTCTGCTCCAAATTCCCCCTTTTTTACAAGGTCGTCAAGAGCCTTTTGCATGAGAAATATAAGACTCCTTCTATAGGCAAGCATGCCGTCCTTGTCACGTCCTGTAAGGAAGCGGATCTCACAGTCATCTGTCACCGGCTCAAAAAGTTCTGTCAGTCTGTTTCCCACGATGGCTATAAGGATATCATTCTCCTTGTCCCCGTACCTGTCCGCAAGGTCAGAAAGCAGAGTCCCCTTCTCTGCCTGTACTTCCCTGCCATCTATCTTCAGGTTCAGCATCTCGTTTCCTGCCATAGTATGATCCCCCCTTATTCCTCAGAGCTCGTGATAAGGCAGCTTATCAGGAGCTGCGACAATTTCAAGCGAACCCGTATTTCCCTTCAGGAAGAGAGATACATATTCGATAAAAAAGCGCTCCATTCCATAATGCCCGGCATCTATCACCCCTATGCCCTTTTCCACCGCATCAAGCCCGCTGTGATGATCGATGTCACCTGTTATATATACATCCGCCCCCTGGGCTATTGCTGTGTCTATATCACTCTTTCCGGAGCCCGGAAGGAAGGATACGATCCGAACCTTCATTGAAAGATCACCGAAAACCCTGACAGTTCCAAGTGAAAGCGCATCCTTTACCTTCAGCGAAAAGCCCTCGAGCGTCATCTCATCAGGAAGATGACAGGTCATCCCGATGCCCTTCTCATTATCCTCCTTTGATGGAAGAAGGATGATCCCTTCCGGGAGAGACAGTTTTTTTCTTACTATCTCACTCATGAGAGCTGCATCAAAATTTGTATGCATGCAGAAAAACGCGATATTGTTTTTGATCAGGGTCATCACGCGCCGCCCCACAAAGTTGCTGTCGGTGACATCCTTCACACTTTTGAAAATGAGCGGGTGATGGGTGATCAGCATATCGGCCTCATGCTTTATGGCGTCTTCGATCACTGCGCTTGTGGCATCAAGCGCTATATAGACCTTTTTTACTTCAGCGCCGGAATCTCCGACCAAAAGCCCCGTATTGTCCCAGTCCTCGGCAAGAGACTTCGGGCATTCGTTCTCAAGAAGCTTTACTATTTCGGCTACCTTCATTTGAGACCTCCAAAATGAGTCCTTATCAGAATATAATTCTTCTCTCTGTCAATGAGTTCCCTCTCCTCATCAATTTCAAAGCCATTTTCAAGAAGAAAAGAAAGAAGTCTTTCAGGGTGCCTTTGCGGACCAAGAACAAGAGCCTTTGCATTTTCTGCCTTTTGAAGAGAAGCATCTATTATGTCCCTGATATTCTCTCCGCCCATGCCTGTGATCACAATGACATCATCACATGAAACATCTACTGAGGAAAGACCGTCTGAGAGCAGGCATTCTATCCTTCCAGCCAGTCCTTCCTTTTTGACATTTGCTTTTGCCCTTTCAAGCGGTCCTTTTTCGATATCGCAGGCCCGTCCCCTTTTTGCCTTCCCCCGGGAAACAGCCGTGATCGGAACGAACGCGTGATCCGTGCCGATATCTGTAAGTGTATCACAGGATGGCACCATATCGCATATCTCTTTCAGCCTTTTTGAAAGCCTCATTCAAGATAATCCTTAAGCTTCCTGCTCCTTGACGGGTGACGGAGCTTCCGGAGAGCCTTTGCCTCGATCTGCCTTATTCTTTCTCTTGTGACATTGAATTCCTTCCCGACCTCCTCCAGGGTGCGGCTCCTTCCGTCCTCAAGTCCGAAACGAAGGATGAGAACCTTCTGTTCTCTTTCGGTAAGTGTTGAAAGCACCTCTGAGAGCTGCTCCTTCAAAAGCGTAAAGGTAGCTGCGTCCGCAGGTACGGGAACATTCTCATCCTGGATGAAATCACCAAGATGTGAATCCTCTTCCTCACCTATCGGAGTTTCAAGGGAGACGGGCTCCTGGGAGATCTTTATTATCTCTCTTACTCTTTCAACAGGAAGCTCCATCTTTTCCGCTATCTCATCGGGGGTAGGCTCTCTCCCAAGCTCCTGAAGGAGCTGACGGGATACCCTTATAAATTTGTTGATGGTCTCCACCATATGGACAGGTATCCTGATGGTACGTGCCTGGTCAGCTATGGCGCGGGTTATTGCCTGACGTATCCACCAGGTGGCGTAGGTCGAGAACTTGTAGCCCTTCGTATAATCGAATTTTTCAACAGCCTTGATGAGACCGAGATTTCCTTCCTGGATGAGATCGAGGAAGAGCATTCCGCGTCCCACATAACGCTTTGCGATGGAGACCACGAGACGAAGGTTTGCTTCGCAGAGCTTCTGCTTCGCTCTTTCTCCCTCGGGTCCGCCGGCTTCCATCTTCTGAGCGAGTTCGACCTCCTCATCCGCGGTCAGGAGGGGCACCTTTCCTATTTCTTTCAGGTACATCCTTACAGGATCCTCGACGGATACATTCTCGGGAACTGAAAGGTCTATCTTCTCCGGCTCTATGTCATCATCGGACTCCGCCATGATGATGTCGTCATCAATATCATCATCGGTCCGAAGCACATCGATCTTTGACCTCTCAAGGAAGGTCACGATCTTTGTGAACATCTCCGGATTCAGCTTTGTATCGGCGAAGAAGTCCACTACCTCCTGATATTCAAGAACGTTGTTCCTCTTGTGCGCAAGGGAAAGAAGGTCTGAAAGCTTCTTCTCGAAATGAACGATCTTCTCATCGCCGACCTCTTCTGAGGACTCACCCTTTTTCTCAGTTTTCTTTTCAGAAGTCTTCTCACTTACTTCCTTCTTCACGGGTGCCTTTTTTGAAGGAGCCTTCTTTTCTTTCTCTGCGGGGGCTTTCTTTGCCGTTTCTTCAGAAGTAATTTTTTCCTTCTTCGAAGCAGTCTTCGTTGACTTCTTTTCGGGGGTCTTCTTCGCGGGAGCCTTTTTCGCAGTATCCTTCTTTACTTCCTTCTCCTCATCAAGCTTTGCTTCTTTTTTTGCAGCCATTCTCTCACCTCTTTTAAATGACAAACTCCGTTCTCTGTATGTCGGAAAGCTTCCTTCTTTCATCCATAAGGGCGTTGTAAACATTTTCTGCGGAGTCACCGCCGTCCCCGGAAAGCAAGGCCATCCTTTCCTTTTTTATGCGAAGGAGTGCCTCTTTAAAGGCTTTCCCCCTCGCTTCACTGCTGTCATAATCCTCATCTGTAAAAGAAAATATCCTTCCAACCTCCTGCTGCCCCTTTTCATCAGGAAAGAGGCTGATCAGGCGGGCGGGATTTATCTCTCTTCCCGCCAGAATTTCATTTTTAAGAACTACATAAATATCCCTGTAGACACCGGGAAGATCCTCCTCTGCTATGTACAAAGATGACCTTTCAAGCATTCCGGGAACAGAGCAGAGATAATGAAGGAACATCCTGTATGTCTCTGCCATCCCCTTTGATATCCGCTCTTTTTGAAGTCCGGATCCTGTTTTGGAACTATTATCTTCGTTTAAAGAAATAATGTTTTCGGTGTCAGGCGAAATGATCTTTCTCACCGGTTTCCTTGAAAGCACCTCTGACTCCTTTATAAGCAGGTTCTTGAGATCTCTCTCCGAAACATTGTATTTTTCTGCCACAGCTGAAAGATAAGCTCCCCTTTCAACTCCGGCTGAAAGCGTAAGCAGCATCCTTGCGGCCTCTGAGAAGAAGCGCGTCTTCTCCCCGGGATCACGCAGATCATATCTTTCCGAAGCCTTCCGCACAGTAAAGAGAAAGCCATTCTCAGCCTCCTCTATACGCTTTTCAAATTCCTCTGCCGAAAGAGCCTTGATGAATTCATCAGGATCCTTGTAGGGTGAGAGGTTTATTACAAAGCAGTCAATATTAAATGCCCTGATCATCGGAACTGCCCGAACTGCCGCATTTGACCCTGCCTCATCGGAATCATAGCTGATATAGACCTTCTTGCCAAATCTCTTCATCAGGCTGCAATGCCCTTCTGTGAGAGCTGTGCCAAGGGAAGCGATCGCATTATCAAAGCCTGCCTGGTGGAGCGCTATAACATCCATATAGCCCTCGCAGAGAATGAAATAATCCCGTTTTGTCCTCCTTGCAATAAAAAGGCCGTACATATTCCGGCTTTTAAGAAAGATCTCACTTTCGGGGGAATTCACATATTTCGGCTTTCCGTCCCCCATCACTCTTCCGCCAAAGCCTATCACCTTTCCGTTCAGGTCCTGAATGGGGAACATCGCCCGGTTCCAGAAAAGATCGTGAATACCCGTTTCCTCCTTGAAGGAAATGATCCCGCTCTTTATCAAAAGCTCATCAGAAAAGCCCTTTCCCTTCAGATATTTGTAGAGATCGTCCCTGTATTTCCTGCTGTAGCCGAGGCCAAAGTTCTTCATGGTCTCATCGGAAAGTCCTCGGTCAGCAAAATATGAATAAGCATCCTTGCCTTCATCTGACCGAAGCGCATGATAAAAATAAATTGCCGCTTCCTTGTCTATACGCAGAAGCTGCTCCCTTGTCGATCTCTTCCTTCTCTCCTCCTCGGATTCCTCGCCTTCAGGAATAATGATCCCGGCCCTCTCGGCAAGCACCCTGACAGACTCCGGAAATGTCATATTCTCATATTTCATGAGAAAAGTGAATACATTTCCGCTGGCATGACAGCCAAAGCAGTAAAACATCTGCCTTGACGGGCTCACTGAAAAGGAGGGCGTCTTCTCATTGTGAAAGGGACACAGCCCCATCAGTGTGCTGCCCTTCTTCTGGAGATGAATATAGCTCCCTATCACATCCTCTATGGGATTATTCTCACGGACGCTTTCGATTGTCTCATCAGGGATCAATGCCATCAGTCGAGCTCTGCCTTCCATGACTGAGGGATGAAATACTCCGTAAACTTCTGCGTCGCGAAATCGTCAGTCATCCCTGATATATAATCGCATACGATCCTGTCCTTCCGCTCATTTAATGCTTCACCTATCAAACGAAACTTCTGCGGCACAGCATCATAATGTCCCATGAAATAAAGAAAGAGTTCCTCTATCATCCGCTTTGCCTTTACTTCCTCACTCTTTGCGGCGGGATTCCTGTAGACACTTGAAAAAAGAAATTCCCGAAGATGAAGCATTGCATCCATGCGTTCCTTTGACATTTTGATCACGGGAGAATCAGCACTTTCAGTGATCACATCATGGATCAGTGTATTCAGTCGCTTTTTCACAGTCGTTCCGAGAACCTCCCTTATATCCTCGGGGATGTCCTCCTCTGAAATAATATGAGCCCTTATAGCATCATCCACATCTGCGTTCACATAAGCTATCTTGTCGGCAAGCCTCACCACCTGGCCTTCGAGAGTGGATGGGTTACCTTCGGTCTGATGGTTTCTGATCCCGTCTATGACTTCGTAGGTAAGGTTCAAGCCTTCTCCGTCCTTCTCAAGCTTTTCAACTATCCTGACTGATTGCTCTGAATGGACAAAGCCTCCTCTGCAGAGTTCATCCAGGACTCCCTCCCCGCAATGTCCGAAGGGAGTATGGCCAAGATCATGCCCGAGAGCTATTGCCTCTGTAAGATCTTCATTTAAGCGGAGAGCCTTTGCGATAGTCCTTGCATTCTGAGATACCTCAAGGGTGTGGGAAAGCCGGGTCCTGTAATGATCTCCTTTGGGTGAGAGAAAGACCTGAGTCTTGTTCTTGAGCCTCCTGAAAGCCTTTGAATGAAGTATCCTGTCCCTGTCCCTCTGGAAGACAGGTCTGATATCGCACTGGGGCTCTGTGCGCGCCCTGCCCTTTGAATCCTTTGAATGGGCTGCATAGGGCGAAAGATATTCATCCTCTATGGCCTCTGTCATCTCTCTGATCGTAATTTTTTCTACACCCATTTTTTAACTGTTCCCTCTCATTGCTTTTTTCTCAGTCAGTCCGTCATCGGGAAGCCCAATCTGAAAATTAACTCCGTTTTTGATGAGATTTGGATTGTAAAACGGATCCTTTTCCCGAAATGACGGATGCTTTTCATAGAGTTTTTCGAGTTCCTTTTCTCTGCGTGCCTCTTTCTCCGGTGCCTCATCCGTCCCTCGCGAAAGCGACTCATAGTGAAGGAAGACGGCATCCGTGCGAAGAACATTATAATAGCCCTTCTCAAAAAGTGAAAAGCAAAGGTCGACATCATTATAGGCTATGGGGAGTTCCTCATCAAAGCCTCCTGCAGTTTCAAATTTCTCTTTCGAAACCATCATGCAGGCACCCGTGACCGCCAGGAAATTGTAATCCACCCTGTTCCTGTCAAAATAATGATGCACCTCATCGCTCTGCCCGATAAGGGCGTGGGAGGGTCCTATCGGAAGGTTTATGATCCCGCTGTGCTGGATCCTCTTTGCATCAGGATAGAGAAGCTTTGCCCCGACAGCTCCGGTATGCGGTAAAAGAGCCTGCCCCATCATCCTTTGAAGCGTCCCCTTTTGAAGGATGCTTGTATCATCATTTAAAAATAATAATATATCGCCCTTTGCCGCTTTAGCGCCTATATTACACATCTTTGAGAAATTGAAGTCATAGCGGTCGAAAATATATCTTATATCATACTTCTTTGAAAAGGCTTCAATCTCATGTCTTACCTCATCATCGCTCCCGTTATCCACTATAATGATCTCATAATTTTTGAGTTCCTCTTTTTGGATAGACTCTATGCAGCTTCTGAGCACCTTGTAATTGTTTTTTGAAGGTATGATGATCGAAAGAAAGGCTTCCTTTGGAACCTCATATACCACCCTGACCTGGTAGGTCTCGGGAGAAAAATAAGCCTTCCCTTTTATACCGCGCCTTTTAAGCGCCTCCTCCTTCAATTTTTTTGCGCGTTCAAAGACATACTGCTTCGCATTTGGATCCTTTGCGGTTGAGCCGCTTGTAGCTCTCCAGTGATAGAGCACCTTCGGAATATGTCCTATCCGATCGTTTCCTGTCATTTCAGTAAGCCGCATGAAAAGATCATAATCCTGCGCTCCGTCAAATTCACTCCGAAGACCTTCGGCCTCATTTAAAAGACTCCTTCTTACCGCTGAAAAGTGGTTTGTATACATGAGAGACATAAAGGTGTCAGGCGACCAGTCGGGCTTGAAGAAAGGCTCATAGCGCCTTTTTGAATCCTCTGAAAGCTTGTCCTCATCTGAATAGAGGATATCGGTATCGGGATGATCCGAAAGAAAAGCAAAAAACTCCATGAGAGCATGAGGTGACAGCACATCATCACAGTCCATGAAGCAGACGAAGTCGCCTTTTGCATTTTTTATCGCATCATTTGTGGCCTTTGATATCCCGCCGTTTTTCTCTCTGAAGACGAGCTTCACCCTTTTGTCATCTTTGTAGCTAAGAAGCGCTTTATTAACGGCAGGATCAGTCGAGCAGTCATCCGACAGTATCAGCTCAAAGCTTCGATAATCTTGAGAAAGGACGGAATTTATGCACTCTCTTAATTCATTTATTCTGCAATTGTATACAGGTACGCAGACGGAAAAGAGAATTGATCCCTCCTTCTCTCTCTCGTCCCAGAGAAGAGGCTCTACCTCCTTCATGTATCTCCTGTACTCAAGAAACCTTCCGTAGAGCTTTCTGTGAAGATACTGCTTCACCACAGGAACAAAACCATAGCGCCTGACCTTTTCAAGACGCCTCTTTACTTTTGCCGAAAAATCAGACATAAATCATTTCCTTTGCTTCAGGGCATGAGCGAATAATCATTGATATTCAGATTGAGATATTGATTGTAATAAGGATCCCCCTTCAAAAGTTCCTTTTCCCAGCGCGCCTTAAAAAAATCTATCTCGCTGTTGAAGCGCTTCACCTTTTGGGGAGTATCCTCGACCCCTCTCGACTTTGACTCATAGTGAAAGAAGGTGGCAAATGGATAATAGATAATGAGCTTTTCCTCTTTCCTCAGTTTCATGCAAAGGTCAACATCATTGAAAGCGACCGCAAGTTCCTCCGTAAAGCCGGAAATCTCTTCAAAATCAGACCTTTTCATGAGAAGGCATGCAGCTGTAACGGCTGAAAGCTCCTGCCCAACGCATATCCTGTTCATGTATCCGGGATCATCTTTTTTGGCTCCCGAGAAAGCATTTGCTGCTATTCCGCCTACTCCGAGGGTGACACCTGCATGCTGGATCGTTCCATCCTCGTAATAAAGCCTTGCGCCCACAGCTCCGACATTTGGAAGATGAGCTACTGCAAGCATATTTTTTATGCTGTCCGGATCGATCATCTCTGTATCATTGTTCAAAAGCAAAAGAAACTCGCCCTTTGCCTTTGAAACACCGAAATTGTTGATCCTTGAATAATTAAAGTCCCCCTCGTATCGAAGCACTCTGACAAATGCGTTTTCCTTTGAAAGCTTCTCATAGTAGGAAAAAGTTTCTGAAAGCTCGCTGTTGTTTTCCACTATGATGATCTCAAGGTTTTTATAGTTTGACTTTTCAATGCTTTTTAAACACTTGTCGAGTTCATCCGTGTGATCCTTGTTGGGGATGATAACTGAGATGAGAGGCTCATCACTGTTTTTGATGCGGATCAAAAAGGTACCCTTTGCTTCGCCCGATTCAACCTCTGCATCTATGCCGATTCTTTTGAAATGTGCCGATACCGCTCTCCTTCCGTCCTCAAAGCTCACTGTCCGGTCACCGGAAAAAGTGCTGTGGTAGTAAACACCGGGGAAGTGAAATGCTCTGCCCTTTTCAATGAGCCTGAGCTTTAAGTCGAGAAGCGCTGCCTCGGGGTCGTTGGAAAAAGCTTCATCAAGTCCGCCCGCTTCAATGAAGGCGGATCTCTTTACAGCAAAGGCCCTGCCAACATAGTCAAAGGAGCAAAGATAATATATCGACTCATCGGGCTTTAAGGATGGATCATAATACTTTCCGTCTTCCCCGATCCTGTCGGAGTCTGTGTATATCAGCAGTGCCCGGGGATCTTCTTTTGCTGCGGTCCTTATTGCAGCGGAAAAGATTTCCTTTGAAAAGTCATCCTCCTGAAAGGAGAGGTAATCAGCCTTTGAGTTGTGAGCTCCATCATTTGCTTTTTTAAGCCACTCTTTTTCCTTTGGTTCTATCTTTATGAACTCAAGCATTGTGCCGCCGGATTTTTTTGAAAGCGCTTCAGATACTCTTTTTTTCATGACGGGAAAATACTTTTTTGTCCACTCGTCATAGGTTCCCTGAAAAAACTTTGGTTCTTCCTTCGTTCCGAATATGCGCCTTTTTATCTTTCGTAAAAGATCCATACAAAACCTCCGCAGCAACAAGATATTTTACCACATCGGGAGGCTCTTTTTTATTATTTTTTGAAAAGAAGGGAACAATGGACAGTATAGATGTTAAAATACGCTTACAAAAGTATGTTTAGGCTATTATCTGTTCATTTTGATGAAAAAATGTTATAGTTTTCTGAGATCAATTGCAGACATTATGGAGGACATACCTATGGAAATAAGAAAGAGCGCAGAGGATTATCTTGAAGCGATGCTGATGCTGAAAGAAGAGAAGGGCTACATCAGATCAGTCGATATCGCAGACCGGCTGAATGTGGCCCGTCCGTCAGTAAGCTACAGCGTGAAGAATCTCCGCGAAAACGGTTATCTTTCAATGGACAAATCCGGCTTTATCACACTTTCCGAAAGCGGAATGGCTATAGCCGAAAAGATCTACACCCGTCACAAGGTGCTTACGAAATTCTTCGTCTCACTCGGCGTAAATGAGGAGATCGCAAAGGAGGACGCATGCAAGGTGGAACACGACCTTTCGGACGAGACCTTTGATGCGCTTTTAAAGCATGTGGGTGAAGCGAGCTAAAACCGCATCATTCTTTGAGATGCTCAGCTCCCGCGAGGATAATGGATCTCACATGCTCATCATCAAGCGAATAGAATACCTGCTTACCGTCCCGTCTTGAGCGAACGAGACGGTTTGTTTTCAGGAAACGCAGCTGGTGCGAGACAGCCGACTGGTTCATTGAAAGACTCTCGGCTATGTCCGCAACACAGAGTTCTTTTTCAAACAGGGCATAGAGTATCCTTATCCTTGTAGAATCTCCGAATATCTTAAATATTTCGGCAAGGTCATAAAGATCTTCTTCATTGAGTTTCATATCACGCCTCTCTCACAGTCTTTTTACGAAGAGCGCCCTTATCGCATTAAGGACCGCTATTATCATAACCCCTACATCTGCAAATATCGCGATCCACATATTCGCTATCCCGAGAGCCCCAAGCATGAGACACACAAGCTTCACTCCGATAGCAAACCAGATATTTTCATAGACTATCCTCATGCACTTCTTTGAGATGCGGATCGCCTTGCTGATCTTCAAGGGATCGTCATCCATCAAAACTATATCGGAAGCCTCTATAGCAGCATCGCTCCCGAGAGCCCCCATCGCGATCCCGATATCGGCGCGTCCGAGGACAGGGGCGTCATTTATCCCGTCGCCGACAAAAGCGACTATATCTTTTTCGTTTTCTTTTTCAGAAAGAAGCCTCTCAACAGCCTCCACCTTTTCGTTTGGAAGAAGCTCAGAATATACTTCATCGATATCAAGCCTGTTTGCAATTTCCTCCCCTATCCTTTTCAGGTCTCCGGTCAGCATTACAGTCCTTCTTACGCCTGCCGCCTTAAGCGAGCGGACTGCTTCATGAGCGTTCTCCTTTACGGTATCGGATATCACAAGATGGCCGCAGTACTCATTATCAATGGCTATATGGACTATGGTCCCGATACTGTGGCAGTCAATGCATGAAATACCAAGCTTTTCCATGAGGCGCGAGTTTCCGGCAGCGACAAGGTGCCCGTCAACAGTTGCTTTGATACCGTTGCCTCCGATCTCTTCGACATCTGCGACTATCGTTTCGTCAATGGATTTTCCGTAAGCCCTTATGATACTTTGGGCGATCGGGTGACTTGATGCGGATTCTGCATGGGCCGCGAAAAAGAGGAGTTTTTCCCTGTCAAGAGATGAATGATGAAGGTCGTTCACCTCAAAGACGCCTTTGGTCATGGTGCCGGTCTTGTCAAAGGCAACAGTACGTGTCTTTGAAAGTGCTTCAAGATAGTTTGATCCCTTTACAAGAACGCCTTCACGGCTTGCCCCGCCAATCCCGGCAAAAAAACTCAAGGGAATGCTTATCACAAGAGCGCAGGGGCAGCTTATGACAAGGAAAGTAAGAGCACGGTAGATCCAGTCGCTCCATCCGGGAAGGTTGTGAAATGCAATATTGATAAGGGGGGGAAGGATCGAAAGCGCCAGTGCCGACAAACACACAACCGGAGTATAGACACGGGCAAACCTTGTGATGAAGGCTTCGGACTTTGACTTTCTTGAGGTCGAGTCTTCAACCAGCTCAAGTATCTTTGAAACGGTTGAGTCCCCGAATTCCTTCGTAGTCCTTATTGAAAGTACTCCGGACATATTGATGCAGCCGCTTATCACTTCATCATCCTTTTCGGCTGTGCGGGGAACGCTCTCGCCGGTAAGAGCCTTGGTATCAAGCGTACTCCTGCCTTCTATCACGATGCCGTCTATCGGTATCTTCTCTCCCGGATTTACAATGATCACGGAGCCGATCTCAACATCATCAGGGTCTACTCTTTCAAGCTCGCCATTATCATTTCTGATATTGGCATGATCAGGTCTGATATCCATCAGAGCGCTGATATTCTTTCTCGACCTTCCGACAGCCACAGACTGGAAGAATTCCCCGATCTGGTAGAAAAGCATCACGGCGACAGCCTCAAGATAATCTCCGCTATGATTGATGAGAGCTATCACAAAGGCTCCGACGGTTGCTATCGCCATCAGAAAATTCTCATCAAAGGGCTTCAGATTGATAATGCCATGAGCAGCCTTCTTTAAGATGTCAAAACCAATGATGAGATACGGGATGAGATAAATGAAAAAGCGATACAGCCCGTCAATCGGAATGAATTGAAAGATAATGAGAAGGACTGCCGTAATTATTATACGGCAGAGCATGATCTTCTGCTTCTTTGTCATTTTCCGGAACCCTTCATTTTTTATCAGAGCTTGATCTCACAGTCAGACTCAACCTTTTTGCAGTTCTTCAAAACCTCCTGCATCACACTGTCTTTGTCTGCCCCTTCTTCAAATTCCACCTTCATCTTCAGTGTCATGAAGTTCACCGTGCAATCCTTTACACCCTCTGTTTTCTTTGCTGCCTCTTCCATCTTTGCGGCACAGTTTGCACAGTCAACTTCAATATCGTAGGTCTTTTTCATGATTCCCTCCTGCCGGAAAAAAAGTGTATTATGAACATATAAACGATTGCTCATATGTTCATAATACACTTTTTTTGCTTTTTGTCAAGTAGTGGTGTGCCACGGGGCACACCTCACCTATTGATCGGGGCAGCTCCGGACAGCCTGTTCAACTCCAGTGCCTTTTCACGGGAATAGCTTTCACCGACACATTGATCCTTTCCTGTTCTCTTTGCCTGATACAGGCAGTCATCCGCCTGCCTTATCATCAGCCGAAGGTCATCCTGATGGCTTGCTGTGCCGTAAACATAACCGGCCGAAAAATGTATGCCGAGTTCATTATCCTCATATTTGATCTCAGCGACCTTTATCTTGAGTTCTTCCGTCAGGTCCAGAAAGTTCTCTTCCTCTATTTTTGGATACAGCACGATGAATTCGTCGCCGCCGAAGCGGTAGCTGTGCTCACGACCAAACACATCGCTCATCACATTTCCGATATTCCGAAGAACAAAATCCCCCAGGGCGTGCCCATGCGAGTCATTTATCCCCTTGAAATCATCAACATCAAGGATCATTGCATGAATATCACCGTCAAGATAATTCTCATAATCCCTTAACAAAGAAAACCTGTTCCTGACGCCGGTAAGGGCATCGAAGATCGTCGCAGCCTCAAGAGTCGTATTTTCCTTTCGAAGGGTCCGGTTCATTTCCTCGAGCTTTTTCTCGTGAAGTTCCTTTACCTTGTGCAGCCTGCCTATGAACAATACACTGACGGCCACGCCTATCACTATGACAAGCAGCTTTTGAAGATTGACAGATGTATAAAAAACAAAGCTGTGCTCTTCCGAAAAGAAAAACATGGAATAAATGATCATGATAAGCCCGCTCACTATCCCTGCGCTGTACCCGTACAAAGACGCAAAGACTATAAGGCCTGCGATCAAAATCATATTGGGATTTGGTATCTTAAAATAATAAACTATCAAAGCCAACGCGAACATGACCGCGGCAGCGATGACGCTCCCAAAAATCTTGTTCTTTTGGATATTCTTTTTTGTATTATTTTCAGTATTCATTTTTTATCCAAACAGCATCACATAATGGACGATGGAATCATTGAAGCACGACGAAACCATTTTTTTAAATCCGAAATGCTCATACATCGAAAGATTGCTGTCGCTGTTTGTTTCAAGGCATATCCTGTAATTTCTATCCTCTGCAAAGGACAGCAATACATTCATCAGTCTCTTCCCGTATTTTTTGCCCTGTGCGTCATGACGGGTTGCAAATATATAAAAATACCAGGTCCTTTCGTCCAGAAACTGCTTTCTCAATTTTAATGCAAATTTGCTGAATTTTTCCAATCGATGCAGGCTTGGACGGAAAAGCAATTTGAACTCGGGAAGGGTTGCGTTCCTTATATAATCAAGCATCCCGACCCTTTTTGCATTTGGAGGCTCGAGCAGCACTATTGACTCGTAATTCTGACTTACAGACATACCGGCTATCCTGTCTATCCAGCTTTTGTAATCTATTGTCAGCATTTGGGACAATTCGACCTCATCATATTTTCCGTCATACATATATTGAAACACGGAATAGCCCTTATAAGCATCAACAGCGGTGGCAACATATTCATTAAGATTTTTCGCATTGATAAAGCCCTCTTTGGGAATATCCATTAAGGACGCATATTCGTACAATTCGTTTATATAAAGCTTACTCTTATCCATGTAGTTCAAACTCTTTATCCTCATCTATTATCTCAAGCATCACATCGGCAATCCCGGGATCAAACTGGGTTCCCCACCCCTTTATGATCTCCGTTTTTACCTTATCCTGCGACATTGAAGACCTGTAGCTTCGATTACTTGTCATAGCATCATAAGCATCAGCAACGCAGATGATCCTTGCCTGCAGGGGTATCTCCTCCCCCTTAAGTCCGTCAGGATAGCCCTTTCCGTCATATCTTTCATGGTGCCATCTTGCTCCGATCCCGAGATCCTTGATCTCAGACATCTCCGATAGAATATCATATCCGGTCTTGGGATGCTTCTTCATTACATAAAACTCTTCATCTGTCAGAGATGAGGTCTTGTTGATAATTTCATCCGGAACGCCGATCTTGCCAATATCATGGAGCAGAGCCATATTGTATATTTCTTCTACCTTAACTTCATCAAGCCCCATTTTCCTTGCAAGCATGGATGAATACTTGGCAACTCTCATGGAGTGACCGTTTGTATACTTATCCTTGGCATCAATGGTCTTTGCCAGAGTATACATGGCCTGAAGGGTTATCCTCTCGTTCATCTTTGCAAGCAGCGCATTCGCTTCATCAAGTTCCTCTTTTTTCTTTTCGTATGCATAGCCCATGTACTTTATGATAAGGGCAAGGATCAGTGAAACCAGGATCAGGGATTGGACCACATCAAAAGCTATCGTACGCTCGGAATCAAACTGCACAACCGTTTCCGGATGAGCCTCGCTGTACAGGATACAGCCGCACTGAAAGATAAGGCTCAAAACACAGATCACATAAAGGATCTTCTTTTTGATAACGATCCATGTGATAACAAGCCCCAGAAGAAGCCATAAAGGCATGCCGCCATGGTATCCGCCCGAAGTAAAAAACATGACGGGAAAAAGAACGAAATTTGAAACGACCGAATACAATACCGCGGCAATGGTGATATCCTTCATCCGAAGCGATATAAGAAGGCATATGACCCCGAGGAGAGCACATAATAAAAACGCAAGTATTGCGATAACAGAATTTCCCAGTATCAATGATATGATAACTGACGCCCCGGCCCCAACGATCGCGATGATAACAGCTATGTTCAGCATCTGCTGCCACAAATCAAACCGGCCGATCAGAGAATCATACAGCTTTTTTGTAAACTTACGGAACTTCATACACCTTCCTCAACCTCTCCTGTGCTCATCCTTCACCATCTTCATCTCATACATCTTCTTGTCAGCCATCTCGATATATTCATCAAGATCGATCATCCCCTCCTTTACGGGAAGAAGGACCCAGCCGTAGCTCGCACCGACAACGTATGGATTGTCGTGCTCTTCGTTATACTTTTTTATCCCTTCCTCTATCATCTCCTCCATCTTTTGAAGGTCCGCGTCATCACGGGACAGTGCGGCAAACAGCAGAAATTCATCCCCGCCGGTACGAACGATCCGGGTACCTTGGGGTGCCGACTTTATAAGTATCGATGAGATCGCCGCAAGTGCCTCATCACCGGCCGCATGGCCGAAGGTGTCATTCATGTATTTCAGACCATTCAGATCCGACACGCAGACAAAGAGATCCTTCCCCTTCTCTCTGGCCTCATCAAGAACTATATCAGTGTAATATTTAAGCCCCTTCCGGTTGTAGCAGCCGGTCTGCTGATCGAGCATATTCTCTTCAAAGAGGGCATCATACTGAGCCTGAAGTTCCTTTAAGAGAGCCCTTTCCTCGCTCAATGTCTGGATATATCTCGTCTTGTCTTCATTAACATCCTCGAGGAGGAAGAGATAATCATTCCCCGATATGTTGTCCTCCACAGTAGCATGGCTAAAGATCACCCTTGACCAATAATAGGAATCGTCCGAATGCCTTATCCTGCACTCTATTGAGGTATAGACCTTGTTCTTTAATTCATTAGGAAACCAGTTTGGATCTGTAAAGTCAAGAAAAGAAGCCCGATCTTCAGGGTGAATGTTTACATAGAGCCTCTCACAGATCTTTGAAAAATCCTTGTCGTCCCTTGCAATGTGAGCTACCTCCTCATTGCAGTCGAGGACACTGCATGACATCGTCTCATTATCGACTGCGATTATCATCTGATACATGCTGTTGATCGCATTCATAGCAGCATTGTTTATATTCATCTGTTCCCTCCTGTTCCTGATATGTACTGCCCCCCTCCTGTTGCTTCGCAACCCCTCGCCGGGGCGGCACCATACCACTTCGTGGTATGGTCTGCGTCCTGTTGCTTCGCATAATGGTTCCTACTCTTTAACCATCATCAATGCAACCACAAGAAGTATCGCCGGTGATATCCATATTGTCCCGATGCCCAGCTTTATGGAAAGAATTCCGCCGATCCCCGCTCCTATCGCAAATATCAGGATAATACCAAAGAAATGCAGCGACTTAAAAAGTAATCTCCTCTCCTTTGTTCTGATGTACTGTGACAGGCTTTCCGTAGCGCTCCTGAGATTTCCGATACACATTGTCGAGGCATAACCGTATCCGTGCACCTTCCTGAAGGTCTGCACCTGCATGGCGCAGGAAAACGAGACCAGAATGTTTGCGAGCATATTAAGTCTGTCCGGCAGAAAGCCGACGACGATGAGCATTATTATCTCTATGAAGAGAACGATCTGTCTCCAGTGGATCCTGCTCCCAAGTTTGAACCTGTTCTCGATCCTCTCTGTAAGGAAGATCCCTGCCGCAAAAAACAAGAGAGGGAGCATATACGAAAGACCCTTCTCCCACGCTCCCTGCATAAAGCTCTGGCTCATCAGTACGACATTTCCGGTCTGGGCATTTGCAAATATGCCGTCTCTCACATTATAGGTATATGCATCCTGCAGGCCCCCGGAAAAAGAAAGCAGGGCGCTTAAGCGAAAGCTCTCGGAAGTCTGCGTTTTTTCAAGTGACATTTTTATATCTTCCCCTCAAATCTTCCTCATAGCATACCATATTTTTGGAGACTGGAGGTTCTTGATTTGAAGATTAATTGTCGTATAATGTTAGAGGTGACTAACTTCATCATCTTCGAAAACGTCTTCAACCTTTAGATGAGGTGATATCTATTGTGAATACTGATGTACTTTTGGGGCTCCTGATCCCCTTCGTTGGAACAGCTGCGGGTTCTGCCTGCGTATTCCTTATGAAAAATGAGCTGTCAAGGATGGTACAGCGGTCTCTGACGGGCTTTGCATCCGGAGTCATGGTGGCGGCTTCGATCTGGAGTCTGCTCGTTCCTGCTATGGAGCAGTCGCAGCCCATGGGAAAGCTTTCTTTTCTTCCTGCCCTCATTGGTTTCTGGCTCGGTATCCTCTTCCTTCTTTTTCTGGACCGCGTAGTTCCTCATTTACATATGAATGCAGAAAAGGCCGAGGGTCCAAGGAGCCGCCTTAAAAGAACGACCATGATGGTGCTTGCGGTGACGCTTCACAACATCCCTGAGGGAATGGCGGTCGGCGTCGTGTATGCAGGCTTCATCTCGGGCTCCGTCGAGATCACGGCAGGCGCCGCACTGGCTCTGGCTCTCGGCATAGCAATACAGAACTTTCCGGAGGGTGCGATCATATCCATGCCTCTCCACGCAGAAGGGCGAAGCAAGGGGATGGCTTTTTTCGATGGTGTCCTCTCCGGTGCAGTCGAGCCCATAGCGGCTTTCTTTACGGTCCTTCTGGCTGCGCATGTCGTTCCAGCCATGCCTTATCTTCTAAGCTTTGCGGCAGGCGCCATGATCTATGTTGTAGTAGAGGAGCTGATCCCGGAGATGAGCGAGGGTGAGCATTCAAACATCGGAGTTGTGATGTTTGCTGTCGGCTTTACACTGATGATGGCGCTGGATGTGGCGCTGGGATAAGTTTGCTTTTCGGCGGCCTGTCGTCGGAACCATGTAAAGATTATGCTTCGCATAATGGTTCCTCCTCATGTTATAATTATAAACACGGAGGTGCCGGTATATGGAAATCTTTAATTACAAATATGTCAGGATACAGGGTAAAGAACTGGCGAGGAATACAATGCATGCAAAAGGGGTATTCAGCATGTGCTGGCAGCTGATACAAAACGATGTCATGATCGAAGAAGATGCGGATCTTTTCAGAGAGATCGACAGCTGGTTTGCCGAAAACCTTCCCTGGCCGCCTCAGTGCAAGGCTCAGGAACCCGTGGTCTGCTGGTTCAAAACAGAGAACTCTGATGAGATGATAAAGATGATCCGTCCCGCCCTCTGGCTTCTGGACCGATATGAGCATCCATACTTTGTTGTATATACAAATACCCCGGGTGAGATCGTTTATGAGGATCAGTTTCAGATCGCGGCAAAGGCAGACGGTTTTCTTCAGATCGATGAACTGCAGCAGTCCTGGTCACCGAAGGATGACTGATCCCCCAGATCACCTCAGCCTTACAGTAAGTCCTTTCGGTTCAATATTGTGAGGTGTATTCTTTATGGCATCCAATATTATATATTCAATAGAGCCCGGTTTGTTTTGCAGCTTCCCGATATGCCATTGATTGTTTTCCATAAACTCAAAAAGCTGTCCGTTTGTGAGGTACTCATCATCAAGCTTGTATTTCCCTTCTCTTAAAAATACAAAGTGCTATTCACCAGCATGGTTACCACAATGATCATGATAATTGTAAGGATCACCTCCTCTGCAATGACCTGTGAAACGACAGACGCTGCTTGCGTCGTATAAGATGTCAATTTTTCCGCTTCATGATACTGCAGAACCAGAGTGGCTGCCATGGTTCTCCTGATATCCGAATTATATAGTATGCCGTACCCTTTCTGCTGTTTCAGCCAGTCATCAACTTCTCCGATCTCCTTAAGAAGAGTCTCCCTCGGGATATCAAGATCAGCAAACGCACCATAGATTGACATCGCTTTCCCCTTTGATGTATGGTGTTTTGCTTCTTTCAGTTTCTGATAAAAGGTTACAAAATCATCTACCTTCTCCGATACTGGTTTTTCACTCATGGAAAGCACAAGCGCTGCAGCCTGGGCTGTGTCTGACGACATCCTGTAGCGGTCTTTTAATGCCAGATATAATTCCTCAACCTCATCCAGCGTTTTTTGGACATCCTTTCCGCACATGACCATGAGCGCAATAAAGGACATGTCACTTTCATCCGACAGAAATTTATGCTTCTGCTTTATTTCTGCATAGGCTTCTCTGGTGTCCGTTATGATCTGATCAATATTCTGTCCGTTACTCTGCTCATAGATCGTCATTGCAGTCATTGCCAGAATTTCTCCCGGGAGTTTCCGGCCTTCTACCAGCTTCCGGTATATGGACATAACATGATCGATATACACTTCCGGATTGGTTTCCAAAGACATCCTTACACGAATCGCGAACTCCAGATTGCCCCTGAAATTGGAAAAGATTCCTGCTTTTCTTTTGAGTATCTCCTTGCATTCCTTTATTTTATCGCCATCCGCGTGCCGATTTCTTGCGGTATAAAATAAGGCTCCCATCTTTGCCAGTTCTTCCATCTGAAGTTTACCGACATTTCGGACGATTTGTTCATTCTCTACCTGAAGGCTGCAACTGTCCATTAATTCCATAATCATTCTCTCTCCTTGCTAATGTCCTGTCGCTTTAGACTGAATTAACTATCTTCATTTCGGTTTCATCAACAACAAATTTAACTCCGTCATCTGTGTTGATTCCCAAAACTGCTCTAATGTTTTTGGGAATCGTTAACTGACCTAATGGCCGGATAACATGAGATCCCGCCAAAAGCGCAAATCTGTAGTTTCACTGCTTCTTTTAAACTGCGCCGTTATTATACTTCCGTCCAATCCGGCGGTCAACAAAATAGCTTGCAGGAGACAGGGGCGGATATTAAACTATATGAGTATGTACTCTGAGTCCGTAACTCGGCAAATCTTGCTAATGTATTGTGCAGCAAAAATGATATGTTGGGACAATGAGGCTACGTCAAGACGGCAGGATGTATGATCACGCATCGGTTCGTTGACTTTTTACCTGAATGTGCTATTATTTTTAGTTGTTTTCCTGCCTGACGATGGGATTTATGCTGCAGGAAGAAACAGGCAAAGGGCAGGCAGGGCGTTGTTCTTTATCAGATATAAACTAACCTAAAAGGAGAAACAAGATGAAATTTTCTAATGCTTACAGAGGCATCTCAAAAATTCTTACCGCGCAGTGGATCTCATTGATCAGTACTTTACTGATGATAGTCGGGGTGATTGTTGCTGCAGCAAACACAGTTGCTCTTGTTGAAGTTGCAGAGGCTTCAGCGCAGGCGGCATCGGGAGCACTGGTAGGTGCCGGAATCGGATCGGTCTTGGCGCTGATCGGTTTAATAATAGGAGTTATAGCAATTATTCTTAATCTGGTTGGATTAGGTACTGCACGCAAAGATGAGAACAAGTTCAATACCGCCTTCATTCTTTGTATTGTAAGCCTGATAGCTGGTATTGCAGCATCAGCTACGCAGGTTGCTGCGCCTCCTGTATCATCATGGCTGAGCCTTGCGCAGAAGATCACTTCTGTTGCAGTGATCGAATATGCTGTAGCCGGTATCGTCGTTCTTGCAGATAAGCTTCAAAATGCACAGGTAGCTAAACTCGGACGCAACCTTAAGGTGATCATCCTCATACTTTACTGCGTTGTTGCAGCACTTATTGTTGTCGGAAACCTTTCGAAATTGGGCAGTATATTTTCTATCATAGAGCTTGTATTAGAGGTGATCGTATTTATTGTTTATATTGTTCTGTTAGCAAAAGCGAAAAAGATGCTGGCCTGACAAAAACAGATAAAATGAATTGGTTGAAAATGCTCCATGCGTAACGTATGGAGCATTCAGACTGTAGACAAGGGGCTGTCGCATTATTGCGACAGCCCCGTTTTTATTTCAGAAGCATATAGAGTTCTCTATACATCCGGTTTCGTCCTCCGCCAAGAAGATAAATAATATCCTCCCGCACTTCTTTCCTTTCAAAAAGGTCTACCAGAAACGGCGCATAATGTGTTCCCGCTCCCTCTTTGATCTCCTGTTCATAATCGTCAAATGTCTTGCCTCTGTTGTAACTTCGCCCTACCGTATCTGTTGCCGCATCAAGACAGTCTGCCGCAAGCACAATATCAATGATCGTCTTGTAAGGACTCTTTCTTGTATCAAAACCGGCAGGATATCCTCTCGAGCAGTCGTACCACATATGATGACCTTTGATCACATCCACATAATCACGGGTGGAGGCATGCATGGCCGCGATACGCGCGCCTGTCATGGGATGGCTCTTTATCATTGAAAATTCATCATCCAGAAGATTTCTCCCGTACATGGAGACGACATCCACAATGAACAATTTTCCAAGGTCATGGCAAAGGGCGGAATGGTATGTGTAATAAAGGATCTCCTCCTTTTTTGAAATGACCTGATCTACAGTTTCGCAACCGGGAAAGCCTATAAAGAGCTTTGGATCGATCTCAATGAGATGTCTTGCCATACATTCAGCGAACCTCGCCACCATATTGACATGGACATATGTCGGCGGATGTACTGCAGCAAAGGCCTTGATACAGAATTCTTCCATCGTCAGAGCGCCGGGAGTTTCCTGAAAGCATTGGGGAAAGTTCGTAAGCAAGGTTATGCATTTCATATAAACGCTGCTCTGCTTTGGAATATTATAAATATAGTCAAGGACATCTCTTTCTATCTGAATATATCTGTCAAAGTCCTTCTCAGTAAGATCAAGATTTGTCATCTTCGCAGTATTCAGATACAGCGACGGGGTATCCAGATTCTCGTTGATACCTGTCAATGAATAATCCTCTTTGTCTCTTGCTTCATAGGCACTGTAAAAAAGATCACAGGCTTCTCTTGCCGGAGTATAACCCGCAATGACCGAAGCCATGTAACGAAGATCTTTTTCCTGCTGCACATTTACGGCCGCACTGATATCCTCATTGTCGTTGTGCAAAAGAAACTCTACTGCTTTATCAGCATAAACATATACTTTTTTTGCCACATACCGCGGGATAAAGGAATATGCCAAAAAACTGCCGTAATAGTAGATCCGGAATCTGTATGTTTCCCAATCATAGTCCGGAAGCTGCTCCCGGAAAAACGGATCATTAAAGATCCCGCTCGCCTGATCAAGGATCAAAAGACACTCATCCCACCAGGAATCGGGCATCGCATAATAATTGCTCTCGTACAGAAGTGCCCCCATGAGGGAAAACTGGAGAGCCGCGCCCTTGGCTTCATCGTTTAAGAGCGAAAAGGCATCCTTCTTAAGATACGCTGAGAGCGCGTTTCTGTTTTCAATTGCCTGCCTTCTGGTCTCCTCCAGTTCATCGCTGTCATATCTTGTCAAGGCAGAGATCAGAAAATAATCCCTTTTCACCTTCTTTGCCATAGCCAGAACTTTTTCATTTTCATCATCATCCTCGTCAACCATGAGCTCATGCTCGGTCAGTATCCTGTTGATGATCTCGGAAAGATGGACATCCACCTCCTCCATGGAATCCTCGTCCACAAGAAGCTTGTCAAACTGTAAAAGCATCTTACGCATCTCATCCGTAAGTTCCGTATCCGCAGAGATCATAGGCTTTAACACATCATTGATCACCTTCCGGTTTTCTACGGCCAGTTCCCCGATCTTTTGAAAATTCTCTATAAGTATCCTCTCAAAATCATCTGCATCTTTTATATCATAGAGGTCCGGAGTGGATAATAAACGGATCTCCCTCATCCTCTTCGTATAGTCTTGAAATAATGTCAGATATTGATCCTGTTCCATTGCTTTTTTGTACTCCTTTATTTGTGAACGCCATGTCTACGTGCTTCAAAACACTTTATGAGAAGCGGAAATATAAGTACGACATAAAACATCTCGATAAAGCATGCTATTATCGTCCCTGCCACACCGGGGATCAGGCTTTTGAAGAGCGGCGCAAGGATCAGGCTTACGGCATAAAAGCTGAGAAGTCCTGTCGCGAGTCTGACGATCCTCGTCATCAAAGAAACTTCGGTTGAAAAGCCAACAAATCTCCTTTCCAAAAGCCAGCCCAGCAGAAAACCCACGCACCAGCCGACGCCTTTGTAGGTATCATTGGCCATCTTTGCCCCGTCTACCAACAGTTTCCCTGTTGCATCATAATCCATTGGATAGGATTTGAGCGCTGCGAATACCGCTACCGCAACAGCGGCCGCAATGCCAAGGCAGGCCACGATCACATCCTTCTCCTGATGCTCTTTAAGCCATACGGTCAGTTTGAATGTCAGCCACATCACAAGCAGGCCGGCTATTACTCCTACCAAAGTATCCTGAGGCGTATGCACTCCCAGAAAATTACGGCTGAAGGCAATAAGCACGACAATCGCAAGTGCCACAAACCTAAGGACTTTTGGCAGCTCCTTTCGGATTGCAATGCCGCCATAAAGCGCTGCAGCATTCATGCTGTGTCCGCTCGGAAAAGAATAACCTGTCGCGGCTGCAAGGGCAGCGGAATCCGGCACGATCCGCACATCCCTGATCCACGGACGGTAGGCACAGGCCGTCACTTTCAGCAAACCATTGACTACCCTGCTGCCGCTCCAGCCCATCAGAAGATAATTGCCGTATTCCTTGCTTACACACCAATAGATGAGCGCCATGATGATGAGCACCGTTTTCATTTCCCCGATAAAGCTCATCTTTGTCATGAAATCCGTCAAGCACGATCCTGCCCCATTCCTGAAATCCTGCAGGGCCAAAAGAATATTAATATCCATGATCTACCTCATATTTCTTTATTATGACCCCCGGGGAGTCAAGGGGTCATTTTTCCTATTACGACGATGCCTCCTCGCCAAGGCTCTTCAAAAACAGCCCTGTCAGCTTTGGATCAAATACTCAGACAAAGGGATTCTCTGTGGGATATGGAAGAGAAGCGGGCTGATTGTAATTGATATCCTCTACCGGTACATTAAGGTACTTAAATACCTCAAAGAGCGCCTTTCCGTGATGGCCGAAGGTGACTGCTCCGTGATGGGGGAAATTTTTTTCTATCAGCACATGACGATAGAACCTGCCCATCTCCCTGATCGCAAACACTCCTATGCCGCCGAAGGATCTGGTGGCCACGGGGAGCACCTCCCCCTGCGCGAGATACGCGCAAAGCCTGTTGTCTGCAGTGGATTGAAGCCGATAGAAGGTAATATCCCCGGGGGCAATGTCCCCTTCAAGCGTACCGTTTGTAACCTCCTCGGGAAGCGAACGCGCCATTATCATCTGGTTTTTCATTTCACAGGCTGAAAGCTTCTTTGAACATGTATTTCCGCAATGGAAGCCCATAAAGGTATCCGTGAGTTTGTAATCAAATTTTCCTTCTATAGACTCTTTGTACATATCCTTGGGAACTGAATTGTTGATATCAAGAAGGGTGACGATGTCTTCGCTTACACAGGTTCCGATGTATTCTGAAAGACATCCGTATATATCCACCTCGCAGGAAACGGGTATCCCCCTTCCGGTAAGCCGGCTGTTTACATAGCAGGGGACAAAGCGAAACTCGGTCTGAAAAGCGGGCCAGCATTTTCCTGCTATGGCAACATACTCTCTGTAGCCCTTGTGCTCCTCTATCCAGTCCAGAAGTGTGAGCTCATACTGCGCAAGCTTTGCAAGGATTTCGGGCTTTTTGTTTCCGCTCAGAAGCTCATTTTCCATATCCTTTACAACGTCCGGGATCCTTTTGTCGTTTTCATGCTTTTTATATGCCGAGAAAAGATCAAGCTCGGAATTCTCCTCGATCTCCACTCCCAGGTTGTAAAGCTGCTGTATGGGCGCATTGCAGGCGAGGAAGTTAAGAGGTCTCGGGCCAAAGGATATTATTTTCAGATTGGAAAGGCCTATTACTGCTCTTGCTATCGGAAGAAAATCATGGATCATTTCGGCGCATTCCTGCGCGTCTCCAACGGGGTATTCCGGAATATAGGCTTTTACCGAGCGAAGAGCGAGATTGTAGCTTGCATTCAGCATCCCGCAAAATGCGTCGCCTCTGCCCTGAACAAGGTCATTTTGTGATTCCTCAGCAGCCGCTATAAACATCTTCGGCCCTTCAAAATGTTTTGCAAGAAGGGTCTCCGATATTTCCGGCCCGAAATTTCCAAGATATACGCACAAGGCATTGCAGCCAGCCTTCTTAATATCCGAAAGGGCCTGCACCATATGGATCTCGCTTTCCACAATACATATGGGGCACTCATAAATGTCTTCTTCATCAAACCTTTCCTTATAGGCTGCGACCAGAGCCTTTCTTCTGTTCACTGACAGAGTCTCCGGGAAGCAATCCCGGCTCACGGCGACTATGCCAACCTTTACCTTTGGAATATTTCGCATAATGGTTCCTCCTCAAATGTCTTTTAGCGCAGGATAATATTCCCTCCAGATATGATATTTCTCATCGTATCTCTTCACAAGTTCTTTCTGTGGCTCCAGAGTCTCCCTTACTTTCACTATGTGTTCCGCTGCCTCATTTACATCCTTGTATGCGCCACAGCCGACAGCAGAAAGCATTGCAGCGCCAAGTGACGGTCCTTCCTCATTTTCCGGCACATCAAGACTTATATCCATTATATTTGCGATCATTTTCTTCCAAAGAGGACTTTTTGCACCGCCCCCAACGATCGTTGAGCGCTCAATATCAAGTCCCAGTGAGCGGGCTATCTCCATGCAGTCACGAAGCGCAAAGGCAACTCCCTCAAGCACGGCGGCCGTCATATATTCTCTTTGAGTATCCATTGACATCCCGATAAATGCTGCTCTGGCTTTGGGATCATTATGCGGAGAGCGCTCTCCCATGAGGTAAGGAAGAAAGAAGACACGATTATTTCCAAGGAGTTCTTCTCCTATCCCCTGCTGCTCCGCCGCATAATCTTTGGTTCTTAGAATATCATCCATCCACCATTTGTTGCAGGCTGCCGCGGAAAGTATACATCCCATCAGATGATAATGACCGTCAGCATGGGCGAAGGCATGGAGAGCATTATGTTTATCCATAAGGAATTTTTTTGATGATATGAAAAGAGTGCCGCTGGTGCCAAGTGAAAGATTGCATTTTCCATCTCCCACTGTGCCGGTGCCAACTGCCGAGGCAGCATTGTCTCCTGCTCCCGCAACGACCTTCACTGACACTTTTAGATCAAGTTCTTCTGCGGCTTCTTTTGCGAGCGTCCCGATGACCTCATAGCTTTCATGAAGATGCGGCAGCATATCCTCTTTGACACTGCATATATCAAGCATCTCAGGGGACCAGCGCCGGTTTTTCACATCAAGAAGAAGCATTCCCGAAGCATCTGAATAATCCGTGACGCTTATGCCTGTCAGGCGGTAGGCAAGATAATCCTTCGGAAGCATTATCCTTTTGATCCTTGAAAAGACCGCGGGCTCATTGTTTTTCACCCAAAGAAGCTTTGACGCTGTAAAGCCTGTGAATGAAATATTTCCTGTATACTTTGAGATCTGCTCCCTGCCGATACTATCATTCAGATGATCATTTTCCTTTGAACTTCGCCCGTCATTCCAGAGTATGGCCGGACGGAGAACATTATCGTTGTTGTCAAGAAGCACAAGTCCGTGCATCTGCCCTGCGATGCCGATCCCTGCGACCTCACTCCTGTCTGTCTCTTTAAGGAGTTCCTTCAGTCCCTCAACAGTGTTTTCATACCAAAGCGCAGGATCCTGCTCTGACCAGCCGGGATGAGGATAGGCGCAGGGATAATCCCTCGAAACAGTCTTTAATACCTTTCCGCCCTCCTCCATAAGAAGAAGCTTCACTGCGGAGGTGCCAAGGTCAATACCTATGTATAACATTCTTCCCTCTCCATAATGGTCCCTGGGGACGCATGATCTCTCTTCGCGACATGATTCTTCTTACTGAAAAAACTATGCCTGCTGTCCAGTCATCTATGCCGCCGAACTCATTGGTTTATTTGCCTTCGTAAGCTATCATCGAGGATATATCGTAGTCTTTTAACAGTTCCCTTCCCTTTAAGCCCTTGAGTTCCATGAGACAGATTATCTTTACCACCTTGCCTCCAAGCGCCTCGATAATTTTTGCGGCACAGTGAAGTGTTCCTCCGGTGGCTATAAGATCATCGATTATTACTACCTTTTGCCCCTCTTTTATTGAATCAGTATGCATCTCAAGAGTAGCTGTGCCGTATTCAAGAGAATAATCCTTCGATATAGTCGTAAAAGGAAGTTTCCCCTTTTTACGTACAAGTACGAAGGGTTTGTGAAGTGTATACGCTATAGGAGAGCCAAGGATAAAGCCCCTTGATTCGGCTCCGACGATCACGTCAAAATCCACGCCCTTCAAGGCGTTCATCATCTCATCGATCGCAAGATGAAAGCCGTCTGCATCCTGCAGTACAGAAGTGATATCCCTGAAAACAACACCTTCCTTCGGAAAATCCGGAACGCTTCTTACATATTCTTCCAACTTTTGCATTTCTTTGTTGCCCTCCTGACATTTGATATATGAAACCATTTCCGACACCTCACCGGCTTTCAGTCAATCAGCAACAATTTCTCCCGTCCAGTCTTCAATGCCTCCAAACTCATAGACATTCCTATATCCCATGTCCACAAGCTTTTGTGCTGCTTCCTTGCTTCGTCTGCCGGTACGGCAATATAAAAGTATGATCTGATATTTGTCCGGCAGTTCTTTGGGCGGAGTATCGGTAATACTCTCATTCGGGATCAGTATTGCTCCCGGGATATGTCCCTTTTCGTATTCATCAGCCCTTCGGACATCGACAATGACATGGCCGTCATCATCCTGCATCATATTTTTTGCCAGATCCTGCGAGATCTCGGCATAAAAAGGTTTGTAGACCATGCCGTCGCCATCGGTCTTATGAAATGGTTTCCCACAGCCAGATAATGAAAACATAAAACATACTCCCAGCATAATAAATATAGTTAGGCGAAAGTGCCTGTTAGAATGTTTTGTACTCATTTTTTCGAATCCTTTTTACTGATCAAGTATAGATATAACATCCTCCGGACGCTCTGCAAATACCGTTGCGCCGGTCTTTAAAAGAAAATCCCTGTCTCGAAATCCCCAAAGCACATTGATGCAGGGAAGTCCGGAGTTTTTCGCGGTCAAAAGGTCAACCTCGGAATCCCCAATATAAACGGCTTCCTCCCGTGAAGAGTGCAGTTCTTCAAGCGCTGCAAGGACTGTATCGGGTGCAGGCTTTCTCTTTATCCCGGTTTTTTCGCCAATGGCTACAGTGACATATTCGCAGAAGAACCGTTCATTCAATTCCTTTACCGCGGAATCTATCTTGTTTGATACTATAGCCATCTTATAGCCCTTGTCTTTGAGATCTTTCATCAGAGGCAATATCCCTTCATAGGGCCTTGTATTGTCAAGGCAGTGTTTGTCATAATACTCTGTAAATACCGGCAGCATCTCATCAAGAAGTGACTCCGGCGTGCCTTCCGGGGCTGCGCATTTCATCGAATATCTGATCCCGTTTCCAAAGAATCTCCTGTAATCGTCATGGCTTCTGGGCGGAAGATCAAACTGCGAAAAAACGTGATTCACCGCATTTGTCAGATCATCAAGTGTATTAAGGACGGTCCCATCCATATCAAAGATCACTGTATTTATATTATTCATATATCCTGCTTCTTTCCTTAAGCTCAGCCTTGAACCTCTTTACCACTTCCTTGGGGCCAACTATCTTCACGCTAGTTCCAAGTGCAAATATCCACCCGAAAAACTGGTCGCTTACAGCGACATCAACCGCTGTTTCAGACCATCCCTTTTTCTTTGAAGGATGTATGGCTATATCCCGCCCGAATCTGTCAATGAAGACGCCTGCCATATTGTTTTCGAAGGTGATCTTCACCTTTGTCGGCTCTCCGCCGTACATTCCAAAACTCATTTTGGAATAATCCGCAAGATTGAATTCCCTGAATTTTTCTTTCCCGGAACGTTTTGTCTCAAGAACCTTCACGCTTTTCAACTTGTCCACGCGGAAATGCTTGATCTTTTCCGCTTCCTCATCATATGCTATAAGATAGTAATTCTCATCATCCCAGGTAAGTGCCCAGGGGCTTACCACATAGGAGCCCTCCTTTCGGGGAATGAGATTCTTTTCCTCGTTCCATTTCATATATTCAAATGAGATCTTTTTGTTCTCAGCAATAGCTCGGTGCACGTCGTCCACACAATAATAAATGGACTCGTTCATGGTCTTGACCCTGCCCTGTACCACTACTTGCCGCTTGAGCTGGCTTGCCTCATAAGTACTTGCCATACCGGTCAGCTTTTTGATGAGTTCATTTGATTTCTTCTCCGTGATGAATTTTGAAGACTGGATCGCATCCACGAGGAGCTTCAGTTCCGCTATCTCAAACTGCTTGCTGCCGACATGATAATAGAAATTCCGGCCGACCTTTTCGCCGACCACATCTATCCCAAGAACCCTCAGAGCCTCCAGATCATCGTAAAGACTCTTTCGATCAGCGGTGCAGCCATAGGCTTCAAGTGCCGCCTTTATCTCCGGCATGGTGATCATATGCTCGTCGTCGGTCTTTTCAACCATTATACGTGCGAGATAATAAAGCTTGAATTTCTGATTTGTTCCCTTTGGCATGGAAAAGCCCCCTTTATTATGGAATCGGAAGATCACTGTCTGATCATACCATAATAAAGGGGGCGTTTCATTATATTGTGGGAAATTTATTGTACCTTATTTATAACTATGTTTTATTGAACATCAAGCTCATAAAGGCGTTCCTTCGCTTTTTCGCTATGCTCATCCATGCCACACTCTTCCTCATACTCACGGCCGCACAAAACCGCCTTTTCATAAAGCTCTATCGCTCTCATTCTATCCTGATCCACAAAAAGTCCTTCATCATAGAGCCTTCCAAGATAATATAATCCAAGCGGGTTATTACCATCTCCCAATTTCAGATTCTCATAGGCCTTGCCATAATCCCCAAGTTCAAAATATATCTTGCCAAGGCATTCGTGACCGTATGATTCCCCAAGATCCGCAGCCGCCTGATAATACTTCATAGCAAAGTCGAGATTTTTCTCATTTTCTTCAGCACGCTTTTCAAAATAGCACCCGGCAATTATCAATGCCCCCGGATCAACATCTGCTTTCCTGTCATAAGCCATGCCAAAAAATTTCCCGGCCTTGTCATAGCTCTCTCTGACATAATCTCCCTCGAAATACATCTTTGCAAGTGCGTTCATAGCCTCCCCGTCATCCTCTGCTATCGCTGCCTCAAGATAGAACTGGTAAGCACGCTCGATATCTCCGCGGTTCTCAAGTTTTTTTGCGATCCCGCACAATTCACTGTTATTCATAGGCAATACCTCAAAAATCCACCAGATATATGTCAATACCGATCTTCTTGAATGCGCCTTTAGGCTCGTAATATTTAACCTTTGCAAAAAGACACTTTCCAGCATCCATAAGCCTTGTAAATACGATATTATCTTTCTCAGGGATATAGCCCAGTTTTTGTTTTTTTTCATTCAATACGAGGATCGCATTTTCGTCAAAATTGTTCAAAGGCTCCCTTTGAAGGATCAGCCGATCGCCCTCCTTTATGCCCTCAAAGACTGACTCATCCTTGATATGGGTTGTTCCCGCTATGTAGGAATCAAAGAGCAGTATCTCTCGACTTAAGGGTTTGATCAGGTCCGAAAGAGGCTTTTCAGTCATAAGGGATACGAAATTCTTTTTTTCAGCGGTCAGTTCATTTGCCATACTATCTTCACCTCTCCCTCGCAGAGCATTTCATCGAGCGTCTTTGTAAGGCTCTCGAGATACTGCTCAAAATCGTCATACTCAGCCTGAAGCTTTTCTTTGAATTCATTCTTCTTTTCCTCATCAAAGAGCAGTTCTCTGTAAGTATAAGGTTCTGTTGTGAGTATCTCGTTGATCTAGTTTTCAATGCGCTCTATTCTTTCTTCTATGTCGTCAAGCTGAAGCTCAAAGCTGTCATCCCCGAGCGCCTCCATACCCCTTTTGACGAGAACCTCAAGATCATTAAGCGCGTCAACATCCGTTTTCTGATAAGCAACTGCTATTCTTTCCCAAAGCTCCATCAGATCGGCATTTTCAGCTGTCTTTTTGTTGATGTCGGGATGAAGGAGTTTTACGAGCCTTTTGTATATCTTCTTCGCTCTGATCACTTCATATTTGTTGCTTTTGACGGCCTTTTTTGCTGATTCGTTTTCATAAAGCATTTCCTTAAGCTGATCGTTGTAAAGTGTCATCTCGTGCTCTATCTCTTCCTGCATGCGGGCCGTATCGATGGGAAGACCTCTGTTCATTCTCCTTCGGCAGTAGCTGATCGTCTTTTTCTTCTTGATGCACTCAATCTTCAGTTCAAAATTCCTGCACAACAGCTCGCCGAATTCTTTTGTGTAGGCGATCTGAATGGAACCTGTTTTCTTTAAAAGCTGATCCCTCCGAAGAACCAGTTCTTCATACTCTTCATATCTTGTGTCTCTGTTTTCAACTATCTCCAATGAATAATCTGCTTTGCTCATCGTCACACCTCCTCGAAAAATCATTTTGAGATACCATTTGCTTTTTCAATTAATACCTTTGATGGCTTAATAGTAGTCTCTGAGGTGTCCGATAAAAATGACTTGATAAAAAAATGAACCCAGGGGAAATGAACCCAGGGGACGGAGTCAAGGGACCATTTTTCCCCGGGTTCATTTTTTCGGTTGAAAAACCGGGGAGGGTTGCCTAAAATATGCGGGAATGAACAGTTTTTATACAAAGGATTTTGGATATGAAAATGAAGATCAAAAGACTGGATGAAAAAGCTATGATACCGAAGAGAGGGAGCGCCTCTGCCGCAGGGTACGATATCTACTCAATAGAGGAGGTTTCACTTCCGCCGGGCGAGACTAAGCTTATAAAGACGGGACTTTCGATGGAGATACCTGAGTACTACTTCGGGGGCGTGTTTGCGCGGTCAGGCCTTGCCGTAAAGGAGGGCATACGCCCCGCAAACTGCGTGGCGGTGATCGATTCGGATTACAGAGGTGAGCTTATGGTCCCGCTCCACAATGATTCAAAGGAGGAAAGGACTATCACCGTTGGTGAGCGGATAGCGCAGCTTGTGATACTCCCCTTCCTTCCCGTGGAATTTGAGGAAGCAGATTCACTTTCGGAAACAGACAGAGGAAACGGCGGCTTCGGCTCGACCGGAAGATCATGATGGCACTCTCCGGCTCCTTAGAGAAAGGATTATTGAAATGGACGAATTCATTAAAAAAAGAAACGAGCTTCTTGCTTCAACCGTCATCAAAGGACTTGAATCGAGAAATATGACGGGATATTACGCCAAAGACAGGGAGGAGGCCTTAAAGACAGCTCTCTCCCTCATCGAAAAGGGATCGTCAGTCACAATGGGCGGCGCGATGAGTGCACACGAGATCGGGCTTGTGGAAGCCATCAAAAACGGAGATTATGATTTTATAGACCGGGACGCTTTTTCTGACAAACGCGAAGCTCTCCTCAAGGGCTATGGCGCAGATGTCTTTCTTGCAAGCGCAAACGCGATGACACAGGACGGCATCATTGTAAATATCGACGGTAATTCAAACCGTGTCTCATATATAGCCCAGGGTCCGAAAAAAGTAATATTCATTGTGGGAATGAACAAGATATGCGATAATCTTGACGGTGCGATGAAAAGAGCAAGGAATGTCGCGGCTCCCATCAACGCACAGCGCTTCGGACTTGATACACCCTGCTCAAAGACCGGAACTTGTATGGACTGCAAATCTCCGGATACCATCTGTTGCCAGTTTTTGATCACACGATTTTCACGCCACAAGGACAGGATACATGTGATCCTTGTAAATGACACTCTTGGTTTTTGATGTTTTTTGGAGGTTTTTGAAATGAGAGTCGCAGTAAGATATTATTCAAGAGGAGGAAATGTAAAGAAGCTTGCAGAGGCTATAGCAAAGGCTCTCGGCGTTGAAGCATTGACTACTGACAGTCCCCTTACAGAAGACGTTGACATCCTTTTCCTCGGAAGCTCTGTATATGCCTACGGTGTGGATGATCATGTAAAGGATTTCGTTTCAAATATCAATGTGAAAGTAGGAAAGGTCGTAAACGTAAGCACGGCAGCCCTCGTAAAATCAACCTACAAGCAGGTCGGAAAGCTCCTTGCAGAAAAGAACATTCCCCAGGCAAAGGAGGAATTCTATTGCCGGGGATCATTTGGTCCCATGCACAAAGGGCGCCCGAATGAAAATGATCTTGCCGCCGCTGCCGACTTCGCGAAAAAGATAGTTGGGTGATTTCTCTTTAATAAAAAAAATGCCGGAAGCTTTTCGATAGCTCCGGCAGTTTTTTTGTTTTTTCTATTCGAGCAAAATCTCTGAGACCGCTTTTTGAAACTCCTCTTCTTCCCTCTCCACCTCTTTCCCGTTGATCTCCATCTCCTTTGGATCAAGGACTTCCGAAGAAATAAAGTGGAGCGAACTGTTTGCTTTATCTGTCTTTAACACGACCTGTGTATATTCCGGCCCCATGGAAAGGATCTTTATCGCAGTCAGATCATCCAAAAAGCCGCTTGTGGTCACACCGAGAAGGTCGTATATTATGTCATTTGCTATGGGGCCTTTAATCACATCAAAGTCTATGAGGGCATCGGGCTCATTATTCCTGTTTTTTGAGATGTAGGAAAACCACTCCGAGTCCCTCTTAAGCTCCTTTACCCTGAGGCCTTCCGTGTCAAGCTCATAGGCGTTCAAATAAGTCTCCTTCCCCTTCTCCGCTCTTGCCCAGCGGCGGGAAAATGAAAGGTCAGGCGAGAGATAAAAGCCCTGCCCGAAATCCGCGTTTTTTCTTCCAAAACGGATGTCAGGCTCTTTTATCTCAAGGAAGCCGACATGATAAAGCTTCAGGACCATAGCTTCGCTCTTGCTTCCGCCGTCAAGGCCGCGCGCTGGTCATAGAAAAGGGCTGACGAAACAGTTCCCTTTGTCACATACCACCTGTCGCTCCCGTCAAAACGGCTGAGCTCGATATTTACCTTGTTCCCGGCCGCATTGCTCTGTACATAGTAGACAATATTGAGTCTCCCAAGCTGCTCGAGGCTCTGTGAATTCAATGTATCCGTATTGGGTGAATTGTAATGAAGCGTTACCGAAAGCGGCATTGCGGGATGGAAGCCGTTTGCTGCCGCCGCTCCGTCAAAATAAGCCCTCGGCAGCCAGCGGTAATCATCATCCTTTATCCTGTCGTTGAAATACTGGTCCCATCCGCCGCGACCTGAGGCACCGCCCTCTGTAAAGCCGCGTCCGAAGGGCTCAAGATCCGCATAGAGATATTTCATCATGGAGATCCCGGTCTCAAGATCGGCAGTTACTGCGAAGACCGCATAAACATAATAAGCCGCAACGCTTCCCGGATCATGAACATCAACCGCTGCCTTCAGTTCATCAAGGTTTTCCGGTGCGGGATCCCTTAATACTATCTTCCTGTCACCCTTCCAGTCGCTCTGAAGCGAAGCGGATGCGCTGCCTTTGATAGCCCCCGCGATCCCGTCCTTGACGGAACTCATCATCTTGTCAAACAGTCCCATAAATTACCCTCCTTTACAAAAACCAATCACACCAGTTTCCTGATACTTAAGCCATCTCTTCCATATCGCGGCCGCATTGCTTCTCACAAGCAGTTCTTCTATATCAAGCTTGACAGGACATATATCCCGGCAGGCAAGCGACTTTCCACAGCCGTCAAAGACCGATCTCTTGTAATTCTTTGCGGCCTTCTTCCTCTGCTCCGGCGGTATCTTTGCAAGCAAAGCTGCCTGTTCCGCCATTGCGGCCATCCCGCCGAACGCACCTTCCCTGTAAAAATTGGGGCATACCTCAAGGCAGAGCCCGCATTTGATACATCTTGTGGCTTCATAGGATATCTCCTCGCCCTGAAGCCCGCTGTCTCCCTCGATCCAGACATCAAGCTCCTTCATCCTTTCAAAAATGCTGCTCCTGTCACAAAGGAGATCAAGGATGATCGGGAATTTTTTCAGCGGCTCTATCTTGATGACATCCCCTGAAAATGAGGAAAGCCTTGTGTCGCAGGCAAGAGCGGGGTGGTCGTTTATCACTATCGCACAGGCGCCGCAGCGCTTCTGATGGCAGCTGTGGTCAAAAGCCACGGGCCTGAAGGGATGTGTACCCTCCACCTTTATCCGCTGATCCTCCGTGAGATTCAAAAGCGCGACCGCTATCGTCATATTTTTATCTTCAAACGGCACCCTGTATTCTTCAAAATAAGGCGAAGCGAAAGGATTTTCCTGCCTTCTGATGCGAAGAGTCTTTTCCATCATGCCCTCCCGATCTCTTCAAAGGAAACCGAAGCCGCGCCATCCAAAAAATATGCTGTTGTCGTTTTTTGGAACTCCGCTCTCCTTTCGGGATAGTCGGACCTGTAATGCGCTCCCCTTGATTCCTCTCTCTTAAGGGCGCATTTTATCATGGCCTTTGAAAGATATACTCTTTGAAAGAGCTCCTTTGAAATATCTGCAGAAAGTCTTTTCAAAATGTCATTTAGCTTGTCATCAGCTCTTTCAAGGCTGCTCTTCTCCCTTACAACCCCCATAGCATCAGAAAGGATCATTGCCCTCTCAATATCTATCATCTGCTCCCTTTCATTCATCATCCTGTATGAATGGTTGACGGGAAGCGCTTCATCTCCTTTTGCTTCCGGAAGCGAAAGTCCGTTTTTGATATCGGATATCAATGTCTCCGCCGCTTTCTTCCCGCCGTATATGGCCCCGAGAAGGGAATTTCCTCCCATCCTGTTCGCGCCGTGATAAGCACAGGCACATTCCCCTGCGGCATAGCAGCCTTTAACGGAAGTCCTGTGCTCCCTGTCAACTGAAAGCCCGCCCATGAAAAAGTGAATGCCCGGCGCCACGGGGATATATTCTTTTTTGGGATCAAGAGAAAGATAATAAATAAGCTCCTCCCGAAGTTCCTTGAGCTCATAGCCCCATTTTTGATCCTCTACCCCCTTCATATCAAGAAATACTTCTTTATTTGAAAAAGCGATCTCCCTTGATACCACATCCCGGGGCATCAGGTTTCCTCTCTCCCCGTATTTTTCCTCAAGAAAATAATTCTTTTTGTCACCGTCAAAGTAAAAGAGCCTTCCGCCTTCCCCCCTTGCGGCCTCAGATACGAGAAGCCGTTTACCCGCTATCTTTATCGTAGTCGGGTGATATTGGATGAATTCAAGATTTGAATAGGAAAAGCCGGACGAAAACAAAAGCGCTGTGGCAGAGCCCGTGTTTGCGTATGTTCCGGTAGTCATCCCGGGAAAGATCCCGTTCATCCCGCCAAAGCAAAAGATAGTGGGACCGAAGAATTCATTGATCTCATTCGTATAATCGTTTCTTACAAATATGCTGTGGAGTTCACCTTCCCTTAGATCAATATCGATAAGGAAGTGGGAAAATAACCTCTCTACCTTGCCCTCAGCTTCAAATCGCCTCACAGCGTCTATCATCGTGGAAGTAAGCGCCTTCCCCGTGATGCTCCCCGAATAGGCCGCCCGCCTCTTCTTCTGTCCGCCGAAAAACCTCTGGACTATCTTTCCATTATTTCTGTGAAAGGGCATTCCGAGCCTTTCAAGCTCCTTTATGATAGGAGGCGCCCCCTCGCAAAGCCCCTTCACCATCAAAGGGTCTGCGAGGTCGCAGCCGCATTCCATGGTATCCTCCATATGCTGCATGGGATCATCCTCTTCGCCCATCACGTCAAGCGCCGCGTTGATGCCGCCCTCGGCAAGATTTGACTGCGCCCTTTCGGAGGGCTGCACGCTGATGAGGCGGACCAGAAAGCCTCCCTGCGCAAGGGTATATGCGGCGGAAAGCCCGGAAAGGCCTGCCCCTATTATATTTATCCTCTGCTCCTGTGCCACTTCATGTCCTTTCAAAAAGCCGCCTGACAAACGATATGATAACATAAAAGAGCGG